>PMUN01000124.1 GCA_003166875.1 Bryobacterales bacterium | reverse complement strand
TCGCTGCTTCAAAATCGGTTGGCAGGCGAAAGCGCCTGCCCCGCAGAGCAGCATAGCCGCAACCAAAGCCGTGCCGACGGGGGCGTCGGCCGCGGACCAGGGGGTCCGCCCCACTTTGTGAATTCTTCTTACGCTGCGCTGCCTGTGGCAAAATAGAATCATCTCCTAGCCGAGTCTCATCGAAACTAGGGTCAGGTCTATCATTGCGACTCATCCTACTCATTGCCGTTTTCTTTGCGCTCTTACTCAGCGCCTGCCGCTCGCGTGAAGTGAAATCCGCTGGACCGCCCCCGCCCGTGCCGGTCACTGTGGCACTGGCCACCGAAGAATCTATTCCCGAGGAGATTCACGCTATCGGCGGCGTTGAGCCCTCCGCCACGGTGCAGATCAAATCGCAAATCGCCGGCGAGTTGACGGCTGTACATTTCACCGAGGGTGGCAACGTCCAAAAAGGCGATCTGCTGATCGAGATCGATTCCCGACCCTATCAGGACGCGCTGCGGCAGGCCGAAGCCGCCACCGCCAAGGACCGCGCGCAATTGCAGCAGGCCGAAGCGAACCTAGCCAAAGACAACGCGCAGTTGAAGAATGCCGAGGTCCTGGCCGCCCGCTACGAATCGCTGCGCAAAGAGGGTGTCACCTCGCGCGAACAAAGCGAGCAGATGCAGACCAACATGGACAGTCTCCGGCAGTCCGCCCGCGCCGACCAGGCGGCCATCGAAAGCAGCCGCGCAAGCGTGGACACAGACCTTGCGGCGGTGGAAAGAGCCAAGCTCGATCTCATTTATTGCCAGATCCGCTCGCCGATTTCCGGCCGCGCTGGCAACCTGCTGGTGCATGTAGGCAATCTGGTGAAAGTCAGCGATGTGGCACTGGTGGTTATCAATCAGATTGAGCCAATCTTCGTGAGTTTTGGCGTTCCGGAGCAATACCTGGGCGATATCCGCAAGAACAGCGGCGATCGCAAGCTTCCGGTTCAGGTCTCCTTGCAGGAGGACACGCACAAGACCGCTCGCGGATTTCTGTCCGTCATCGACAACACCGTCGACAACACCACGGGAACCATTCGCCTGAAGGCCACTTTTGACAACCAGGAACGCATCCTGTGGCCGGGGCAGTTGGTCAACGTAGCGCTGACGCTCGACACACTGAAGAATGTCACGCTTGTGCCTGCGGAAGCGGTGCAAGCGGGTCAGCAAGGGCAGTTCGTCTACGTCGTCAAAGCGGACAAGGGCGTGGAGCTGAGGCCGGTAACGGTTGGGCCAACGCTGGATCGCAGGATTGTAATCGAGAAGGGTGTCGCCGCGGGCGAGACCGTGGTTACAGACGGGCAGCTGCTTTTGTACCCCGGGGCTCATGTGAGACCCGTACCGGCAGACAAGCTCGAAGCGAAAGGCAGCTAAACCATGAACGTCTCCAGGCTCTTCATCGAGCGGCCGATAATGACCGCGCTGGTCATGTTCGCGGTTCTGTTGTTTGGAATTGTGGGCTATCGCGCCTTGCCGGTGGCCGCGCTTCCCAGCGTGGATTATCCGACCATTCAAGTCACTGCGTCGCTTCCGGGAGCGAATCCGGAAACCATGGCATCGTCGGTGGCAACCCCGCTCGAGCGTGAGTTTTCCACTATCTCCGGCGTGGACAACATGAGTTCCACCAACTCGCAAGGAACTACAACAGTCACGGTCCAATTCACGCTGGATCGCAGCATTGACGCCGCGGCGCAGGACGTGCAGGCAGCCATGACCAAGGCCGGCTCGCAGCTTCCGCCCAACATGCCCAGGCCGCCATCCTATCAGAAGGTCAATCCTGCCGAGCAGCCCATCCTTTACATGGCGCTTAGTTCCGATACGCTGCCGCTCTATACCGTGGATGAGTACGGCGAGACGCTGCTCGCACAGCGCATCTCGATGGTCAGCGGCGTCTCTCGCGTGCAAGTGTTCGGCACCCAGAAATACGCGGTCCGTGTGCAAGTGGATCCCGACGCGCTGACGGCTCGCAACCTCGGCATCGACGAAGTGCAACGTGCCATCGAGCAGAGCAACGTCAATCTGCCCACCGGCAAACTCTATGGGGAAAAGCAAGCGTTCACGGTTCAATCCAGCGGGCAGTTGATGAACGCCGCCGCGTACCGGCCGTTGATTGTGGCCTACCGCAATGGCAATCCGGTGCGATTAGAGCAGCTGGCGCGAGTTCTGGACGGCGTCGAGAACGATAAGACTGTCGCTTGGAGCAACGGGAAACAGTGCGTCATGCTAGCCGTAAACCGGCAGCCCGGCACGAACACGGTCCAAGTGGTCGACAACGTCATGAAGCTTCTACCGGTATTCCGGAAGGAGATCCCTCCCACGGTGCATCTGAGCGTGGCGTTCGATGCCTCGCAATCCATCCGCAAATCCATCCGCGATGTGGAGTTTACTCTGGTGCTGACCGTGTGCCTGGTAGTGATGGTCATTTTCCTGTTTCTCCGCAACGTCTCCGCTACCGTGATTCCCGGCGCTGTAGTGCCTTTGTCGATCATCGGCACGTTCGCCGCCATGTATCTGCTCGGTTATAGCCTCAACAATCTTTCGTTGATGGCTCTGACGCTTTCGGTGGGATTTGTGGTGGACGACGCCATTGTCATGCTCGAAAATATCGTGCGGCATATGGAACTCGGCCATTCGCGCATGGAAGCGGCGCTGCTGGCGTCTCGCGAAATCGGGTTCACGATTATATCCATGACCGTGTCCCTGGTGGCGGTGTTCATCCCGGTCTTGTTCATGGGCGGCATTGTGGGCCGTCTGCTGCACGAATTCTCCGTAACCATCACCATTGCAATTCTGATCTCCGGCTTCATTTCACTGAGCTTGACTCCGATGCTGGGCAGCCGCTTTCTGCGCATCGATCACAAAGCGCGGCATGGCCGGCTGTATCGCGGCCTCGAAGCCGGATTCCAGGGCATGGCGCACGCTTACGAGTACACGCTCAAAACCGTGCTTCGCCACCAGTTCGCGACCATCGTTTTCGCGTTTGCCTTGCTGGGCGGAACGCTGGCTCTGTTTTTCACCATGCCGACCGGATTTATTCCCAGCCAGGACAGTGGCTTCCTTTTCGGATTCACTTTGGCCGGCCAGGACATTTCGTTCGATTCCATGGTGAAGCACCAGCGCGCCGTGATGTCGGTTCTGCAGCAATACCCCTACGCCACGGAGGTTGGCGCTTTTGTTCCGGCTGGAAACTCGGGAGTGGTTTTCATGACGTTGAAGCCGCGCTCGGAACGCCCTCTCTCCGTCGACCAGATTCTGGAAGATGTGCGTCCCAAGCTGTTCAGCATACCGGGAATCATGGCGTTTTTGCAGAATCCCCCGCCCATTACCATCAGCGGTCAATTCAGCAATAGCGTGTATCAGATGACGCTGCAGAGCGCCAATCTCAACGAGATTTACACCTGGGCGCCTCAACTAGCTGCCCGGATGCGCGCCCTGCCTGGATTTCTGGATGTGAATACTGACCTGCAGATCGCGAGCCCTCAGATCAAGGTGGATATCGATCGCGACCGTGCACTCCAACTAGGCGTGACGGCGCAGCAAATCGAGGACGCCTTGTACACGGCCTATGGCTCACGACAGGTTTCCACAATCTATACGCCGGCTAACGAGTATTCGGTAATCGCCGAGGTGGAGCCGCAATACCAGCGCAACCCGTCGGCATTGTCGAAACTCTACATCCGGTCGTCCCTGGGGCCGCTGGTTCCGTTGGACGCCGTGGTTCACCGCTCCAACACCGTTGGACCACTGACTGTGAATCACTTTGGGCAACTTCCGGCGGTAACGGTTTCGTTCAATCTGAAGCCTGGTTTTTCGCTCGGACAGGCCGCCGAGCAAGTGGACAACACTGTGCGCGAGCTGCGCATGCCTGCAACCATTAGCGCCAAATTCCAGGGCACGGTGAAGGAGTTCCAGAAATCGTTCCAAGGTATGTCGATTCTCCTGATCGTTGCGATTCTGGTGATTTATATCGTGCTGGGAATTTTGTACGAGAGCTTCATCCACCCGATAACGATTCTCTCCGGACTGCCGTCAGCGGTGTTTGGCGCCCTGCTTACGCTGCGGCTGTTCCACAAGGAGCTGGATCTTTACGCGTTTGTCGGCTTGGTAATGCTGTTCGGCGTCGTGAAGAAAAACGCCATCATGATGATAGATTTTGCGCTGGAAGCCCAGCGCGTGGATGGCATGAATCCATTCGACGCCATTTTCCGCGGCGCCATGCTGCGCTTCCGCCCGATCATGATGACCACGGTCGCGGCATTGTTCGGGACGCTTCCCATCGCCCTGGGAGTGGGCGAGGGCGCTGACGCCCGCCAGCCCCTCGGCTTGGCTGTAGTAGGCGGATTGGTGGTTTCCCAGTTCCTGACGCTGTACATCACGCCTGTGATTTATCTCTACATGGAGAGATTGCAATCGCGCCTGCGGGGCCGCAAGGTAGTGACGCAGAGCGGTCAGCGGGAAGTGGTGCCGGTGTAGGCTCGCAGGCTGGTGAATCTGGCGATCGCTGAATAATCACGATCTCGATGC
This sequence comes from Bryobacterales bacterium, assembly GCA_003166875.1. Taxonomy (GTDB): domain Bacteria; phylum Acidobacteriota; class Terriglobia; order Bryobacterales; family Bryobacteraceae; genus Palsa-89. Next base: position 13,999 of record PMUN01000124.1, on the reverse strand, counting down.
CACACCGGAACGTTGTTCTGAATTGCTATCGCCGCGATCAAGCAATCGGTGGAAGATCGGATCGTAAATCCTTTTTGACGCCCTTGCCGGTAAATTTCGGCGGCTTGCAGAAAGGCAGCCATGGGTACGGGATCACTTACGCGGGGAAGGGCCAGGATGTCATTGCGGAGAACGCTACTCGACGGGTCTTCTCGAAGACCTTGAAGAAGCTCCTGGATGATGGGCCCACAGGTGATAAAGTTCAGTAATTGATCCGCATCCAGCCAGGCACGTGGCTTACGCTGGAGCAGAGAGATCCAAACGGAAGTGTCCACAAGGATCACTTCTTGGGCCTCCGGCGTGCGGCGGATGGCCGCTTCTTCCGCGGCTGATCCTCACGCATCGCGGAAAGGTCGCCTTGCCATAGCCCGCTGCCGAAAAAGCTCGGGATCTCCTGGACTTTCTTCACGCGCAACGTCTCGGCGAGAGCGAGATTCACAGCAGCGGAGTAGGTCTTAACACCGAGCACACGGGTGGCCTCGTTGAGCAGATTCTCGTCGAGCACAAGATTCGTACGTTTCATGTGTATAGTGTACACGAAAGATGACGAGCTATTCGTACCGCAGCGCTTCCACCGGCGCGATGCGCGTGGCGCTTCTGGCCGGATATAGCGTCGCGATGAAGCTGATGAAGATGGCCGTGGCTGCGATCCAGATGCCGTCCTGCCAGCGCGCATTGAACGGAACATAGGGGAGCGAGTACACCTCGGCGTTCAGACGCAGCCAATGGTAATGGTCGGCCAGAAACGAAAGCGAATAACCGAGAATGAGTCCGACGACCGTTCCCACCACACCGATCAGAAGGCCTTCGAGCACGAATATCTTTCGGATCTGCTGGCGCTTCGCACCCATCGACATCAGCACCGCAATGTCGCGGTTCTTCTCCACCACCATCATGATCAGCGTGATCAGAATGTTGAGCGCGGCAACGAGCTGTATGAGGCCGATGGTGAGCGCCGTGACCACTTTCTCTGTATTCAGCGCACCCAGGATCTGCTGGAACTGCTCCATCCAGGTTTTGGCTGCTATCTTCGGGCCCGCAATCCTTTCAGCCGCCTCCGCAACTTGCTGCGCCTGATAAATATCGTCCAGGCGCAGCTCGATCGTGTTCACAAGTTTGCCTTCGTTCAGGATCTGCTCGGCCGAACTTAAGGCGGTGAATGCCCAAAACGAGTCCACCGCTTCGAAACCAGATTCGAAGATGCCTACTACGCGGAACTGATATGGCACGAGGCTCCAGTGCAAACCCATGGGAGTGAGAATGGCCTGGGGGCTTACCACGTTAACCACGCCATGCAGAAGCATCCCAGTTTTCTGCGCAAGATTCGAGCCCAGTATGATGCCAGGCAATCCCGTGGTGTTCTTTAGCTCTTTGAACGAGCCTTCCTTGAGATGCCGCAGAATGTCCGGGGGAGCGTCTAGAGGAACGCCCTTCAGCTCCGCGCCTTCCACCTGGCTGGCGCCGGGAGCGCCAGTCATCACTACTTTGCCGTAAAGCACGGGCGACACGCTCACTACGTGTGGAATTGTCTGCAGTTGCGGATCCAGTTCCGCCCAATTCGAGATTCCTTGCGACGGATCTTTTTCGAGTAGCATGACGTGAGCCGTGGCGCCTAGCAAACTCCGCTGCAAAGTGCTGCGGAATCCATTGTTGATTGCGATCCCGATCACCAGCGCCATCACGCCCGCCGCCACGCCAATCACGGAGATGACGGTGATTACGGAAATCACAGTCTGCTTGCGCTTCGCGCGCAAGTAACGCATGGCGATGAAGAGCTCGAAGGTGCTAGCTATCGTGCTCATGATTCGGCAAGCCGGAGACTTGCACTACAGGGCGCAGAAGCGGGAATAGAATTACGTCGCGAATGGATCGGGTATTGGTCAGGATCATGGTCAGGCGGTCGATCCCAATGCCTTCCCCGCCCGTGGGAGGCATTCCATAGGAAAGCGCGCGAACGTAATCCTCGTCCATCTGGTGCGCCTCTTCATCTCCCTTTTCGCGCAGCGCAAGCTGCATTTCAAACCGGCGCCGTTGCTCGGCCGGGTCGTTCAGCTCGGTAAAGGCGTTTGCGATTTCCATTCCGGCCACGTAGATCTCGAAGCGTTCGACAAAATCAGGATCGCCGGGTTTGTTCTTGGAGAGCGGCGATACTTCAATCGGGTAATCGAAAACGATGGTCGGTTGGATGAGGGTGGATTCAATGTTGCGCTCGAATTCATCCACCAGCGCTTTTCCTTTCAGGCTCGGATCGCCCACCAGGTCGCGCATGCTGACGCGGCGGAAGTTGCCGAAGTCGATTTTCTCACCTTGATATTCCACCACCGCCGAGCCTGTAGCGTCGATGGCGGCCTGCCGCAGCAACTCCTCGGAAAGATCCATCATCCCGAGGTAGTCGGTGTAGGCTTGATAGAACTCAAGCATGGTGAATTCGGGATTGTGCCGCGTGGAGATCCCCTCGTTGCGGAAATTGCGATTGATCTCGTACACCCGTTCCAGGCCGCCCACCACCAGGCGCTTCAGGTACAACTCCGGTGCGATTCGCATGTAGAGATCAAGATCGAGCGTGTTGTGATGCGTCCGGAAGGGCCGCGCCGCCGCGCCGCCATAAACCGGCTGCAGCATGGGCGTTTCCACTTCCAGGAACCCGTGCGCCTCCAACTGGCGCCGCATGGAAGACACGATCTTCGCACGCGTGACGAATACGTTCCGGACTTCGGGATTCGCGATCAAATCCAGGTAGCGCTGGCGATAGCGGATCTCGACGTCTTCCAGGCCATGCCATTTTTCAGGCATCGAGAACAGCGTCTTCGCCAGGAAATATAGCCGTTCGGCGTGCACACTCAGCTCGCCGGTTCTGGTTCGGAAGAGGTAGCCTTCGACGCCGATGATGTCGCCGAGGTCCAGCTTCTCGTAAAGTGCGAAGTCCTTTTCACCTACCGCATCTTTGCGGATATAAATCTGCAGCCGCTCGCCGTTTTGCAACAGATGCGCGAATCCGGCCTTGCCCATGCGGCGAATGGTGGAGATGCGGCCGGCCACCTTCACTACTACGCGCGGCTCGAGTTCGACCGCGGTCTTGGCAGTGTACTCCGCCAGTATTTGCGGAATGGTGTGCGTGAAATCGAAGCGGTGGCCGTAAGGCTCGAAGCCCAGTGCCTCGATTTCCGCGATGCGGCTGATGCGCTGCTGGTACAATTCGTCTTCAAGGGACAAAATTCGGCTCCTGGGATGTTCGGGACATCGTAACTTCAGGGTACAACGAAGGCACCGGTCGCTTACGCTCGCGGTTCGGAATGAGGCGCGCCGTGCGTCCGGAAGCGTTTTCTGAACCGCGACCGTAAGGGAGCCGGTGCCTCGAACTAACGCCGGACTATCACCTCTCTGAGATGATCGCGGGTCAGGAAGAACTTCACCGAATGGTATTTCTGAAACAGCTTCTCGAGGCTGCGATTGTTGAAATATTGAGCGGGTTTGCGCTCGCCGCGGGGCGTCAACGAAAGCGTCTTCGATTCGACAATGCGGTAGTTGTAAAGAGGCACCAGGTTGGCTTTCTCTTCGGCGTGGAAAAAAGCCAATAGCGCGGACTGGGGCCGCAGCACGTGGAAGAGCCGGTCTACGGTTTCCTGCAACAGCGGTGGCGCCAGGAATTGCAGCGTATCCCAAACCAGCGCGCCGTCGAAGCTGCGCTCGGAGAAATCCAGGCTCTCGCGCAGGAAATAATCCGCCCGGCGCGGATCGGCCTGGTTCGCTACGAAATCCCCTTCCCCTCCGAACGCTTCATCCAGGGTGTGCAGGATGTCGTTCGAAAAGATACGATGTCCCAGCGTGGTGATGAAGCTGACGTTGGCCTGGCTCGCGCCCGCAAAATCCAGGATAGATAAGTTCTGCTGATCCTGAATGGAACTGAAAAATTGATCCAGCCCATTACTGGCGCGAGTGTGCGATTGCGTGGAGGAGGCTACGCTCCGTTCCGGCGAATATAGGGAGGGCGAACCTGTTTCTGTTCCCCGCCGGTCTCTTAGCAAAGAATCACCTTTCCCGACCGCGCAAGGCTGGTCAGCGTTTTAGTTCGCCGGATAACGCCGACGAGGGAGCCGATGCGGCTGCCGCGTTCGCCGCCGGAGCGGGAGTCGCAGCCACCGGTTTCGGCGTTGGCACAGCGGCGGGCTTGCTGATCTCGGGCCGGGCAATATCGATGCTGCCCTTGAAGTACGCACCGTCTTCAATTACGATGCGCGCGGTTTTAATATCGCCGACCAGCTTGGCATCCTTGCGAATGTCAATCTTGTCGGAGGCCTCCACATTGCCGTGAATCGTTCCGAGCACAACTATTTCTCGCGCCTTCACTCCGGCCTGCAGCTTGCCGTGCGGACCAACCGTCAAGCGGTGTTCCTGCAACTCCACAGATCCGTCAATCTCGCCGTCGATGGTCAAGTCCTCGCGGCTGAAAATCTGGCCCTTGATCATCACCGACTTCCCAATCACGGCCGGCCCCCTCGTCTCGGGAGAATAATGGCTGGTAGCGGGGGCGGTGGACATAGGCGCGTTCTCCTTGGACTGCGTGGCGGATGCCGCCGGAGTGCTGGCAGACTTAGGCGGATACTCTTCTTCTTTCCGTTTATTCCACATGATGATTCCCTTTCATAAGGATGAAACCATGTTACTACTGTTCTGCCAGGTTCTGCGCGGGTTCCCTAAAAATGGGGACCCCGGTGGTGGTGGCCAGTGGCTGGCGAATGGTAGGGTAGCTGGATGCGGCCGGGGAGCTCTCTCGAAACGCTATATCGCGAACGCACTTCACGCCACTGGCGCGATCGACTTCGTCGTCTTATAGAGCCTCCAGCCCCGTTCATCATGAATCCGAGGGAACCCAAGGACTTTCCACTGGGCCGCTGGAATCTTTGTGTCGGCGGCGCCGGCCGAGTGATGGATGGCTATGTCAACCTTGATCTGTTTGCCATGCCCGGAGTGAATGTGGCTGCGGATGCCGCCGAGCTTCCGTTCCGGTCCGATATTTTTCAGCGAGTGGAATGCGACGCCGTCCTCGAGCACGTTCGCGATCCCGCACAGGTTATGTCAGAAATCCGCCGCGTCTTAGCGCCTGGTGGTTACGCACATCTGGTGACGCCCTTCTGTCATCCGTTTCACGAGTATCCAAAAGACTTTCGAAGATTCACGCTGGATGGTCTCAAGGAGCTGGCGGGTGGGATGGAAGTTGTAGCTGAAGGATGGCGCACCGGCCCCACCGCGACGCTACTCGTTATCGTTATCGAATACGGGAAGCTGCTGTTTCCCTTTCGCGCCTGGCGAGCCGTGATGCATGTGGTTTTGGGATGGCTGCTGTTTCCCCTGCGCTACCTGGACCTGTTGCTGTTTCGATCGGCCAGTGTCGGGCGGATCGGCAATCATTGTTACATCTGGCTGCGGAAGCCTGGGGGCTAGGGACTGGGGGCTGGGGACTGCGGGGTTTTCTGCACCAGGTAGCGGAAGCTTTCCCAGTCCTTGCCTGCCGATTCGTCACTCGCGACGTCCAGGACATAGCCACAATGTTCGGTCAACAATTGAATCACTTCGTGTTTTGAGAGTCCACTCATCATTACCCGGGGCGTGATTGGATGCAACACTGGATCGAATAGCTCATGCGCCAGGGTGCGCACTCGGGCGAAGTTTCCTTTGCGATGGCTGGGCAGTTGAAACAGAAGCAGGCCGGCCGGGTTCAGCACTCTGAGAAACTCTGCTATGTACTTTTTGGCGAAGCGTGCCGGCATGTGCTGCAGCGTGATGCTGGAGTAAACAAAATCGAACTGACTATCTCGAAACTGGCGCAGATCACCGGTTTCGTTTACCAGGTACTCCGAACGGCCCTCAGAACCTTGGTAGTTGCGTGCGTGCTGGATCATGGCGGGCGAGATATCCACGCCACACACACGCTCAAAGTGCGAGGCTAGCGCCTGGGTCAGCCGTCCCACCCCGCATCCGAAATCCAGTGCGCATTTTTTTTCACGTAACGGCTGAATGGACTCAGCGTACTGGAGCATGGCGTCGATTTCAAAGACACCGCTCTGGAAAAACTTCTCAACATCCCAAGGGACATCCTTCTTTTGTTCGGACCGCGCCAGAATAGCCCGCATGGGATCCTGGCGGCCGAGGGAATCCCAATGCTTCTGCAACGAACGAAGGTTCAACCTCAATTATCAACCAACCGATGAACCGAATAACCGAACAACCGAAGAACCGCGCGGTGAGCCGCGCGATGACATGGGATAATGAACTCAGATGTCCAAAGCACGGGAGTTGGAACAGCGTCTCGAGCGCACCGACCAACAACTGCGGTTGTTGCAAAAGATCAGCCGCTGCATGGTGCGCGACATGAAATTGCAGGACGCGCTGGATGTTGTGGTCGGGCTGGTGGTGGAGTTCATGGAATGCGACTCGTGCCTGCTCTACCTGCTCGACGGGAAGGAGCTGGTTTTGCGCGCATCCAACCGGCCCCACCCGGAGGCGGTGGGCCGCGTCAAGCTGGCCCTATCGGAAGGCTTGACGGGGTGGGTGGCACGCGAGAAGCGACTGCTCGCCATCTCGCGGGAAGCTTACCACGACACGCGCTTCAAGTTCTTCAGCGATCTTCCGGAAGATACCTATGAAGCTTTTCTTTCGGCGCCCATCATCTCGCGGCGTAGCGTGGAAGGCGTGATCAACGTGCAACACCGCGATCCGCATCCTCACTCGGGAATGGAAATGGAGCTCCTCACTACCGTTGGCGAACAAATAGGATGCTTGCTGATTCTTTCGAGAACAGAGCCGAAGGCCGGAGATGGAGATTTGGTGCTGTCGTCGGGCTCAGAGCGTGCGAAAGGCAACTAGTGGGTTGTCCGCTCTGAATCTTTACTACTGCCNNGGACAAGACAGAGTCTTGTCCTACTCCTTGCGCTTCCAGGTATCGCGTCGGCCGCCGAACGCTGGAAGATTCAATTCTTCTATGACAAGGCGAGTAGCTCTCTCAGTATCCAAGACCTCAAATGCCCCACAACCAGCCATTGCGTCGGCGTCGGATCTATTGAAGATAGAAAAGGCCATGTCAAAGGCACCTTGATCTCGACCAGCGATGGCGGCCAGAACTGGAGCCTCGCGGAAGTGAGTGACGAGCCAATCTCGCTGTTCTTTCTGAACGACTCTCTGGGTTGGATGGCTGCCGCTCGCGGCGTGTGGTCCACTACTGACGGCGGACGAACCTGGAAGAAATTGGAAGGTTTGAAAAAGGGGATTCTGGAAGTGTATTTCTTGAACCCCTTGCATGGATATGCGATCGGCTTTCCGAAAGCTGTTTACGAAACGGCCAATGGCGGCAAGAGCTGGATCAGATTGGCGGCGGCCGATCGCCCTGAAACCGGTCTTCAGGACACTGTCTATGAATGCATCTCCTTTCAAGGTGCGCATGGCATAATTACCGGCAACACGACGCTGCCGGGCACTGATGAGACACCGCCGTGGCTAAACCCAAAGGAGGCTCGGCTACATCGGGAGCGGCAATCCACGGTGGTGGTTCTCGAAACCATGGATAGTGGCGCCCACTGGGAAGCCTCTACCTCTTCGCTCTATGGGCGCATGAGTCAGCTGGTGATGCTGAAGGACGGTTTCGCGCTAGCGCTTTTCGAGTATCACAATTACTATACGCTGCCATCCAGAGTGTACAAGGTGAAGTTCCGGACCAGTTCGGATGTTATTTTCGCCGAGCGTGATCGGGCGGTAACCGACATTGCTTTATTGCCGGATGGCCTGGCGCTGATAGCAGCCGTCGAGCCGCCGGGATCTTCCAACCAGGTGCCTATACCGGGAAAGCTGAAGATGCTGCGCAGCGCGAATTTAAAGGTGTGGGAAGAGATGGATGTGGATTATCGAGCAGTGGCGCAACGCGCAACCATAGCGGCGCCGGATGCTGAACACCTCTTTGTGGCCACCGATACGGGGATGATTTTGACGCTGGACAAAGCCGCCAAGTGAAACGCAGATCAATCCTGAAACAGACTCGCCCACTGCTGTTTTATCCACATCTTGTTCACAGTTCAAAACCCGCAAACCACTGAATCCACGAAAAATAAAAGCTCTGGAAAACACATTGCAACCGGCATTTCATTGTTGACTCAAAAGGCGTTTCAGGGCACCATAGACATGGTTCCAAGAGGTTCAGAGAGTAGAAAGCCTGGTAGACGGTAGCGAACCTGGAACGATGATCCGTAAGCGGGTAGTTAATAAAAATGATTGACGCTTGCGGGGAGCGAAGGGAAAACGGGCCGGAGACAAAGGTAAGTTTCTCAGACCTAGCCGCTGACTGAGCGCTACGATCTGGAAGGATGAAAGTCCTGAAGGGGAGCGGAAGTTGGATGGAAGTTTGAGAGCTTTGGGCTTGGAAGACGGCAACGGGTTTTGGACGTCGAACATACCCCGGGGGCGTGAGAACGCAACCCGAGGATGGGAGTTCAAGGCCGAACGGGCTGGAAGAAAAGTTCAGAGTTGCGTCGAAGAGATAGGGCAGGAGCATTGACCTCGCTGCGGTGGCTCTCGAAAGGGAGCAGTCGATGCGGGCGAGCAAAAGTCTGTTTCGAGACGCGGGCTTCTAGCAGGTAGAAAACGCAGATGGGTTCTGGAGCACTGATCCGAGGCCGTGCAAAAGCGGCAGCGGGGAGCAAAAGGACAGCGTCTCAGCTACACTGCATGCTAAGTTCTGACTGTGTATACCAGTCGGAGAACGGGCTGCTCGATGGGTCACTTGGAACCATTTTTATTTGAACGAGGGAGGACAGTTACTCGGGCCCGGCCATCGCTCCCGCCCGGGAAGCGATGGAGCCAGTAACTGTACCTCCAATTCCAGCCTCAACCCATTTTTGAGACCACGCCCTGCGTGATTTGTTCCCCTTGCTTGCGCGCGGGGCTACAATTCTTCTCCTGGTAGCCCCGCGCGTAAGCAAGGGGACGCTGACCTTCAAACTGTGATTTTGTCGAGACTCGTTGCGGCGTTCCGCTTCACATACGCATCCCGGTATTCAGCGAACGCCTTGGCGAGTTGATCCACTAAATCCAGACCCTGGCTTCTCACTTTCAATCCCTCGATATAGGAAACGGGCATGAGGTCGCGCGTAGTGGATGTGATGAACACCTGATCCGCACTTTCGAGATCCGCCGGGAGTAATATTGTCTCGACCACGGAAATACCAGGAACGTGGATCTCCGCGAGCAACAATTCACGCGAGACTCCGGGCAGACAGCCAGAACTGAGCGGCGGCGTGAGCACTTCCCTTCCCGCAGCGGCGAAAATATTCGCCGACGTACATTCGCTCACCTCGCCGCGCTCGTTGAGTAGCACCACTTCATCGAACCCACGCTGGTGTGCTTCCTCGTACCAAGTCAGATTCTGCGCCCAGGAAAGAATCTTGGCTCCGGCAAATTCGTTCTGCGCGTGACGGCCGTTCGCTTTCATCCCGAGCCGTGCACTTTCGCCCCAAGGATTGATATCGCTAGTAAAGGCAATTATGTCGAAATCCCGGGTTTGGTCAGGCCCCTCAAAGAGTCCCCCGCGATTGCGCACCACATTCACGCGCAAAGTTGCGTTGCGGGCGTGGTTGGCTTCCACCAGCCGAAGCAGGTCCGATTTCAACTGATCCGCATCCGTAGGAAAAGGAACATGCATCCGGACAGCGTCCTGGCGCATGCGCAGCCAATGCCGCTCGAAAGCGAAGAGCACTCCGTCCGCCACACGGATGGTGCTGAACACGCCCCAACCGCTGAGCAGGCCAACCTGGCCGGCCGAGAGAGTTTTCTGATGGGCGTCCACAATGTCGCCGTTGTGCAGGACGAAGCGGTGCATACCTAATCTTAGCCGAAGAAATCCGTGCGCCAAATCCTGTAAACTGGTGTTTCACTCCACAAGCGCGCTTCATACGTTGACGATGAAGTGGGCGCTTAGGAACAGAGGACAGATATGGCAGTCACACAAGCGGGACTCGAGGGAATTGTTGCCGCCGAGTCTGAGATTTGCTTCATTGATGGAGATCGCGGGATTCTCAGCTACCGTGGCTTCAACATACACACCCTGGCGGACAACGCCACCTTCGAAGAGATCATTTACCTGCTGTGGCATGGCAGCTTGCCGAAGCAGTCCGAGCTGGATGCTCTGAAGGCCGACCTGGTTCGCTATCGGCCCATCCCGCCGGAAGTGGTCAGCTTCCTGGGCACTGTAACCAAGATGCCTCCCATGGACGTGCTGCGCACCGCAGTCTCCATGTTGGGCTTGTACGATCCACTGGCGCGCGATAATTCCATCCAAGCCAGCGAAGAGAAGGCCGCTCGATTGATGGCGCAGACCGCGACCATCGTCACCACCTTCGACCGTCTGCGCAATGGCAAGCCCGTGGTTGAGGGCGATCCAAAACTTGGATTCGCCGCCAATTTCCTCTACACTCTGACCGACAAGAAGCCCGACGACGTGATGGAGCATGTTTTCGACATCGCTCTAATTCTGCACGCCGATCACGAACTGAATGCCTCCACCTTCGCCGCTCGCGTAACAGCCGCCACGCTGTCCGATATTCATTCTGCGGTGACGTCCGCCATTGGAGCCCTGAAGGGTCCATTGCACGGCGGCGCAAATGAAGATGTCATCCGCATGCTGCTGGCCGCCGGAGAAAAAGCACTCGACCACGTGAAGGGAATGCTGGTGGACAAGAAGAAGGTGCCAGGCTTCGGCCACCGCGTTTACCATACCGAAGATCCTCGCGCTACGCATCTGCGGGCGTTGTCTGAGGAACTCGGGCGCAGAACGGGCCACTTGAATCTATATCTCACCTCCAAGAACATCGAAGAGACCATCAAAGAGCAGAAAGGCTTGAACGCCAACGTGGATTTCTACTCCGCTTCCACGTACTACTCGCTGGGTATTCCAATCGACCTGTTCACGCCCATCTTCGCGGTCAGCCGCATGTCCGGATGGACGGCGCACATCCTGGAACAATACCGCAACAACCGGTTGATACGGCCACGCGCCGACTACACCGGGAAGCCTGTGGGACAGGTTTGGGTGCCGATCTCGGAGCGGTAAGATTTTAGGCCGCGAATGAACGCGGATAAACGCGAATAAAACTTGCATGCATGATTTGTCTCATTTTCGGGCCAACCTGGACGCAATCGCGCAACGGCTTGCTACGCGTGGCTTCGTTTTGAACGTCGAGGAGTTTCGAGCACTCGATTCCGAACGGCGGGCCGCCATTACGGAGTCCGAGCAGCTCAAGGCGCAAAAGAACGCCGAGAGCGCGGAAATCGCCAAGCTTCGTAAGCAGGGTCTGGATGCCGAAGATCGCCAGCAGAAAGTGCGGTCCATGAGCGAGCGAATCTCGGCTCTGGACGACAAGGTGAAGGAACTGGATGAATCGTTTCGGACCATGCTAGCGGGCATTCCGAACATTCCGCACGAATCCGTGCCGGTGGGTAAGACCGCCGAGGATAATGTCGAAGTGCGGCGCTGGGGCCAACCGCGTCAGTTTGATTTCGAACCCAAGCCGCATTGGGACCTGGGCGCCGATCTGCGCATCCTGGATCTGGAACGGGCCGCCAAGATCACTGGCGCCCGGTTCGCAGTTTACTGGGGCGCGGGCGCGAAACTCGAGCGCGCGCTGATGAACTTCATGCTGGACGTGCACACCCGCGAACACGGCTACACCGAGGTGTTTCCGCCTTGCATGATCAACTCGGCCAGTCTCTACGGAACCGGTCAGCTTCCCAAATTCAAGGCTGATCTCTTCAAAGTGGAGGATCATGACCTGTGGCTATCGCCCACCGCGGAAGTGCCGGTCACTAATCTTTTTCGCGACGAAACCCTGGACGCCGATTGGCTGCCCATTTCCTTGTGCGCGTACACGCCCTGTTTTCGCAGCGAGGCTGGGTCGTACGGGCGTGATGTCCGCGGCATTATCCGCGTGCACCAGTTCCATAAAGTAGAGATGGTCAAGTTCGCGATGCCGGATCAGAGCTATGACGAGCTCGAAAAGATGACGGCCAATGCAGAAGATATCTTGAAACGGCTGGGCCTGCCCTTTCGAACCGTGGTGCTCTCCACCGGCGACACCGGCGCTTCGGCCGCTAAGACCTACGACGTCGAAGCTTGGCTCCCCGGGCAAAACGGTTACAAGGAAATATCCTCGTGCTCAAACTGCGAGGCGTATCAGGCGCGACGTGCCTCTATTCGAGTAAAATCCGCCAAAGGTAAGGCCGAGTACGTTCATACCCTGAATGGCAGCGGTCTGCCAATCGGCCGCACCTGGGTGGCGATCGTCGAAAACTACCAGCAGGCCGACGGCACTATCCTGGTCCCTGAAGCCCTGCGGCCCTATCTCGGCACCGATTGTATTAAACCCGAGTCACAACCGTTCCACTAAAATTTGGCGCTCGCAAAGCCATCCAATTGAAAAACTTGCTGCAGCGGGCCACTAACAGCGACAGCTGTCTTTTGGAACTCGTAGGCTAACCTGAAGCCGAAATTTGTTCCCTGGAGGCAGCATGTTCAGTTTCAGACGGTGGCTATTCTGCGTCGCCCTGGCATTGGCGCTGACGTTGAACCTGGCGCCGCGAATGGCGGCACAGCCCGCCCTCACTACAATTCAAGACATCCTGTACACAGCGGACGGAAATCGTTTCAATGGCCTCATGACCATCACCTGGCAAAGCTTTGAGGCCGGCGACACATCGAACATCGCGGCACAGGTGACCCGGCTCACGATTAGTAACGGCAACCTGTACGTGCAACTGGTTCCGACCACCACCGCCAACACACCTGCCACCTATGCGGTTCAATACAACAGCAGCGGGCATACACAGTTCTCCGAAGTCTGGGTAGTATTTCCCAGCGTCACGCCATTGCGAGTCAGGGATGTACGTCTTAGTCCGGGCGCCGTCAGTACTTCGGGTCCCGCAGCGCAAACCGCAAGTGTCCAGATGAGCGATGTCCAGGGGCTCGAAGCCGCGCTGAATGTTCGTCCCGTCCAGGGTACCGGGTTCGCCGCTTCCCGGACTGCCGTGATCAACGTCTCGGGCGCGGTGGACGGAGCGGTAGGAAACTTGACGGACTGCATGCACGTAGATGGAACCTCAGGCGCTTGTGGAACTGGGAGCGTCGGCACCACCGTCTTCGTCGATGCGGAAACTCCCGGCGGAACGCTGGATGGCGTCAATACGGCATTTACTCTCGCAAACCCTCCGAACCCGTCCACCAGCCTAACGCTCTATCGCAACGGATTGCGATTGAGCCAGAACGTGGACTACACCATCGCGACTAGCTCGATCACATTCCTTGCCAACGCCGTGCCGAGGCCTACCGACATATTGCTTGCGGACTACCGTTTGACCACCCTCCCAGCAGTTGGTTTCGTAGACGCCGAAACACCCTCCGGGACCATCGATGGCGTCAACAATTCCTACACCTTGGTCCAGGCGCCAAACCCGGCTTCGAGTCTGGATGTCTTTCGCAACGGCATGCGAATGGCGGTCGGCGCAGACTACACCCTTACCGGCAATGCGATTACGTTTATAGCAGTCGTCCCGCAAATCGGGGATGTACTCCTATGTTCTTACAGGATCGCGCAGTAATGAGAGTAGTACTAATGGGCTAAGAATGTTTGCCCATCGACTTACGGTTATTTCTCGGTTGCGATACCCATGCAACGGCTTCAATATTGAATGTAGGAAGGCTACGAACATGCGTTCACTACTGAACAGGCTATGGCGGGAGGAAGATGGTCAGGATATGATCGAGTACGCGCTGTTAGCCGCGACGCTGGCAGTGGTGGTAGCAGGAATCTTTCCGAGCAGTCTGATGCCTTCCGTAAGCACGATTTTTTCAAAGATCACCAGCAGTTTCGCCGTCAGCTAAGCAATTTCATTCCGAGCCGCGCTATGGTGGGGCGGACCCCCTGGT
>PMUN01000135.1 GCA_003166875.1 Bryobacterales bacterium | reverse complement strand
TACATGATCGGGGCGATTGACGAGGCGAAGAAAGAAGCAAAAGCTGACGCTAAGGGTGACCCCAAGGCCGCCGCAGATCCGAAGGCCGCCGCGGGTTCCAAGCCCAAAGCCGATCCCGAATCACAGCCGAAACCCGAGCCCAAGCCCGAACCGGAGGTCGAACATGCCACAGCTGGCGCTCATGAATCTTAAAATTCTTCTGCCGTTCCAAATCTTCGCCGAGAAAACCGGTGTTTCGCGCATAGTTGCGGAGACCCGTGAGGGATCGATGGGACTTTTGCCACACCGTCGGGACTGCGTCGCGGCGCTCGCGCCCGGGATTCTGACTTACCAGAACGAAGGTGAAAGCGAGACATACCTGGCGGTGGATGAAGGAGTGTTGGTCAAGACCGGCTTGGAGGTGCTCGTCTCCGTGCGCAACGCAATTGGCGGAACCGATCTCGGCAAGCTGCATGTGGCGGTCGAGCGCGAGTTTCTGAAAGTGAGCGAAAGTGAGCAGAGCGTCCGCTCGGTGATGGAGAGAATGGAGAGCGATTTCATCCGCCGCATAGCGAAGTTTCATCATGAGTGAACAACCGGAGATCAAGAGCCCGAACGACGGGACTGCGTTCAGCCGGGCGGTCGGCGCGAAGGCTGCGCGCAAGCTCCGGGCGCAGCGCGACTCCACGCAGGGCGTCTGGTTTGGCTTGGGCATGATGGGGCTTATCGGCTGGTCGGTTGTGGTTCCGACCCTGGCCGGCGCGGCGCTCGGTGTCTGGCTGGACAATCGCCATCCAGGACGCCATTCCTGGACGCTGATGCTGCTGGTCATCGGCCTGGTGATTGGCTGTTTGAATGCCTGGCATTGGGTGAACAAGGAAGACAAGGAAATGCGAGAGGAACAAAAAAATACCGATGCATGAAGCTTTGAGTCTCGGGCCGGCTCTCGGGGCGGGCGTTTTGCTCGGCGCCATATTCTTCGGCGGCCTTTGGTGGACGGTTCGCGCGTGCGTTTCGTCCAAACAGCCGGCCTTTTGGTTCTTCGGCAGCCAATTGCTGCGAATTAGCGCTGTCCTGGCTGGTTTCTATTTTATCGGGCGCGGTCATTGGGAGCGGCTGCTGGTGTGCCTCCTTGGATTCGTCATGGCCCGCGTCTTCGTGACACGGCTCACCCGAGCGGTGGAAAAGCCAACTTACTGGCCAAGGGAGGCCAGCCATGCACCTTAGTCCCGATCAGATGATCTTCTGGCAACACGGGTTTTTCAAACTCAACGGCACCATTGTGTTCACGTGGGGACTGATGCTGGTGCTGGCCGTCGGTTCAAAACTCATCACACGCAAACTTTCCATCGGCCTGGAACGTTCTCGCTGGCAGAACCTACTCGAAATCGTCGTCACCGGCATCCAGAAACAAATTGAAGAAGTCGGGCTGAGTCAGCCACAGAAATATCTCGGCTTTCTGGGCACGCTTTTTCTGTTTATCGCCGCAGCCAGCCTCTGCACTGTCATTCCCGGCTACCAGCCCCCGACTGGCTCGCTTTCCACCACGGCGGCACTCGCGCTGTGCGTTTTTGTGGCAGTGCCGTTCTTCGGCATCGAAGAGGACGGGGTGGTCAACTACCTCAAGTCCTATGCCAAGCCGACATTCCTGATGCTGCCTTTTAACATCATCAGCGAACTTTCACGCACGCTGGCCCTGGCCGTCCGCTTGTTCGGCAACATGATGAGCGGGGCGATGATTATCGCCATCCTGCTTACGATTATCCCCTTCGTCATTCCGATCGTCATGACGCTGCTCGGCCAGCTAACAGGCATGGTGCAGGCCTACATCTTCAGCATTTTGGCAGCGGTGTACATCGCAGCCGCCACGCGAGTCCGTAAGCCCAAGCCGGAAGCCGCGCCGGGAATTGCAGCATGAACTACGACCTCGAAAGGAGACATTGTGGATAGCATGACCATTATCGCGGTGGCATCAATTGCCATCGCCGGGATCACTATTAGTTTGGGGGCCATAGGGCCTGCGCTGGCGGAAGGCAGGGCGGTGGCGACGGCGCTCACTTCGCTGGCGCAGCAGCCGGATGCCTCCGCTACCATCACGCGGACCTTGTTCGTGGGCCTGGCGATGATCGAATCCATCGCCATCTACTGTTTCGTGGTGTCGATGATTCTTATCTTCGCCAACCCGTTCTGGAACCACGCCATCGCCCAAACCACGGGGAAGTAGCCATGCTTATCGATTGGTTCACCGTCGGTGCGCAGGCGCTCAACTTTCTCATCCTGGTGTGGTTGATGAAGCGCTTTCTTTACAAGCCTATCCTCCACGCCATCGATGAGCGGGAGAAGCGGATCGCCGCGGAGCTGGCGGACGCCGCCGCGAAAAAGGCCGAAGCCCAGAAGGAGCACGACGAGTTCCAGAAAAAGAACGCGGAGTTCGACCAGCAATGCGCCGCACTCTTGAGCAAAGCAACCGGCGAGGCGCAGGCCGAACGTCAGCGCCTCCTGGAGGAAGCGCGCACGGCCGCCGTGGCTTTGAGTTCAAAACAGCAGGAAGCGCTGAAAAACGAAGAACACACTTTACATCAGGCCATCATCCGCAGGACACAACAGGAAGTATTTGCCATCGCACGAAAGGCGCTGACGGATCTCGCCACCACAAGCTTGGAAGAACGCCTGGGCGAAGTCTTCACGCGCCGCTTGCGGGAGATGGACGGCAAGGCGAAGGAAGGGTTTGGCGAGGCTCTTAAGAAAGCTTCCGAACCCGCGGTCGTCCGCAGCACGTTTGACGTCCCGGCCGAGCAGCGCGCGGCCATACAGAATGCGCTCAACGAAACTTTCTCGGCTGTAGTCCGCGTCCGGTTCGAGACCGCGCCGGACCTGATCAGCGGCATTGAGCTCACCACGAATGGACAAAAGGTGGGCTGGAGCATCGCGGACTATCTGGCGTCGTTGGAAAAAGGCGTCGACGAACTTCTGAAAGAGAAGGACAAACCTGAAGCCCAGCCCGAGCCTAAACCCGAGGAGCCCAAGCCTGCCGCAAAAACCCAATGAGTATGGAACCTGAGACCCTCCAGAACGATTTCGACACTGCGTTCGCTGAACTCAGCCAGGTTCGAGAAGCATTTAAGCCGGAATTGAGGCCACGGGAGGTGGGCACCATCCTCAGTGTGGCCACCGGTATCGCCAAGGTGTCTGGGCTGCCCGGCGTGGGCTTCGACGAATTGGTGACGTTCCCCGGCGATTTGCTCGGCATTGCGTTCAACGTGGACGCGGACGAAATTGGCGTTGTTCTCCTCGGCGAATACTGGCATCTCCACGCGGGAGATGAAGTCCTGCGCACAGGCCGGGTCATGGACGTGGCCGTAGGCGATGGATTGCTTGGGCGCGTCATCGATCCGCTCGGCCGGCCACTGGATGGCAAGGGGCCAGTGGTTTCCAACCAGCGTCTACCCATCGAACGCCCGGCCCCGCCCATCATGGATCGCGCGCCCGTCACTGTGCCTCTTCAAACCGGCCTTAAGGCAATCGATGCGCTCATTCCCGTTGGGCGCGGCCAGCGCGAGTTGATTCTCGGCGACCGCCAGACCGGCAAGAGCACCATTGCGATCGATACCATTCTCAACCAGCGCGGCGACCAGCATGTGCTGTGCGTTTATTGCGCTATCGGCCAGCGCGCGTCCGCCGTGGCGAAAACCGTGGCCACACTGCTGGAAAAGGGCGCAATGGATTATACCGTCATCGTCGTGGCCGAGGGCAACGACCCGCCGGGGCTCGCTTATATCGCTCCTTACGCCGCGACCAGTATCGCGGAATCCTTCATGGAAGCGGGCCGGGATGTGCTAATCGTTTACGACGACCTTACCCAGCACGCGCGCTCCTACCGCGAGCTCTCCCTCCTGCTGCGCCGTCCTCCTGGCCGTGAAGCGTTCCCCGGCGACATCTTTTATATCCACTCGCGGCTGCTGGAACGCGCGACGCACTTGCGCCAGGAACTGGGCGGCGGCTCTCTCACGGCGCTGCCCATCATCGAAACCGAAGCGCAGGATATTTCCGCCTATATTCCGACCAACTTGATTTCCATCACGGATGGACAGATCTACCTCTCGCCATCGCTATTCGAATTAGGCGTGCTGCCCGCGGTGGATGTCGGAAAATCCGTTTCGCGCGTCGGCGGCGAAGCGCAACGAGCGGCCTTCCGCGCGGTGGCGGGCGATCTCAAGCTAGCCTATGCGCAGTTTGAGGAACTCGAAACATTTTCGCGGTTCGGCGCACGCTTGGATGAAAACACCCGCAAAATCATCGAACACGGACGGCGCATTCGTGCGTGCCTCAAACAGCCGGAATTGTCCCCAGTTTCCGTGCCCGCGCAAATCGCCATTCTGCTGGCGTTGACTGCGGGGCTCTTCGATGGCGTGCCGCTTGACCAAATGACGGACGCCGAGCATTCTTTGCGCGATGCCTCGGCGGATATCCCGGCGGAAGTGCGCGATCGTTTAGCGACCGCCGAAAAATTGAGCGACAGCGATCGCGAGACCATCATCCAAATCGCCCGGAAGTCGCTAGCTAGCTTCCAGCCCAAGCCCGAGCCCAAGCCTGAAAGCAAAGACAAGTCATGAGCGACACCAACGCGAGTCTGCGCCGCAAGATCGTGGGCGCCGGGGATCTCCAATCCGTCGTCCGCACCATGAAGGCGGTAGCTGCCTCGAGCATCGGACAATACGAGAATTCGGTTCGCGCGCTGGCCGGCTACTATCGCGCCGTGGAGCTGGGGTTGGGCGCATGCTTCCGGGAGAGCGAGCCGGCGCCCTGGATAGCCGAGCGGAAAGGACAAACCGAGACTAGCGCGATTGCCGCCGTGGTGTTCGGTTCAGACCAGGGTCTGGTGGGCCAGTTTAATGATGTGGTGGCCGACTATGCGGTCAAGACGCTGGCGGCTCTGTCTGGCATTCCCGAAGTCTGGGCCGTCGGTGAACGCGTTCATGCCCGCCTGACGGACGCAGGCTTGCCGCCGGTGGGGCTCTTCCCCGTCCCGAACTCCGTCCAGGCCATCACGCCGCTGGTCGGACAAATTCAAATCGAAAGCGAAGCTCGCCGGGTTAAAGGCGAGTATGCGCGTGTTTACGTCTTCCATAATCGCCCGCAGTCTGGTACGCTCTACCAGCCAGTCAGCCAGCGGTTGCTGCCGCTCGACGCTCAATGGCAACAAGGTTTGGCCCAAGTCCGCTGGCCCACCGGGAACTTGCCTGAAGTGATGTGCGGCGGCACTACGACCTTGCGCGCTCTCATTCGCGAATATCTTTTCATCTCNNAGCCGCCTGGCGGCGATGCAGCGCGCCGAAAAAAATATCAACGAATTGCTGGAGGATCTCAACCGGACATTCCATCGTCAGCGCCAAAGTAGCATCGACGAGGAACTGTTCGACGTCGTCTCCGGTTTCGAAGCACTGAGCGTAGAGGAGAAATGACAAATGAAAATCGATTCAAAGGATTGCGATCCACGTGGCGTCCACGGACCCGGTTCTTGTAGCGCTCAACTTACTTCGTTTCGCGTTGCCGTTTGAGCGCCGCAACAGTCTCCTCAACCGCCTTCTGATAGCGGCCAAGCCACCCATTCCAACTGCCGTCTTGAGGAACAATGCCACGCCTGACAAGGCGTTGCGCGGTCTCACGAAGGTGTAGCTTGTTATGCAAGATCGACTCTGCATCGCCCAACTCGTCGATGTCCAAAACTGGCTGGCCTTCCTTGAACAACTTGCGAAGCCGGATAAACGAATTGATCTTAAGGCCGCCACTACTCCGCGCGACTTTCATTTCCGGCGTGTAGTAGAGATAGTGGACTCGCGCGTCCGTTCCTTCTGGCATGAGGTAACTGCGACCAGAGCTTTCCTCCTCCCCATGTACCAAGATCCTGCCCTCCAAGGCCGTGAGATCGCGAAAGTCGAGGATCACTAGCGGCAGCCGGTCATCGGACATCAGTGCTCCGTGCGCTACCAAAGTCTTCTGGTTGTCAGCGGTTCGCTGCATCGCTCGCAGGACATTTTCGAAGTCGCGCCGTACACGCCAAGTCTTCGGGCCGGTGGACTCGGCCAGCCCCATCGATGCAAGAACCATCAGCCGCTCCCCCGCACGCCGTTCCGTGAGCGATATCCTTGGACCCAGTCCGGCTCGGCTCGGGTCTTTTGTGATCGTGAAGAATGGGGCGTTTAGCTCGCTGCCATTGTCGGCATCGCGCTGGATAATGCGATCAAGCGATGTGTAGCGGTGCTGGTGGACTTCTTTTCGCTGTGCGTCGGCCGCATCGAACTCGGTGCGATAACCGAAATCGATCTGCACTTCGTGTTCCGGCCTCGCCGCGTCAGGCGTAGATGCTGAGCATACTAATACGAGGCGCTCGATCCTGTGTTTACGGGAATTGTCGAGGGTGAGCACATCATCGACTGTTAGTCATCTCTTCGCGTCGACTACCGCTGAGGAAAACCTCAAAACGATCGTATAGGGTGCTGTTCGGGTGATCTGCGAGACGCTCGTGGATCTTGCCAACAAGCCGGTTAAGCTTGGTAGGCTCCAGGAGAAATGGCTGCTGGTACTCGTTATGGATATGCTTCATGAGCGGAGGTTGTGTTCGCTACAGCACACAAGTATCCGGTGGTTCTTGCCATCAAGGATACCTCAGGTCAGAAGCCAATTAGGTCCTGACCCCGCCATGTGGACGAAAGTCGCCTATGGTGATTTGTGCATCTCATGGTCTCCAAACGGCGTCCTAGGAGATCAGTCCTGGTAAGTCTTAGATCTGTATCAAAAGCGCTCCGGCGCAGCAGCATTGTCCACTTCCACGAAGTGCACTCCGCCGGATCGCTTCTGATACAGATCTAAGACTTTTCGGTACTGATGGAATCAGTGGTGATGCCGCGCCTCCAGATCATCGTGGAACGCGGCCAAGACCGGCCAGGCATTTACGTCGATTTCCCAGGCTGTACGTCGCAGCTTGGAATCCGGTCTTCCGCTCCATTGTCACTCTCGTGCAGCCATGCTCTAGGCTGTTACCGCTGTTCCTTCAGCTTCCGGCGGAGTTCCACATTGATTCTGACCTCGGCATCGCCGCGCTTAACCGCCACTACCACGGAATCGCCCCAGTTCTTGGTGGCCATCAGGCGGTTCCAAGTTTCGCGGTCCGGCGCCGCGATGCCGTCGAGCGAAAGTACCTGGTCATTCACCTGGAACCCGATCTGGGAGGCAATCGAATCCTTCTCAATCGCGATGATCTTTCGCGGCGCGGTTTCGGTTGTGGAGAAACCAAGCGACGGATAGAGCGAGTCGCGCTCATACGGAATGCCCCAGACGAAATTCGCGTAAGAGGCTTTGACGCTCGCCACCGGCTTGTCCTCGGAGTCCTGCACCGGTACGGGGATCAGCGTGGTTATCTTGCCGTCAAACCACTGCTTGGCCTGATGCTCGATCCCCACGCCGTAAGCCACGTGCCCGCTGCCCACAAGCACCACCAGAATTGAATCCGGAGGGGCGTCTTTCAGAACCTTCACGCTGTTGTAGCCCATGCTGGCGTCCCAAGTGGCTTGTGCAGCCTGCATGCTCTTTAACATGGATTCGGGCATGCGGCCGTGCATCGAGTCGTCTTCGTCAAAGGAGGCCTGGAAAAACACCATGTGATCCGCGCTGTCGACATCGATCTGGGGCGGCACATGCTGTCTTTCGCTGTCCGAGAGGTGGTCGATTCCCTTCTGACGAACAGCCGTCACCACGTTGCGCGGCGTATTCACGCCGTACATGGGGATTCGATTATCACGAGCGTAGAGAAAAATGTCGCGATAGTAGTCCCANNGTGAGGAAGCCCGTTTCGGTCAGCAACCCGTCCCGCCAGTTATCGAGCGACCTCTGCTCAGTGTACGGAAACATTTCGAGACCGATCATCACCTTCCGCCCAGCTTCATGAAGAGCCCGGATCACGCGTAGTTGCACTCGATGGAAGTCCGCCGTCGTGTGCGATTCGCCGACCAGCAGCAGCCGCGTGTCGTGCAGGCGGGCGGCAAGCTGATTGACGGAGAACACTTCGTCCTTGTCCGAGTCCGTGATCCCGTCCAGCAGCACGCGGGCGTCGCGCGTGCGCCGTTCCGGATCTCCGATCGCCAAGTGGAAGATCTTCTGTTTGGATTGGGCGAACGAGGAAAGCGAAACCATCAGTGCTACCGCCGCCGCTGAGAAACATCGCTTCATAAGGTAATGACTCCGAACGTGCATGCTATCACGGGGCGCAGGACTGCGGCGAGCAGACGGGTACGTGGGCCCAGCTCATTCCCGTCCCGAAGCCGACTTGAACGAAGCCGAAG
>PMUN01000169.1:183-13626 GCA_003166875.1 Bryobacterales bacterium | reverse complement strand
CCACTAAGAATGCAAATTGAGCAATCTTGGGAAAACTAGTTGCATTGGGATGCCATCCTGCCCCACTACTTGACGTATTTCGGAGTCCCGGTGGACCACGGGTTGTAGCTGGACGAGAATGCGACGCGTTCGGATATTGAGGGATGGCTGAATGTCCAAAACTCGATGAATGGATTTGGATCGGGTTCGTCGAGACCTTCTTCTCCGAGGACCTGGAAGGTATGCGCCGCGACGGCCGCCGGATTCGGGACGAGGCCGTGGATTACTTCGAGTCCATAGATGTCGGCCTGGTGTTCCTGCCAGCGGCTGTAACCATTCGCGACTGGCTCAGAGAAGAAACCGAATACTGATGCGACGAGAAGCAGGGCCGGAAGGCTGGCCCAATCTGTCAGTCCACGGATGTGCCAGCGTGGGCCCCAGCGGCGGATAAGCCAATGCAGGACATGGAATCCGGCGTAGAGCAGAAGCAAGCCGAACAGGGCGGCGAGGATCAAGGAATTGCGGACGTGACCAAGGACGTAGTGTCCCATCTCGTGGCCGAAGACCATCAGGATCTCGGGCGTGGTGAGTTTCTGGAGCGTGGTGTCCCACACGACGACGCGTTTGGAAGCGCCGAAGCCGGTGACGTAAGCGTTTATCGAAGTGACCTTTTCGCTGGCTTTCATTTCGAACATGCGATCGGGTGGAATGGCGAGGCCGCCGCGCGCGACCACTTTTTCAAGATCGGTGACTAACGCGGAGTGCTGCTTCGCGAGTGGTTCGAATTTGAAAAACATCGGTTCGACGACGAATGGTTCGACAAAGGCGATGGTGAAAAGAATCGGCAAGGATGCGAGCCAAAAATAGAACCACCAGCGCGCGGGGCTGCGCCGGATGACGGCGTAGAGAATGAAGGCGAGAACGATAGAGAGCAGTATGGCGAGCAGTTCGCCTTTGGTCCAATCCCAGAGCCAGGACGGCCAGCTTTGAATGGACTGTTGGAAGATTAGCTCAAGGTGCTGGCCATAAATTGCGAACGGGATGTTGAGGAGATCGTTGGCCAGAAGGAGGAGCGGGACGAAGATGATGGCCTGAATGAAGCGGCGACGGGAGGCGGCTTCCGCCCAGTCGCGGAACTTGGCGGCGATACCGAACGCGAGGATTGCCAGCAGCGCCGCGACGCCATAGATCTGGCTGATGAAGTACAGCCAGTGTCGGGCATGGGCGTAGTCAACGGCTTTTTGTAATTTATCGGGCGGCAGGGAATATGTTTGTGTGTTTGGCGGAGGTGGTTGGACAGGCTGGGCGGGCGCGAGCGAGATTGTTAGGAGAAAGCAAAATAGTAGCGCGCGCATCTACGCCGTCATCTTTCTTTTTCGCAGCTCGTCAAATGACACGGCCAGGATGATTACTGCGCCGATGATCACCTGCTGCCAGTAGGGATTGGTTCCGAGCAGATCGCTACCGTTCGCGAGGAGCCCCATGATGAATGCGCCTACCAGCGTTCCAAGCACGCTGCCTTCGCCTCCTCGGAGGCTGCCGCCGCCGATTACAACCGCGGCGATCGCAGTTAGCTCATAACCTTGGCCGCCGGTGGGTTGACCGGTCATCAATCGGGAGGCCTCAATCATTCCAGCGAGTCCGGTGAGCAAGCCGGCGATGGCGTAGACGGCAGTGGTATGAAATCGAACGGGCACACCGGCATAATACGCAGCTTCCGGATTGCTGCCGATGGAAAACGCATAACGTCCGAGGCGTGTGTGTTCGAGCATCACATGCATGGCGAGCGCGCAGAACAGAAGTATCCAGAGCACGAATGGAACGCCAAGGAGGGTGCCTTCGCCAAGGTAGGAGAAAGAGGATGGAATCTGGTGGACTGGCAGGCCTTTCGAAATGATCAGCGCGAGGCCGCGGAAGATGCCCATGGTGCCGAGCGTGACAATGAAGGGATTGATGCGGAGCGACGTGGTCATGAGGCCATTCGAGAATCCGCACAGCATGCCAGTGAGTACACCAACGAGCATTCCGAGAGCAATGCCTTGCTTCTCCATGGTCATGGTTCCAAGCAGGCCGGCGAGCGCGAGGATGGAGCCAACGGAGAGATCGATGCCGCCGGAGATGATGATGGCGGTCATGCCGAGAGCCATGATGTTGATGACGGCGGTTTGGCGCACCACACTGGAAAGGTTGGTTGCGGTGAGGAAATTGGGTGAGGCGATGGAAAGGATGACGAAAAGAGCGATCAACGTGAAGAACGGCAGTAGCCGCTGGATCATCCGGCTTGCTCCTCGGTAGTGGCGGGGCTGGATTCAAATGCGGCGCAACGCATGATTTGTTCCTGCGTACAGTGGCCGATGAACTCGCCGCTAAGCCGGCCTTGGCGCATGACGAGGATACGATCGGCTACTTCGAGGAGCTCCGACATTTCGGAGCTGACCATCAGGATAGCCGCACCGCCGCGAGCGAGTTCATCCATCATCTCGAAAACTTCGGCCTTGGCGCCCACGTCGATGCCGCGGGTGGGTTCATCGAATAGGAAAATGCGGGCGCGTCCCACCAGCCATTTGGCGATGGCCACCTTCTGTTGATTGCCGCCGCTGAGCCTTCCCGCCAACTGCTTTCCGGACGAGGCGCGAATGCGGAGGCGCGCGGTGTAGTCGGCGGCGATGCTGCGCTCGGCGGCGTGATTGAGAAATCCGAAGCGGCTGACGTGATTGAGACTAGCCATGGTGAAGTTATAACTGATGGGCAGAGCGGTTGCGAGTCCTGCGCGTTGGCGATCTTCCGGAATGAGTGCGAGACCGGCGCGCACGGCGTCGCGTGGAGAGCGAATGCGGACGTCGCGGCCTGATACCGTTACAACGCCGTGGTGGATGGCATCCAAACCGAACAGGGCGCGGCAGAGTTCGGTACGTCCGGCGCCGATCAATCCAGCGAGTCCCACAATTTCGCCGGCGCGGAGAGAGAAGCTGATGTCTTTGAGCAATGGTTGACGAGTGAGATGCTGGACGCGGAGGAGCTCTTCGCCAGGCGGAAGCGCGGCGCGCGTGTATATGGATGTGAACTCGCGGCCCACCATGTGGCGGATGATGTCGTTGATGGAAAGATCGGCGAGCGGACCGGAGTGCACTGTTTCTCCGTCGCGCAACACGGTGACGCGGTCGCCAATCATCCGCAATTCTTCCAGGCGATGGGTGATGTAGATGACGCCGACATTGCGGGCACGCAGCGTGGAGACAATGCGGAACACTTCCTGCGTTTCGGCATCCGAGAGCGAGGACGTGGGCTCGTCGAAGATCAGCAGGCTGGAGCCTTGTTGAATGGCGCGGCAGATTTCGACCATCTGCTTGCCGGCGGGGCTGAGTTTATCCACGCGCCAGGCGGCCTGTAGCGGGAAGTGGTGTTCTTCGATGATGCTTTGGGCTCGCTGCATCATGGCGCGCCGGTTCACCCAACCGAGCGGAAGGCGCGGCTCGCGTCCCAGAAAGATGTTTTCGGCAACGGAGAGGTGAGGGGCCAGCATGGATTCCTGATGAACCATCGCAATGCCTTGGGAGGCGGCCTCCGCGGGACTGCGAAACTTGACGCTTCGTCCCTGCCAGAGCATTTCCCCGCTATCGCGCTCCAGCATGCCGGCCACGATCTTCATCAGAGTGGATTTGCCGGCTCCATTTTCGCCCATCAGCAAATGGACTTCGCCGGTAGAGACGTCGAGATTGCCGGCACGCAGGGCCACAACGCCGCCGAAGTGTTTCTGGACGGATTTTAGCTGGAGAAGCATTCTCGTTTCAAGCTGGTTTTCCGCAGTTGATCATCCAGGGCGTGCCGAATTGATCTACCAGAATACCGAAGCGCCGGGCCCAGAAGGTTTGCTGAAGCGCCATTTGCACAGTCCCGCCTTCGGCCAGAGCGTTAAACATACGATCCGCTTCTTCGGGATCATCAAGGTTGAGTGACAACGAGAAGCCCTGGGGCTTTTGATAATGCTCGGGAAGAACATCCACACCCTGTAACACCTGGTCACCCACGGCGAGCGTCGCATGGATGATTTTCTTTCGCCAACTGGGCGGTGTTTGCTCGGGTGAATCCCCGTAGGTCATCATGAAGGAGATTTTGGCGTCTAGGCAGTTCTCGTAGAAGCGGAAGGCTTCCTCACATTGGCCGTTGAAGGTTAGATAAGGTTTCAGTTGCACGCCTTTGATCCTAGCTGAATCTGAGAAACCAATGCGGGTCGAGATGCATCAGCAATATGAGCGGCATGGCCCGACTGGTTTATTATCTCCAT
This sequence comes from Bryobacterales bacterium, assembly GCA_003166875.1. Classification (GTDB taxonomy): domain Bacteria; phylum Acidobacteriota; class Terriglobia; order Bryobacterales; family Bryobacteraceae; genus Palsa-89. The sequence continues at coordinate 9,362 of PMUN01000169.1, read as the reverse complement.
GATGATCCCTCCACGTTCCGTCTGGAATTGGCTGGCGCGCTTTTGGCGGGAAACGCGGCGGAAGTGGAGCGTGTTTGGCGAACGGGCTCATCGACGTTGGGGACGCGGGCTTTCGTGGTGGATGTTGAGGGTTTGACGTCGGTGGACGATGCCGGGCGTCGATTGCTGGGGCGTTGGAGGCAGTTGGGCGCTACGTTTATTCCCGAGTCTTCCGAGGCGAGATTGATTGTGGAATCCATCGAGGGACCGGGGATCGAGCGCAAGGCTGCGGGTTACTAACTGGTTACTTGAGCAAGGCCAGCCGTAAACCCGGAAGGTCCACAAAATCGGATGTGTTGAGCGTCCACAATTCGGCCTGACGGCTGATTGCGCAGGCGGCGATTGCGAGATCGATCTCGCGTCCACGCGGACGGCGAGTGGATTTGTTGGCGCTGAGAGCGGCTTCCGCGAATCCAAATGGAATGGCGGAATCACTGGGCCATAAAGCTTCTTGCGCGCCCAACTCCTGTGGCAAGCGTGGGCTCCGCAGCCACTCGTAAAGCACCAACGAGGGAAACAGCGTCCGCGCTCAATTTGCTTCGCCGGGCTCCGGTGAGACTATCAACAAGAACAAACAATCAGGCGATTCCCCGCTCGGCCAAGGATCTTCGGCCGCTAGCCCTGCGAGCACGGCGGAGAGTGCTCAACTCATTCTCCATACTGCGCAAACTGCGCAGTGGAATGCGGGGGACGACTTCGTCGAAGGTGCGAAGCAGCCGTAGCCGCTCACGCTCGCTCAGGCGGCTACTGGGCTCGTGAATCGCCATATCCACAACCATAATAGTTTCGCTTGGTGCGAGTGCGCCGATTGGCAATCGGCGCGCAGGTTGACAACCTGCCCCACATTCAAGCCTGTACTATCATTACGATGTGCGGACGTTGGTTATCTTCATAATTTTGCTATTTTGCTTGACCGCGGAGGCGCAGGTCGATCAAGCTCTGAACGCGCTTTCCGCGGTTCATCTGTTTCGCGAAGTGGCGATGTCCGCGGACGGGAGCATGGTGGCGTGGATCGAAACTATTCCGGCTAAGAATGGCACGGATTCCAGCCGGGCGGCAGTCTTGGTGAGGGATTTGCGGGATTCGGGCGGCGCTGCGCGAACCATTATGGACGGCAGCGAATCCGCGCAGGGTCTGGCGTGGTCGCGCGATGGCAAATTGGCGTTCCCTGCGAATACGGATTCGGAAAAACAACTTCAGTTATACGTGGTGGAAAAGCCGGGCCGGGGAAAGCCTCGCAAGGTGACGGATGTGGAAGGATATCTGGCGGATCCGCACTGGTCGCCGGACGGGCGCAGCATAGCGATCCTGTGGATGGCGGGGGTAACGCATATTCCCGGTCCGACTGAAGCTACTCTTCCGGATTCTGGAGTGGTGGCGTCACAGATACATCTGCAACGGCTGGCGCTGGTGAATCCGGCGACTGGAGTTCCGCGCGTGATCTCGCCGGATGGAATGCACGTTTATGAATACGACTGGTCGCCTGACGGGAAAGAACTGGCGTACCTCGCGGCGCCGGGTCCGGGCGACGACAATTGGTATATCGCGGAGCTTTACGCCGTGGATGCGCAGTCCGGCGCGGTGCGGCACATTTTGAAGCCATCCATGCAGGTGGCGAACGTTCGATGGTCGCCGGATGGAAAAACCATTGCGTTCATCGGCGGATTGATGAGCGACGAGGGTTCGACGGGCGGCGACATTTATGCGCTTCCGGCCGCCGGCGGAGCGTTGCAAGATCTGACTCCGGGACGCAAATCGTCGCCGAACTGGTTCCGGTGGACTCCGTCTTCGAAGCAGATTCTGATGACCGAAGATGTTTCCGGGAACATGGCGGTATCCACGCTGGATTTGGCCTCGGGAAGCATCGAGACGGTTTGGAAGGGCGAGAACAGCGTCACCTTTTCTGGGGATGCCAGTACTAGCGCGATGATCCGATCTTCGTGGGACCATCCGCCCGAGGTATGGGCGGGCCATACGGGTTCGTGGCAACAGATTACGCACTCGAACGATGGCCGGCACGCGGCGTGGGGCGCGGTAAAGAGCGTGGAATGGAATAGCGACGGGCTTTCCGTGCAGGGTTGGCTGATGTTTCCCCAATCGTATGATCCGCGGAAGCACTACCCGATGATTGTTGTGGTGCATGGAGGGCCGGCGGCTGACACGCGTCCGTCCTGGCCTCGGCCGGGGCTGCCTGTACAACTGCTCTCAACGCAAGGTTACTTTCTGTTCTTCCCGAATCCGCGAGGCAGTTACGGGCAAGGCGAGGAGTTCACGCGGGGCAATGTGCGGGATTTCGGCTACGGCGATTTGCGCGACATTTTGACGGGCGTGGACAACGTGGTGAAGAATTATCCAGTGGACGACCACCGGGTGGGAATCGCGGGCTGGAGCTACGGCGGTTACATGACCATGTGGGCCGTCACGCAGACCAATCGATTCCGGGCGGCATTCGCGGGCGCGGGCATCGCCAATTTGCAAAGCTACTACGGCGAAAACTCCATCGACCAGTGGATGCTGCCGTACTTCGGCTCGTCGGTCTATGACGATCCGGCGGTGTACGCGCGAAGTTCGCCGATCAATTACATCAAGAATGTGAAGACGCCGACGCTGATCGCGGTGGGCGAGCGCGACGGGGAGTGCCCGGTGCCGCAATCCTACGAGTTCTGGCACGCGTTGAACACGCTGGGAGTGAAGACGGAGTTCATCATTTATCCGGGCGAAGGGCATAGCTTTCGAGATCCGGAGCATCGCCGCGATCTCTTCCAGCGCGTTGTTAAGTGGTTCCAAGACAATATGCCTGCGTCGGAGGTAAAATAATCGGCACATTTAAGGTGTGACGATGCCGGAATCTGGAACGTCGCCAAAGCTTGTTCTGGTAGAAGAGTTGCGCGACTACTACGAGCAGATTGAAAACATCCAGGAAGACGCGCAGGAGCTTACCGCACCGCTCGATGACACTCAGTTCAACTGGCGGCCGTCGGCGAAACATTGGTCGATTTCCGAGTGTCTGGCGCATCTGAATGTCGTGGACAGGCTGGATTTGCCGCTGCTGGCTGAAGAGATCGAGCGGGGGCGAGCGGCTGGTCTGACGGGTTCAGGACCGTTCCGGTATGGTTTCATCGGCCGCTGGTTTGTTGGGTTCATGGATGCGCCGCCGAAGTTTAGGATTAGTTCGCCGGAGCTCTACTTACCTCCAGCGGGACGTCTCAAGGACAAGGTGGTCCCGGAGTTTCTGTCCATTCATGATCGGATGCTGGAGCTGGTGAAGAAAGCGAACGGATTGGATCTGGTGCGGATTAAGGTTCCGAGTCCGGTGGGGCCGTTCAAATTGAGTTTGGGGCAGCGGTTCGCGTTGCTGGCTGCGCACGATCGGAGGCATCTTTGGCAGGCGTGGCAGGTGCGGAAGCATAGGGATTTTCCAGTCTAGACCGACCGGTGTTTTTTTGGCCGCGGATGAACGCGGATGAACGCAAATAAAACATAACCCTTTATCGGCGTTTATCTGCGTTCATCAGCGGCTAAGAAATCAAAGCAGGTCGTCGCGGTTCTGTTGTTCTAGTTTTTTTACCAGGTCGCCGACTTCTTGGGCGCGGGAACGGTCGGCGATTAGGAGGGCGTCGGGGGTGTCTATTATTACCAGGTCCTTCACGCCTAGCAACGCCACGAGCTTGCGCTCGGCGTCTACGTAGTTGCCGGAGCTCGAATGCGCTAGGGCTTCACCGCGGAAGACGTTGGCGTTTGCATCGCGCGGGAGCAGCTCGTAGACCGCGTTCCAACTGCCGACGTCGCTCCAGCCAAAATCGGTGGTGGCGAATCCTACGACATTGGGGGCTTTTTCGAGAACGGCGTAGTCGATGGAGACGTTTTCGCAGTTGGGAAAGGCATGCTTCAGCTTCGAAGAAAATTGGCGGTCGGTGAACGCCGGAAGGCTGGCTAGCAGGGTCGCGGTTTTGGGCTGGAACTCGCGCAGGGCGTCCAACAGGACGGAAGTTTTCCAGAAGAACATGCCGGCGTTCCAGTAGAAGTTTCCGGAGCGCACATAGCGCGTGGCGGTTTTCAGATCGGGTTTCTCGCGAAACTGGCGCACTGGAAGTGGCTGGCGGGAGCCGGGCTTGAGGCCTTTGGGAAACTCGATGTATCCATAGCCGGTTTCGGGCCAGCGCGGCTGAATTCCCAGGACGACGATTTTTCCGGCGGACGCGGCCTTGAATGCAGGACGGACAAATTGCAGATATTTGGCCGGCTTCGAGATCATGTGATCGGCGGGGAAGACTCCCATTACCGCGTTCGCATCGATGGATTGCAGGATATGCGCGGCGAGTCCAATGGCGGGCGCTGTGTTGCGTTGGGCCGGCTCGGCTAGAATCTGGGCCTTGGGCACTTCGGGCAGTTGCCTGACGATCTCGGCGCGCAAATGATCGTTGGTGAGAATCCAGATGCGTTCGGGCGGGAGAACCGGGCGTAGGCGGTCTACAGTTTGCTGGATCAACGACCGGTCGCCACCGAAGCGCAATACTTGTTTGGCATGGCTGCGGCGGCTACGCGGCCAGAAACGCGTGCCTCGGCCTCCGGCCAGAATGAGGCCGTAGTGGCTGGAGGCGCGGCTCATCCGCCCAGCGGGTATCCGTGAATCAGCTTGAGCGTACGGTTCCAGCGGGTTTTGGTGAAGAAATGGAGTGACAGATCGACCAAATGGTGCAGGTTATAATCCTTCAGGTCTTCNNTTGTCGCGGTTGTCGCCCATGGCGAAATAGTTCCCGGGAGGGACCACCAGCTCGCCATTCACGACATTGTCGTGCAACATCTGGGAGGCGCGGGCGCTCATCTTGGGATCGGCTGCGTAGTCGGGCTCGCCCACCGGAAAGTTGTCGCGGTAGAGCATGGAGTTGTCGAGGTGGATAACGTAAGGCTCGTCCACGGGCTGGCCGTTAATGAAGACGCGCTTCGAGACCAATTTGATATGGTCGCCGGGAAGGCCGATCACGCGTTTCACGTAATCCGCGCCGGTCAACGTCGGATGGCGGAATACGATGATGTCGCCGCGCTTCACGTCCTCGTAGGGCATGATGTACTTGCTCAAGGCGCCGGGAGGTGCGTAGGCCAACTTGTCGACGATGAGATGGTCGCCGGTGTAGAGGGTGTTGTGCATCGACGAAGTGGGAATCACGAATGGCTGCGCGATAGTGGAAGTACCGAACAGCAGGATCAGAATGGTGATGGCCCATTCGGCGGTAGAGCTGCGCTGAACGGGCGCAGTGTCCTGAGCGGGTTTAGTTGTCGCTATGGTAGCCATGGATCAACCTGAACGTTCGAGTCCAGCGTGTTTTGGTGAAAAAATGTTCGGCCAGATCGACAAAGTGGCGCCCCAGAGCATTCACCGAAGAACTGGCGAGACTTTCCGTGCTGGCGTCGTAGGACCAATAAATGATGAGCGGCTTCCCGATGATATTCTCGCGGGGCACAAAGCCCCAGTAGCGGCTATCGAGCGAGTTGTCGCGATTGTCGCCCATGGCGAAGAAAGATGCCGGGGGTACGATCACTTCGCCGTTCACGACATTGTTCGCCAACATTTCTTTGGCGCGATCCATCAGCATCAGGTTGGGCTCGCTCGACGGAAAGTTATCGCGATAGGAGTCCGGATAAGGATTCTTGTGGTAGACGTAGGGCTCGGTCAGCTTGACACCGTTGCGATAGATTTGCTGATTGATTATTTTGAGGTGATCGCCTGGGACTCCGATGACGCGTTTGACGAAGGTCTGGCTGATGTCCACCGGATAGCGGAAGACGATGATGTCGCCATGCTTCGGTTCCTCGTACGGAAGGATGTACTTGCTCACTTTTCCAGACGGCGCATAGGCGAGTTTATCTACCAGAAGGTGATCGCCGATCAGCAGCGTGTCTTCCATAGATCCAGTGGGAATGACGAAGGCCTGCACCAGCGTGGTGGTTCCGAACAACAGGAGCAGGATGGTGATGGCCCATTCGGCTATGGTTCCCCGCGGTGGGTCAGGCTTCAGGGCCACGTCGATGGCAGGGGCCGGATCTACCACCGCTGTCTTGCTACGATCCGATGAGGCTTTCATAAAACCGGTACTTTCAGTCTATCAGCACGAGGCCGCCGCAGCCTAAAGACCTCGCCGAGTGAGATGTAGATGTTTACCAGGCCGAGGCCGCTCAAGGCGCCTCGAAAATAGGCGTTCTCCCACATCGTGCGCACCCAGGGCGCGAGGCCGGCGATGGAATTGTTGTTCCAATAATCCATCCAGGGAAAAATCAACAGGAACACACCCACTTCGAAGCAGACAATGATGAACAGCAAGCTGGCCAGCTTGTGGAACCACGAGGTCTTGGGAGCTTCCGCGGGCTCTTCGACGAAGGGCTGGCGTTCTACTGGCTGCATGCCGCCTTTTCCAGAAGGGGCGCCTCTTGATCGTTCGACCATTCGGGCGGAGGCTGTTCGGGCGGGAACAGTTCGCCCTGTCGGGGATAACCGGTCCAAAGCACGTGCGGCGAATGGTCACGCACTGGCCAGAAGCTGAATCGGTGCAAGGAGGTGGGTCCGTGAGTCTCCAGCGCTTTCCAATGCCGGTCCGTGGTGTAGCCTTTATTGCTCTTCAGGCCATATTGCGGGAAGACCTGGTCCCACTGGCACATACACGCGTCCCTTTCCACCTTCGCTAGAATAGACGCGGCTGCGATGCATTGGGATAGGGCGTCGCCATGAATGAGTGCGCGCTGGGCGATGGGAAGATCGACTGTGATGGCGTCTATCAGAAGATAATCCGGCGCGGGGCGGAGGCGTTCAACGGCTCGACGCATGGCTAGTCGCGAGGCCTGGTAGATGTTGATGTGATCGATCTCAAAAGCATCGGCAGCGGCAATGGCCCAGGCCACGGCGCGTTCGCGGATGCGTCCGGCGAGAATCTGGCGGCGTTCCGCCGGAAGCTGCTTGCTATCGCGCAGACCACGGATGGGGCGATCCGGCGAAAGGATGACGGCAGCCGCGAAGACCGGGCCGAACAGGGCGCCACGGCCGACTTCGTCCACGCCGGCGATTCGCTCAAAACCCTGGGCCTGGGCCTCGCGCTCGTATTTGGCCTGGCATCTCATCAATGATGCGCTCTTACTTCGGTGAGAGCGCTCGGCACCTATTCGCGCTCGCGAAGGCGGGCGGCTTTGCCCTTCAACTCGCGAAGATAGTAGAGTTTAGCGCGGCGCACCCGGCCGGTACGCACCACGTCGATATGATCGATGACGGGCGCGTGAAGCGGGAAAATGCGCTCTACACCTTGGCCAAAGCTGACCTTGCGAACGGTGATGGTTTCGCCCAAGCCGGAATTCTTCCGGGCAATCACGGTTCCTTCAAAAGCCTGCAGGCGTTCTTTATCACCTTCTTTAATCTTGACGTGCACGCGGATGGTGTCGCCGGGGCGAAACTCTGGCCCCGCGGGCCGCTTGTGTTTGGCGACTATTTTGGTGAGGAGAGGGTTAGGCATGGTTACAATTCCTTGAATTCTCTATTGTAGTAGATCCGGGCGGTTCCGTGCAGTCTTCTCTCGCGCCGACTGCAGGCGCCAGCGCCGAATCTCTTCATGGTTGCCGCTCAGAAGCACTTCGGGCGCCTTCCAACCCCGGAAATCCGCGGGTCGCGTGAACTGGGGACAATCCAGGAGTCCGGCATCGCTGAAGGATTCCTGGATTGCCGAATCCTGATTGCCGAGAACGCCGGGCAGGAGCCGGGCCACGCAATCTATCACAAGCGCGGCCGCCAGCTCGCCGCCGCTCAGGACGAAATCGCCGATGGACAGCTCTTCGTCGGCCAGATGCTCGGCCACGCGCTCATCCACGCCTTCGTAGCGGCCGCAGATCAAGAACAGCTCGTCATATTGGGTCGCGAGCCGGCGCGCGGATTCTTGATCGAAGCGCTTACCTTGGGCTGAGAGCAGCACCAGGCGTTGCTGGGCGGATCGTTCGGGCCAGATGCTTTCCACGGCTTCAAAAATCGGCGCTGGTTTTAGCACCATGCCTTCGCCACCGCCGAAGGGACGGTCATCAACGGTGCGGTGACGGTCGTGCGTCCAGTTGCGGAGATCGTGGATGTGGATCTGGATCAGGGCGGATTGAGCGGCGTTGGCCACGACGCCGTGTCGGAAGGGGCCTTCAAAGAAGTCCGGGAAGATGGTGAGGATGCGGAAGATCATTTTGGGCCGCGAATGAACGCGGATGAACGCGAATGTTTAGTTTAAGTCTTCTTGGCCACGGATGAACACGGATGTTTAGTTTAAGTCTTCCAAGCCTTCTGGGAGGGTGACTTCTATTCTGCGGTGCTCCGGGTCGATTTTTGTGCAGATCGATTGGGCGAAGGGGATCAGCATTTCTTTCTGATCTGGCGTTCTCACTTCTAGCAGCGGCGTGCCGGCGGTTTCCTGCCAGGCTTCTACGGTTCCTAGGAGGCGGCCGGTGGGGTCGAATACTTCGCAGCCTAGCAGGTCCGATTGATAATACTCGCCCTCGGGGACTGGGGCGCGTTGCTCGATGGGGATGGAGACATCGGCGCCCGCCAGACGCTCGGCGTCTGAGATGGTATCCACGCCTTTGAACTTGAAGATGATGTGGTCGCCGTGCATCCAGGTGCGCTCCACTTCCATGGGAGCCTGGTTCACCAGGACATTCTTCACGCGTTCCGGCTGATTGCTGAGCGGGATCGCAGCCAGCTCTCCCTTGTTTCCACGGGCTCTGAGAAGGCGGGCGATGGTAACGAGCTTCAGAATTATTCCAGGATTTCCAGCGTGAATCGCCGGTTCAGCTTCATTCCGGCGGCGCCCAGAAGCGTGCGAATGGATCGCGCGGTTCTGCCTTGCTTGCCGATGACCTTTCCCAAGTCGGTAGGGGCGACTCGTAACTCAAGCACCGTGACCTGCTCGCCTTGTACTTCTTTGACAACAACCTGGTCGGGCAAATCCACTAGCGCTTTCGCGATGTCTTCGATAAGTTCCTTCATGTCCGGCTGCCTGTTAGTAGTTTACCTTGTGGGGCGGGGCCATGCCCTCGCCGAGCCGTGACCGGGAGGGAGCGATACCACGAATGCCCGGTGGTTCTGGGGTTCGTGGTAGCGCTTCCTACCGGTCGCGGCTTCCATG
>PMUN01000169.1:0-128 GCA_003166875.1 Bryobacterales bacterium | reverse complement strand
GCCCTGGTTTCCCCTCCGCCGACTCGCCCCGCTTCCATTCGCACTCTTCCGTGGGAGCGGTTCGCTCCCGGTGCCAGTTGGGGTTCTCAATCTTAAAACGGGTGCTGCCATCTCAGCGCCGAACTGAA
>PMUN01000464.1 GCA_003166875.1 Bryobacterales bacterium | reverse complement strand
GGAACAGGTGGTGGTGGAGGAGCGGGCGGCGGGTCCGGAGGCGGGACAGGTGGTGGTGGAGGTGGAGGATCAGGCGGTGGGTCAGGTGGCGGTGGTGGATCGGTTGCGGCTCCGGTGGGTGGTGTGCGATATCAACCCAGGCTACAATTTCCACCGAAGTAGAAGGTTCCGGTTTTTGCGGGAGGGCTAATTCAATGGTCTCCAAGAGAATGTTGTGGTGGATCGCGGCCAGCGTGTCGGTTGCGGCTTTTGGCCAAAACGTGCCGAGGATGGCGCCCATACCGAGCGATCCTCTCGAGATGGTCACCGGTCCAATTCAGGTTGTGGATACGGCCGCGGGTCGGGAGGCCGTAGTTCAGTTGCTTGCCCGTGCACGAAGTAATTATGTTTTGCGAAGCGCGGGTCAAGGGTACGATCTGAAGGTCAGCTTCACGGTGAATTCCGGCGGCGCAACGGAATATGACGGCGCCTGGCAGATGGAGGATTTGTTCGATCCCTCGCAGGGGCTGCGGTGGACGGCGACAACGGAGGCGGGATACACGGTGACGCAGATTTCAGCGAATAAGATGTATTACCGGGACGCGACGGCGAGCACGGTACCACTTCGCTTGCAAGAGGCGCGGGCGGCGTTGCTCGACCCGATTGGGTCTGTGGGGAAACGCGATGTGATCCGAACCTCGACGGCTACGTTCCACGGCGCGCAAGTTACTTGTGTTTTGATCTCCGGTTCAGGAAGCGGGGCGGCTGGGTTACCATCACGGAGCTGGGAAGAGACTGAGGAGTGCATCGATCCACAGTCCGGGCTGCTCGAGACGCATTCGGTTGTACCGGGGCGCTATTACGCTTACGCTTACACGAACGCGCCACAGCTCGGTGATCACATGTTGCCTCAAAAGGTGATTGTGACCGAAGCCGGAAAAACAATATCGGTGATCTCTGTTGAGAGCTTGAAGGAGCTTCCCGCCGCTGATACGAGCCTGTTTCAGCCGACCGAGCAGATGAAGGCGAAAGGACCGGTAATCGCGATGGCTGGGGCGGAGAAAATCTCGCGGTTCTTTGATCCGGGTCCGTTCACTTCTGATGAAATAATGAGGCCGGTTTGTGTATTTGGACTGGTGACGGCGTCGGGAGAGCTGGTGGAGGCGCACTCGTTGCAGCCGTCGGACGCGAACAGTGAAGCGGCTGTGGAAGCTGCGAAGCGTGTGAATTACTCGCGCCCGGCGCCACGGGGAGCGAGGCCGCAGCAGCATTTTGTATTTGTGATTGAGAAATTTGTGGCGGCGCAGTAGATGTCCCGTGAAAAAATCGGCAAAGGCACCGACTCCCTTACGGTCGCGGTTCGGTAACGCGGAGTGGGAATGGCGCGCAGTAGAGTTCTGTTGATTGGGTGGGATGCCGCTGACTGGAAGGTGATCCATCCGCTGATGGACGCGGGCAAAATGCCTAACGTCCAGCGGCTGGTGGAACGCGGAGCGATGGCGCAGATCTCGACTCTGCATCCGCCGCTCTCACCGATGCTGTGGACTTCCATCGCAACCGGAAAGCGGCCGTTCCAGCATGGCATCCACGGCTTCTCCGAGCCGACTCCGGATGGACGCGGCGTGCAGCCGGTGACGAACCTATCGCGAAAATCGAAAGCGCTGTGGAACATTCTCAATCAGAATGATCTGTGCAGCGTCGTTATCGGTTGGTGGCCCAGCCATCCCGCCGAGCCCATCAACGGCGTCATGGTTTCCGATCATTACCATCGTGCGAGTGGGCCGCTGGATAAGGGCTGGCCGCTCCGGGCCAATGCTGTTCATCCTTCCGAGTTAGCTGAGACACTGGCCGGCTTGCGCGTACATCCCGACCTGCTAACGCCGGAAATGGTGGAACCGTTTATTCCGCTGGCGGCACAGATCGATCAGGATAATGACAAGCGTTTGGCGGGTTTCCTGAAGACGTTGGCGGAATGCATGAGCGTGCAGTCGGCCGCGATGTGGCTCGTGGAAAATCAGCCATGGGATTTTTTTGCGGTCTACTACGAAGCGATCGATCATTTCTGCCACGGGTTCATGAAGTATCATCCGCCGCGGCAGAGTTGGATCGGCGAACGCGACTTTGAGCTGTACCACAACGTGGTATCGATGGCGTACCAGTTCCACGATCAGATGTTGGGAGCGCTGCTCGATAAAGCGGGCGATGACACTACCGTGATTCTCATGTCGGATCATGGCTTCCATCCGGATCATTTGCGGCCTGCATCGATTCCCGATATTCCGGCTGGACCTGCGATCGAGCATCGCGATTTTGGCATCCTCGCGATGAGCGGGCCGGGCATAAAGAAGGACGAACTACTGCATGGGCCGTCGGTGCTGGACATTGCGCCGACGATATTGACGCTTTACGGATTGCCGGTGGGCGAGGATATGGACGGGAAGGTGCTTATGCAGGCCTTCGCCGAAACGCCGGAGGTTCGGTTGATTCCGAGCTGGGAGGAAGTTGCGGGTGTGGACGGGCGCCATCCTCCGCATATGCGTCTGGATCCGGTGGCGGCGCATGAAGCGCTGGAGCAGATGATTGCGCTGGGGTATATCGAGCGTCCGGATGAGAATCGCGAAATAGCGGTTCGGAAGACCATCCGCGAGCTCCGCTATAACCTGGGCGAAGCCTATCAGGACGCCGACAGGCACCGGGAAGCGCACGAGATTTTCAGCGAGCTGAATGCGGCCGATCCGGACGAGCAGAGGTTTGCGGTGCGACTGTTCGTTTCCTCGCAAGCGCTGGGGATGCGGGAGGAAATGCGGCGCATTGTGGATGATCTGGATGGCCGGCGGCGGGCGCTGTTTGAAGAGGCGAAGAGGAAGATCGCGGAGGGCGCGCCGGAGCTGGCACGCTGGCGGAATCTGGCGCGCTACCAGCCGCCGGTGATCGATTATCTGAAGGCGCAAGTTTTGATGGCGGAGAAACGGTATCCGGAAGCGCTGGCGGCGCTGGAACGAGTGACGGAAGCGCATCTGGTGCGGCCGGGCCTGTTTCTGCAGACCGCCGATTTGTACATGCGCCTGGGCCGTTGGAGCGAGGCGCAGCGGGTTTACGAAAAGGCGCTCGAGATTGATCCAGATAATGCGCATGCACATCTCGGCGTGTGCCGAATGGCTCTGCGGCGAAGGAAATTCGGCGTTGCGGCGCAATCGGCTCTGGATGCGCTGCAGAGGATTTATCACTATCCGCTGGCGCATTTTTTGCTGGGGCAAGCGTTAACAGGAATGAAGGAATATGAGCGGGCGGCGGAGGCGTTTCGCGCGGCGATTTCTTTCAATCCGAATTTTCCGGAAGCGCATGTTCGGTTGGCGGCGTTGCTGGAGAAGCATTTCGGCGACGCGGGGTCCGCGCAAGAGCATCGGCAGTTGGCGCGGCGTATGAGGAGTGGAAGAACGGCGCCGGGGCCGGTGCGGCCGACGGTGGTTGAAAGAGTGGAGAGAGCTGCGCCGATTTCTATGCCAGCCGTTGCGGAGATGCCGCCGATGGAGGAATCGCTGATCGTGGTGACGGGCTTGCCGCGATCGGGGACATCCATGATTATGCAGATGCTGGCGGCCGGTGGGTTGGACATCCTTTCGGATGGAGTGCGCGTGGCGGACGAAGACAATCCGAGAGGTTATCTCGAATTTGAGCCGGTGAAGAATCTGTTGAAAGATTCGAAGTGGCTTTTCGAGGAGCGGGGGCGAGCGATCAAGATTGTCGCGCTGTTGATGGCCGCGCTGCCCGAGGGTTTGGCATGCCGGGTGATCCTGAGCGAGCGTGATCTGGATGAGGTGCTGGATTCACAGGATCGGATGCTGGTACGCCGGAATCAGCCGCTGGACGCGACGCCGGAACGCCGGCGAATGCTGAAAGACGAATACGCGCGCACGCTGGGGCGCGTGAAAGCGATGCTGGCGCGGCGGCCGGGTACTGAGTTGCTGGTGATAGAGCATAGCGATGTGATTTCGGATCCGTTGGTGAGTGCTCAGAAGGTGAACGAGTTTCTGGGCGGCGGGCTGGATGTGGGGAAGATGGCGGCTGTGATTGATCCGGCGCTGCATCGGAATCGGGCGGGAGTGGTTGGTTGAGATAGGCAGCGCATGGCGCTGCCCTGGACAAGCCAGAGGCTTGTCCTACGTAGGGCAAGTCTCCGACTTGCCGATGCGTCGCCGTGCGTATAATTAGTGTTGTAACTCCCGCAGCGCGGTCCCGCGTCCAAAAACCTTGAAGGATCATTATGCGTACCATTGTTTTGCTGATTTTCGCGGGCCTTCCTGTACTGGCGCAGTTCTCGGGGCTGGCCACTACCACGGACGGGTCACAGCTCTATTTTTCGTCGACGCTTCGGTTGCGTGGGTCCACTGAGTCGGACGCTCCGAAGATCTTTCGGCATGGGGCTACGTTTGACTTGGTTCAGGAAGTGCTCCGCGACAACAGCGTTCCCGACAATTTGAGCAATTACTATGAGCTGATTGAGCCGCAGGTGAGCGGGGATGGGAGGGTTGTTGCTTACACGTCAACGCCCGAGTGTTATAACCTCCCAACGGTTGACTGTCAGACGCAGTATCTGCCGAACGTGGTGGGCGGGAATCCTATTCCCACGCATGCCCTCGGGTGGGGCCATGCCCGGCTCAGTCCGGATGGGAGATATCTCGCCACTTGCTGCCTGGCGGATCAGATCACGCCGCAAATCGGCATTTTCGATTTCGCAACCGGCCAGAGCTTCGTTCTTGAAAATTTTCAAGGCTTGCTTGTGGGCGATGGGCTGCAGGCGTTCGCCGATGGGGGAATGTTGCTCGAAGCCGGCGGAGGCGGTGATTCGGTTACGATCTTCCGTCGGACTGCTTCCGGATGGGACAACGGCACTCCTGTGCCTTTGTCCGAGACTGTCTTCGAGGCGCGGCTGAGCCGGGATGGAAGCACCATCCTTTATGTGAGTGGCACTTCTCTGGCTGCGCACAACATCGCGAGTGGACAAGATACTGTCCTTGATAGCGAAGCGTCCATGCCGTGGATCAGCGACGATGGGAAGCTCGCGCTGTATCTGGCTGCGGTGGAATCCGGAGGGCCGCTCGAAGTATTTGCGCAGAATACCGATGGCAGTCGCCGGCGCGTGATCGCCAATTTGCCCGAAGGATTTAACGCGATTACTCTATCGGGCGATGGCACGGTGGCGTATGCGGCCACGCCGCTGGGAAGGCTGCTCCGCATTGACGTGGAATCGGGAGCGACCAGCCAGCTCAACGGGCCAATTCCGTTGATCAGCGATCTTCAACCCTGCTTTTACGCTTCTTGTAGGTTGGGCACGGAGGCGGTCGCGCCCGGATCGGTGGTGTGGATGGATGGGTCGGCGTTCACGAGCAGTCGCGGAGCAGTTTCAGTTTTGGTGAATGGGATCAAGGCGCCGGTTTTCGTCAGCTCGGATAGTTACGTGCGTACACAGATTCCGTGGGAAACGCCGGTGAATGAGCGCATATCGTTTGTGGTGGAGAATGGAAATCCACAACCGTTCGAATCTGTGAAGACGGAGAATTCCGCGGCTATCGTTCCGAATATGCTGCTGCTGCCGAGTGCCTATGCATCGGGAAATACAGGGTCGGGAGTCCTGGAGCTATACCATCAGAGCTTTTCGGCGCTGGTGAGCGATAGCCAACCGCCTGCCACGAATGAAATCCTACATTTGTATATGACCGGGTTGGGGCCGGTGTCGCCGGCGGTGGCTACGGGTGAGAAAGCGCCGAGCGAGCCGCTGAGCCGGATAGTGAATTCTATCAGCTGCGCGACTAACATTTCATCAAGCTCGTCGCTGGACGTGCCGGTGGAATTCGCCGGGCTCGCTCCGGGGCTTGCCGGCATTTATCAAGTGGACATTAAGGCGGTGGCCGGGTTTCCGACGGACGGGGGGCTTATTTGCACCGTCACCGATTCTGCGGGGACGACGTACGTAGCGACGGGGTCTTTGCCGTGAGGGTGTGAAAGAATCGGTTGGCAGGCGAAAGCGCCCAATGCCACTTCGTTTTCCCAAAACTGCTCAGTCTCCATTCTTGGTGGGGCGGACCCC
>PMUN01000219.1 GCA_003166875.1 Bryobacterales bacterium | reverse complement strand
TAATTCCTGCGCAGAGCCGAAACTTCTTCCGACGCGTTAAAATCTGAAAAGAAATGAGGCAATCCATGGCGCAAATGCGCCTATATTGTCGATGATGCGAATTCTTCGGTGGATCTGAAATTGAAGGCTACGTAAGTGACCACTTCCCCGGCAGTTGCAGTCTATGCCATCGATCCGGGTGTCAGCCGGTTTACCGTCCGAGCGTTCGCCAACGGAATGTTCTCGGCCTTTGGTCACAATCCGACCCTGGCTATCCGCGACTTCGAGGGCGAGGCGACGTTCTCCCCCGATGCGCTGGATGAGGCTCGGTTGGTGATTCGGATCAAGGCTGCATCGCTCACGGTAACCGACCGTATCAGCGACCAGGATCGCCGTGAACTGGAACTCACCTTGAACCAGGACGTGCTCGAGACATCCCGATATCCGGAGATTAGCTTCGAGAGTACCAAGGTGTCGGCCAGCGAGGCTGGCGGTGGCCAGTTTTTTGTGAACGTGGTGGGTGCTCTAACGCTTCACGGAGTCTCTAACACTCAAGCTGTGTCGGCGCAGATCGCTCTCACGGGCGACATGTTGCGTGCTCATGGGGAGTTCTCCGTTCTGCAAAGCGCCTATGGCATTCAACCTGTCTCAGTGGCTGGGGGCGCGCTCAAGGTGAAGGACGAGCTGAAATGCTCATTCGACATAGTCGCCCGGAAAAAGGTAGACAATAGTTGAAGGTGTTCTAATGTGCTTGGCTATTCCGGCCAAAATCGTTGAGTTGTTTCCGGAAGAACAGAATCGCGCGCTGATTGAAGTGGCGGGTGTACGCCGCCACATCGACACCGGTTTGCTGGCCGACGATCCGCCGAAAACCGGGGATTGGGTTCTGATTCATGTCGGTTTCGCGATGAGCAAAATCAGCGAAGAACAGGCGCTCGATCAAATTCAAACCCTCACCATGCTGGGCGAACAGGACGCAGCCGTCCAGGAGGTCCAAGGTTACGGCCTCGGCGAAACATGAAGTTTGTTGATGAATTCCGCGAACCCGGTGTCATCGGGAAAGCGTCCGAGGAGATCCGCCGCCTAGCTGATCCCAAACGGCATTACCGGTTTATGGAAGTCTGCGGCGGCCACACGCACGCCATCTATCGTTTCGGTCTGAAAGACCTGCTTCCATCTAACATCGAGTTGGTGCATGGGCCCGGCTGCCCAGTCTGCGTACTGCCCATGGGACGCATCGACGACGGTCTCTCCATGGCTCAGGATCCGAACGTCATCTTCACCGCGTTCGGCGACATGATGCGAGTTCCGGGCGCCAACGGCAGCCCCTTGGAACACAAGGCGCGCGGCATGGATGTACGGATTATTTATTCCCCCTCCGACGCGCTGAAACTTGCCCAGAAGAATCCCGACAAGCACGTGATGTTCTTCGCTATCGGCTTTGAAACCACCGCGCCCTCGACGGCCCTCACGCTGATACGCGCGAAAGAGCTGGGTCTAAGCAACTTCTCGGTATTCTCAAATCACGTCACCATCATTCCGGCCATCCGGGCCATTCTGGATTCGCCGGATATGCGCATTGATGCCTTCATCGGCCCAGGACACGTCTCCACTGTTATCGGTTGCCGTCCTTACGAATGGATCGCGAAAAATGAAGGCAAGCCGATCGTAGTGTCCGGCTTCGAACCGGTGGATGTTCTGCAATCCATCGTGATGTTGCTGCAGCAACTCCAGGCCGGCGAGGCGAAAGTGGAAAATCAATACAAGCGCGTGGTCCCGTGGGAGGGCAGCAGGCCCGCTTTGAGGGCCATGGCCGAAGTATTCGAGCTGCGCCCCTATTTCGAGTGGCGCGGCATGGGATTCATTTCGCAATCTGCTCTGAGCATTCGCGACTCTTACGCGCAGTGGGACGCCGAGAAACGCTTTCAAGTCCCCGGCGTTCGCGTCACCGATCCCAAGGCGGCTCAGTGCGGCGAAGTTCTCAAAGGAGTGCTTAAGCCGGTGCAGTGCAAGCTATTCGGAAAGGAATGCACTCCCGAACGTCCGGTGGGTGCGCTCATGGTATCGTCGGAAGGGTCGTGCGCTGCTTATTTCAATTATGAGCATCGAAAGGCGGCCGTTCTCACCAGCATTGGCGCGGCAGTGTGAAGTATGCTTCGTGTTTCCGGCGCGCTACCGAACCGCGACCGTAAGGGAGTCGGTGCATTACCGCCGCGCGACCTTGATCGAGCGCTGCAATGAGCACCCCACTCCCCAAAATCCGCTTCCGCGATCCGCAAATTGAAATGGCCCACGGCGCCGGAGGCAAAGCCAGCCGCCGGTTGGTGGAAGGCCTCTTTGCCCCGCTGCTATTCGGTACATCCACTGAACCTTTGGGTGATGCTGCTCACGTCAACCTGAACGGAACATGCGTCGCCATCACAGCGGATAGCTTCGTCGTGAAGCCCCTTCGATTTCCAGGAGGATCCATCGGCGAACTGGCCGTAAATGGAACCGTGAACGATTTGGCGGTTTCCGGCGCGCGTGCTCAGACCTTGGTGGTGACTTATGTTCTGGAATCCGGACTTCCGACCGAAATCCTGGAGGCCGAAGTCCGTGCCATGGCCAAGGCTGCCGAGCGCGCCGGCGTCAGCATCGCCGGTGGCGACACGAAAGTGGTCGAGCATGGCAAGGCTGACCGAATGTACATCACCACCGCCGGCATCGGCCTTCCGATTCCCGGCGTTGCCCTCTCGGCTGCCTCCGTCCGTCCAGGCGACAAGGTGCTGCTGAGCGGCCCCATTGGCGATCACGGCATCACCATCCTGCTGGCGCGTGGAGAGCTGGAACTCGAAGCGGACCTTTGTTCCGACACCCGCTCTGTGCTGCCGCTGGTGGAAGCGCTGGCTCGAGCCGTGGCGCCCGGCATTCGTTGGATGCGCGATCCCACTCGAGGCGGCGTCGCCACGTCACTCAATGAATTGGCGCGGGATTGCGGACTCGGCGTGATGCTCAGCGAGGACAAGATTCCCATCCGCGACACCGTGCGCGGCGCTTGTGAACTGCTCGGCCTGGATCCTTTGCACATCGCGAATGAGGGCCAATTCCTGGCGATTATTGCCGCCGAGCACGCTGATGCTGCGCTGGAAGCGCTCAAAGGCACGCCCGGTGGTCACGAAGCCGTCATCATCGGCGAGATGTGCGAGCAGCCTGCCGGCACGGTTCTTGGCGCCACCAGCTACGGTGGCACTCGTGTAATCGATATGCTGGTAGGAGATCCGTTGCCGCGCATTTGTTAGACATGCTCACCAGCGTCTCCACACTCGCGAGCCAGGTTGAGGAAGGGCTTCTCGAACGCAACCGCCGCTATGGCGATTTCTTCTCGCGCGAAGCTCCGCGGCTGGCCTCCGCCTGCCGCGACATGTCCGATCGTTTTCTCAAGGGCGGGCGGCTGCTGGCTTTTGGCCGGGGATCCTACGCCACCGACGCTCAACATGTATCGGTGGAATTCGTGCACCCCGTAATCGTCGGAAAACGCGCTTTACCAGCTCTCGATTTGTCGATACTCTTCGGCCCTTGGCTTCGCGCAATCGTGAAACCGGAAGATATCGTGATGGGCTTTGGTCCCCCGGAAGGCGACCCGGAAGTGCAGAGCGCGCTGGATGCTGCCTCGGCGCGCGAGGCCATGACGTTTGCGTTGCCGGGCGAGCGGGGTTCTTATGCCTGCATGGATCTTGCGATCGATCCCTTTCAACACCAGGAGATGATCGAGATCCTCTATCACACCCTTTGGGAAACCGTGCACGTCTTCTTCGAACATCGCGAATTGGGTCACGATGTCGGCGATGCCGGATTTCTTTACCCTTTCCTGGGGCAGCAGAAACAAGATACCGGCGGCGTGATTGAGCAAGTGGCCGCGTCTATCGAAATGAAGGTCGAAGAAGACGCGAAACTCCGCGCGCAGGTGGCACGCGAGGAATCCGAACAAATCGCCAACACCACGCTCGCCATCCACGATCGCCTCCGCCGTGGAGGAAAGTTGATCCTTTTCGGAAACGGCGGTTCGGCTACGGATGCGAATGATTGGGCGCTGGATTGTATTCAGCCGCCCTCGGGCCTCAACCCCGTTCCTGCAATCTCTCTCTCGCTTGAACCTGCCAACATCACGGCCCTCGCGAATGATGTAGGAACGGAAGTGATTTTTCTTCGACAGCTCATCGCGCAGGCCCGCCCCGAAGACGTTGCCATCGGGATCTCCACTAGTGGAGGATCGAAGAACATCATCATGGCGCTCGAAGAGGCCCGCAAGCGAAATCTGCTGACCGTGGCGCTGCTGGGTTACGATGGCGGCGAGATTGTCCGCCGAGGATTAGTTGATTGGCCGCTGGTGGTACGCTCTGACTACATCCCACGCATTCAGGAAGTGCAAGCCTCCGTGTATCACATCATCCGCCAGCTTCTGGAGATCGCCAGTGATGCCCAAAACTGAACTCTATGGCACGGCGAGCTGTCCTTATACGCGCGAATTGCGGGAATGGCTGGAGTGGAAGAATCGTGATTTCGATGAGTACGACGTGGAAGCGGATCCCGAAGCTTACGCGCGAATGTCAGCGGCCACCGGCGGCCAGCGCACGGTTCCTGTGTTGATCGAAGACGGTGAGGTGACCCAGGTGGGCTGGCAAGGGCGTGGATGTATCACCGGCGGATCCCCGCACTCCGGGGCGCCGCATGCATGAACTTTCCATCTGCTTGAGCATTCTGGATGTGGCCGGAGAAGAAGTGGACCGGCGCGGCAACCCGCAGGTGGAAGCCATCTATTTGCGGCTTGGTCCGCTCTCGGGCGTGGTTAAGGAGGCGCTTCTCTCTGCCTTTGAACTGGCGCGCGAAGCGACGCCTTTCCGATGCACCCGCCTTGTCATTGAGGAAGTTCCCATCGTGGTCTATTGTTCCAAGTGCGACGCGGAGCGCCCGGTCCGTTCTATGCAAGATTTTTCCTGCGCGGAATGCGATACTCCAGCTTCGAAGTTAATTCACGGCCGGGAACTCGAGCTGGCCGCTCTGGAGCTGATTGAATGAGCACTCAACCCCGTATTGTGGAAGTCCGGCGCAACATCCTGAAGCATAACGACCAGCTGGCTGCCGAATTGCGCGAGCGCTTCCAAAAGGCTGGTGTGTTCGTGGCCAGCCTGGTTTCGAGCCCCGGTTCCGGCAAGACTGCGTTTCTCGAAAAGACACTCACGCTACTCAAGGGAAAAGGCTATCGGCCTGCGGCTGTTGTCGGCGATCTCGCCACCGCGAACGATGCCAAACGTCTGGCTCGCAGCCAGGCGCCCGTGAAGCAGATCACCACCGGAACGCTCTGCCATCTGGAAGCTGCTATGATTCAGACCGCGATCGAAGGATGGGATATCAGCGAACTGGATTTTCTGTTCATTGAAAACGTCGGCAACCTAGTGTGTCCTTCGTCGTATGATCTGGGCGAGAACATCCGGCTGGTGCTGCTTTCGGTGACGGAAGGTGAAGACAAGCCGCTAAAATACCCCACCATTTTCAACAGCGCCGATCTGGCTGTAATCACGAAAATCGATTTAGCGGACGCCGTCGAGTTTGATCGCGACGCTGCCAGATCGAACATCCAGTCCGTTCGCCCCGGAATGCCCATGCTGGAGCTTTCTTCAAAAACCAGCCAGGGCATGGACGCATGGATGGCATTGCTCGCGTCCAAACAGCCGCGACAAAGTTAGGAACCGTGACAATGCGTGACATCACGCAACGAAATGCCTGCCCTGGGTTCTAACNNAATCAGCCCGGCCATCAGGGAGGCCAACAGGGCCACCAGAATCAGGATCCAAATAAGGGGCAGCAGGACCAGCAAAATCAGCCCCGCAAAGAGCAAGAGCAACAACCGAAGCGCTAGCCGGAAGGCACGGCGGCAGGTCGGGTAGTGGGTCAGAGTGGCCTGCTACCCGTTCCCGCGCGCTCCCTCAACACTACGGAACTGGACTACGCCGCCTTATCCAGGGGTTGCTCCAGATATCAGCAGAGATTCTAGTCCGCGTCAAGCTTGTTGGGGACGTTTCCGGTCGAACGCTCGTGAAACCGCGACACCCACCACGATCACTACGACGCAACCGACGACGTTGTACCAAAGGAACGAAATCTTGGTGAAAAGGTTGGCGGCGAAGATGGCTGCTTCGCCCGCCACCACACCGAAGAACGCGCCGTTTGGGCCCACGCTCTTGAAAAAAAACGCCAGCACGAACACGCCCAGCAGTCCGCCGTAAAACAGCGATCCCACAATGTTCACCGCTTCGATCAACGCGCCGAAATTTCTGCCATATTGCGCGAACCCCACCGCGTACAGGCCCCAAAAAACGGTGGCCCAGCGGGACGCCATCAGATAATGATGATCGGAAGCACCCTTATTGACATGCCTCCGGTAGATATCGATCACAGTAACTGTAGCCAGAGAATTAATCTCGCCCGAAGTCGACGACATGGCCGCTGAGAAGATTACGGCGATAATCAGTCCCACCATACCCGTCGGCAAGTAGCGCGTCACGAACGAGAGAAAAATGTAGTTGGTATCGTGAAAATCTTTTCCCACTAAGTGCTCGCTCGCGAGGTGCGCATCGTTCAACTCGCGTTGTGCGCTCTGGTAGCGCTCCACGCTGGCTTGCTTCAAAGCCGGGTCGGCCGACGTCTTCGCTTGCAGATATTGCTCGGCCGCGTCCTTCCTATTCGCGAAGGCCTGTTCGTACCGTTTTTCGACCGCGGGGAAACGCGGATCGCTGCGAACTCGCGCCAGTTCCACCGGTTGGAATAACACCGGCGGCCGTTCGAAGATGAAAAAAACAAATACCATGGCGCCGATAAAGAGGATGAAGAACTGCATCGGGATCTTCGCCACGGCATTGAAGATCAGGCTCAGCCGGCTCTGCTCGATCGACTTTCCCGTAAGGTATCGCTGAACCTGCGATTGATCGCAACCGAAATAGGCCAACATCAGGAACATCCCGCCAATCAACCCGCTCCAGACGTTGTAGCGGTCGTTCCAATCGAAATGAAAGTTGACGGCGTTCAATTTTCCCGCCGCGCCTGCGAGCGAAACCGCGTTTGCGAACGAGACATGGCCGGGAAGCAGATGCACCGCCATCACTAACGCCATCACCAGCCCGCACAAAATGAGCATCATTTGTTGTACGTCGGCCCAGGTGACCGCTTTGATGCCGCCGAGCGAGGTGTAAGTCACCACCAGCGCGCCCATCATCACCGTAGTCAGCCGATCCGGCCACCCGAGAATCACCGAGAGCACCACCGCCGGCGCATAGAGCGACAAGCCCGCTGCCAACCCGCGCTGGATCAGAAAAATCCCGCTGACTAATGCGCGTGTTTTCGCGTCGAAGCGATGCTCCAGATACTCGTACGCCGTGTAAACATTGGCGCGATGAAAGATCGGGACCGCAGTGGCGCAGAGAATCACCATCGCGATAGGGAGTCCAAAATAGAACTGCACGAACCGCATCCCGTCCGTGTAGCTCTGGCCGGTGGTGGAAATAAATGTGATGGCGCTGGCTTGCGTCGCCATTATGGAAAGTCCCATGGCGTACCACGGCATGCTCTTGCCGGCCAGCAGATACTTATTGACGGTGGTGCTGCCGCGTCCGCGATAGAGTCCGTAACTGACGATGAACGTCAGCCACGTGAACATCACCACCCAGTCGAGCGGTCTCATGGGGCGTAGGCGCGCGAGAAAGCATATAAAGCCGCGATCACGAAAACCAAGGAGCAGAGCACGAAAATATAAACTCGCCGCCAGGTGCCGAGGAACGGCGGCGGTTCATCGATCACGACTTTATGGATCGTTTCAGGCGGCTGCGGCAAACCTAAAGCATAACGCGAAAACCGCGCATCCGGACTGGAAGACATGCGAAAGTAAGTTCGATGGAACTGAAACACATCCTCCTCCCTCTGACAGTGATTGCGGCGTACGGCCAGGGTCTTAAGGTGCAAGTCGACGGCAGGCCCGTCGGGGTCGAAAACAACTTAAATCTAATACCGGGCAACGGAATTATGCACGTCTGCGTGGACAACCCAGGTCAGAAACGCGTGGATTGCACGCCTTCTTTCAACACCGCTCTGATCCCCACGCATGATACGGTGCACGCCAACGAGAATTACTGCGCATCCACAAACGGGACGTTCGCCTACACTTGCGGCTTGCGGAACAAGGCTCTCACTTCATACAGCGCGGGAATGACGTTCGTTCTGAGCGTGGATATCGCTTGTCCCGGGTCCTGTTCGCTGAACATCGACAACGTGGGGCTGAAGAGTATCAAAAGAATCGACGGCACAACCGATCCCGGCGGCGCGTTAATCGCCGGGCAGCCCCAATGGGTATTCTATGATGGCGCCGTGTTTCGCTTAATGGGTGGCGCAGGGGCGGGGTCGAGTTTAGTAGACTCACGCGGTGATGTCCGAGCCCGTCGCGTCATCGCGACCATGGACAGCACGCCTTATCAGACCGCGATGACACTGGATGTCACCGCGGGCGATGTGCACAAAATCCGTACAGCTCCGAACGGAGGAAATGCCACACTCAGTGCCGCCACAGCCGGCCTGCCAGGGCAGCATATGTGGATCATCATCGCGAATGACAATATCAGTGCGAAGACCATCACGTTCGGCGCGAATCTGCTGAGTGCGGGCCCGCTGGCAGGTACCACCGGCAGATCCTCAACGATTCATTTCGTATCCGATGGCACTGCGTGGTACGAGGTTTCGAGAACGCTGGGTTTGTAGGATGTCTACTTCATCGTAGGGCAAGACTCTGTCTTGCCAACTGGACGAGCCGGAGGCTTGTCCTACGCCGGCTGCTGCATCGTCATGCAGTGCAGCGTGCCGAGGCCCAGCACAAGGTCCAGGCAATGAATTCCGACTACTTCGCGGCTGGGGAACAGCGCTGCCAGCTTGGTGAGGGCGACGCGATCCATGGGGTCGTTGAACGTGGGAACCAGCACCAATTTATTAGCAATATAAAAATTCGCGTAGCTGACCGGCAAGCGTTGGCCATCGAAATACACGGGCGCCGGCATCGGCAAAGTTGCGATACGCAGCCCGGTCCGTTCGAGCAAATCGAGATTTCCCTCGAGTGCCTCGCGGTTGGCGTCATTTTTATTTAGTTCCGTGACCGTGACGATGGTATTCTCATCCACGAAGCGAGCCAGATCGTCAATATGGCCATGCGTATCGTCGCCGGCGATTCCGCGCTTCAGCCAGATGGTCCGTGTGATCCCGAGATAATCGGCGAAGTATTGCTCCAAGCCTGCCCGGCTTAGACCTGGGTTGCGAATCTGCACCGTCTTGCTCAGCAGGCATTCCTCTGTGGTGAGTAGAAGCCCCACGCCATTCACGTCGATGCTGCCGCCCTCCAGCACGATGCCCGGCGCATAGTGCGGCAGCTTGAGGCGCTTGGCGAGATAGTCAGGAATTTTATTGTCATCGCGCCAGTTCTCATATTTGGCCCAGCCGTTGAAAATCCAATTGGTGATAGCGACCTGCCCTCGGGGATTGCGAACAAAGATAGGGCAATAGTCGCGGGTCCAGCTTCGATTGGTGCGGTGACGGTAGAACTCCACCGCGTCCATCTCCACGCCACATTTGGCGAAAATACGCCGGGCGCTTTTCTCCGCCGCAGCGTCCTCCGCCAGGATGCGAACCTTTTCCACGCGAGCCAGCCGTCGCACGATATCGCCGTAGACCCACGGGATGGGCGCGAACTTTCCCGGCCAGTCTGAACGCTCATGGGGCCAAGCCAGCCAGGTGGCTTCGTGCGGCTCCCACTCGGCCGGCATGCGGAATCCACGCTGGTTTGGTTTCAATCCAGCCATTTCAATCCAACCACCGCTTCAAAATTGGCGAGTAGGCATCGATACGCCGGTCGCGCAGGAAGGGCCAATTGCGGCGCACTTCCTCCACGCGGTGCGGATCGCATTCGGCGATCAGAATGGCTTCTTCAGTCGAGGACGCTTCGGCAATCACCTGGCCGAATGGGTCGGCGATGAAGGAAGATCCCCAGAACTCGAGACCGCGATTGGGCGGCCCTTCAAAGCCCACACGATTCACTGCAGCCACGTAGATGCCGTTGGCGATGGCATGGGATCGTTGAATGGTTCGCCAGGCATCCAACTGGGCGGCGCCGTATTGCTCTTTTTCCGCCGGATGCCAACCGATGGAGGTGGGATAGAAAAGAACATTTGGGCCGCCGATGCTGGAAAGACGCGCGGCTTCCGGATACCATTGGTCCCAGCAGATCAGCACTCCGATGCGGGCGAAGGCTGTGTCGAAACTCAGAAAGCCCAGGTCGCCGGGCGTGAAGTAGAATTTCTCGAAGTATAACGGATCATCGGGGATATGCATCTTGCGATAGATGCCTGCAATCTCGCCATCGGTGGAGATTACCGCCGCAGTGTTGTGATAGAGACCGGCGCTGCGGCGCTCAAATAGAGACGCGATGATCACGATTTCAAGCTCGCGGGCCAGCCGCCCGAGTGTTTCGGTAGTGGGTCCCGGTATGGGTTCGGCCAATGCAAACAGCTCCGCATTTTCTTCGCGGCAGAAATACTGCGAACGGAAAAGTTCCTGGAGGCAAATAATCTGCGCACCGCCGGCAGCGGCCTCGCGAATCCGCCAACGGGCTTTCTCGAGGTTCTCATTGGGGTCGATCGCGCAGCTCATTTGGACCAGGCCAACACGGAATTTGCCGCTGCTCGAAGACTGCATAGTCCTATTGTGGTGGTCCAGGACGCACTTCGCAATTATTTCATCTGCTGCTCTTCTCGGCCCACACCAGGAAGCGAAGCGTCATCTTACTCTTGGTGCCGATGAGCCCGAGCATAGCCGAAGGCGGCGTTAATCCGTAATCTTTAAGATTGATCTGCGCATCGCCGTCAATCTCCAGCCGCTCGATGCCGGACGGTTTTGCCGCAGTCACAAAGGTGATGGGTTTGGTGATGCCGCGCACGGTGAGGTTACCCTGGATTTCGTATTGACCTTTCGACTTGCCGGTGATTCGCGTGGATGCGAAAGTCAGTTGCGGGTATTGGCTGGCGGCCATCATGTCGTTCACCGCCGCATCCAAGATCCTCTTTCTCTGCTCCTTCTTCTTCACCCACGCATCCTTGCACGTCACGCTTCTCGCTTCTACTGTCAGGCTCACGCTGGAATTTTCAGGGTGTTGTGGATCGTAATCCACCTCTCCACTGTACTGTTCGAAAAACAGAAAATGCTTCTTGCCCGCCATCAAACCAGTCTTCGATACCTCCAGCGTGAACGTGCTTTCGGCGGATGGCTTTATCAGGTAGCGGGCGATTTCCTCCGGCATCGGTTTCCTCCAATTAAATTCAGACGTTTCGAATTCTGTTTGGTTTGTCCGCAAGAGGTAAACTCAAGGCGTGAAGGAACTGCGAACGTTGACCCCATAGGAGTTTGACCGGGCTGCGGAGAAACTGCGAAACCCTGCGCCGGGCGGCCGCATCGAGGCCGCGCAGAAGTATGGGACCGATCTCACGTTCCTGATCGAGCAGCTCAGGCCGACGCCAGAAGAGCGAGTGCGTAAGATGCAAAAGCAAGCGAGATCCTTTCGCGGCCCAGTATCTCACGCTCAGACTCCACAAAATCCACCCGATGAGAACAGAGTGGGAAGCCGATGTCCACTCTGAATTCAGATAAAGATAACCCGGTGGTGGAGCAAGCTCTGAGGGATGGGGAGTTGCACAAGGCATTGCTGGATCATCTGGATGCGGGCATCTACATGGTGGATCGCAATCGCCGGATTCTCTATTGGAACCGGGGCGCCGAGCAGATCAGCGGATATCTGGCGCAAGATGTGGCCGGGCATTTTTGTCAGGGCGATCTGCTGATGCACTGCGATGCGGCGGGCAGGGGGATATGCGGCAAAGGCTGTCCCTTGTCGTCGGTCATGTTCGACGGCATGTCACGCGAGCATGTTTTCTTTCTGCGACACCGGCACGGGCATCGCATTCCGGTGCAAGTGCGGGCTCGCGCTATTTACGATTCCGCAGGCGCGATCATCGGGGCTGTGGAGGTGTTCGAGCAACTCACTGCCCCGGCGGCTATCGACCGGCGCGCACTCAATGAGCACGGATGTCTCGATCCGCTGGCGGAGGTCGCAAACCGCGCCTACGGCGAGTTCAAGCTTGGCCAGGCCGTGGATATCATGCGCGCTTTCGGAATTCCTTTTGGATGGCTGGCCGTGGAACTGAACGACGTCGAGAAACTGGAACGTGGCTTTGGGCATGGGCTGGTGGACGCCGCCGTGAAGATGATGGCTCGCACGCTGGATAGCAATCTGGGACCGCTGGATTCAGTCACCCGTTGGGGCCGGACGGAATTTCGCATTGAGGTTCACAGTTGTTGGGGACAGGGACTGGGCGATCTCACCGCCAAGCTGCTGGCGCTGGCGCGGGCTTCGAATCTGGAGTGGTGGGGTGATCCGGTGCGAGTCACTGTTTCGATCGGGGGCGTGATGGCCGAGCCGGGAGATTCTTCGGAGTCGCTCGAATCCCGTGTGGCGGGCGTGTTGGCGAAATCTCGGTCGGCGCGCAGCAGCCAGGGCGCCGACGGCCCCTCGAATAACGTTTTCTTAAAGCTAGGTGATGAACGATGTTTGCCATAGTTGGGATCTTGGTTGTTTTCGGAGCCGTGGTCGGCGGTTATCTGATGGAGCATGGAAATCTCAAGGTGCTGGTCCAGCCGGCTGAATTGCTGATCATCGGCGGCGCGGCGGCAGGAACCATTCTGATTGCCAATCCGCCGGCGATTTTGAAAGGAATCGTGGCCGGGTTCAAGGTGGTATTTGGCGGCTCCGGTTTCGGCAAAGACCGCTATGTCGAAACGATGAAGCAGATTTACGCCGTGATGCAGAAGGCTCGCAAGGGTGGGCTCACGGAGCTGGAAAACGACATTGAGAATCCGGCAAAAAGTCCACTGTTCGCAAAATGGGATCACCATGTGCGCGATTTTGTATGCGACACGCTGCGAATGGCCATGACCGGGGGGCCAAGCCCTTTCGATTTGGACCAAATGATGGAGCTCGACATGGAGGTTCACGAACACTACGCGCAACTGCCGGTGAAGGCGCTGAACACAGTGGCGGATTCGTTGCCGGGCCTCGGCATCGTGGCCGCGGTGCTCGGCGTTGTAATCACCATGGGCGCGCTGGGTGGTCCGCCGGAAGAAATCGGCCATAAGGTTGCAGCGGCGCTGGTGGGCACGTTTCTGGGGATTCTGTTGTGCTACGGACTACTGGGGCCGATGGCCTCCAAGATGGGAAAGGCGGCCGAAGAGGAGCACCATTTTTATCACGCGGTGCGGGTGGCGCTCAGCTCGTTTCTAAAGGGAAATCCGCCGCCGGTGGCGCTCGAGTTCGCACGGCGCGCCGTGCCCGGGCCCGTGCGGCCTTCTTTCCATGAACTGGAAAAGGCCTACAGGGGAAAGTAGAATGTCCGTCCAAAGCCCCGAAACGCAACCGATCATCATCAAGAAGAAGAAAGCTCGCGGTGAGCATCACGGCGGCGCATGGAAGGTAGCCTACGCGGATTTCGTGACCGCGATGATGGCGTTGTTTATCGTGCTGTGGCTGATGGGCGCGAGCGAACCGGTGAAAAAAGCGGTGGCAGGATATTTTCGCGATCCCTCCGGCAAAGCCGCGGACAACGGTTCCGGACAGGGTGGGGTTGGCGAGAACATCGCTGTCCGCAAAGACGACATGGGTAAGCTCAAAGAGACGCTGGAATCCGCCATGAAACAATCGCCCGCGTTGGAGAAATTGAAAAACCAGGTAAACATGACTGTGACGGGCGAGGGGTTGCGCATCGAATTGCTGGAAAGCGAAGTGGGTACATTTTTCGAGACTGGCAGCACAAGTCCGAGCGCCTCCGGGAGAGATATGCTGCGGATGATATCAGCCGAACTGGGCAAGCTGCCGAACAGGCTCCTGATGGAAGGACACACTGACGCGCGCCCGTTTACGTCTCTGAACGGTTACTCGAATTGGGAATTATCATCCGACCGCGCGAATTCCGCCCGGAAGGTGATGCAGGAGAGCGGCCTGCGCACCGACCAGGTGGCTGAGGTGCGAGGGTACGCCGATCAACGGCTGCGCAAGCCTGATGATCCGAACAACGCCTCGAATCGGCGTGTGTCGATTGTAGTGAAGTATCTAAACGCGCCGCCTGAGACGACCCCGCCAACAAAGCAGACATCCGCGAAACGCTAGCGGGCTGTCGGCGCACGAACTTTAGCATCGAAATCCCATGCGTTCGCATGAGTGTATCTCATGGGCTTGC
>PMUN01000109.1 GCA_003166875.1 Bryobacterales bacterium | reverse complement strand
CGGTTTTCGAGACCGCCCGATTCAACCACTCTCGCACCTCACCGTTTCCTAACTGCCCTGATTCTATCGTACTACGCCGATGGTCACTACGCCGATCTTTGCCCGATCTTTGCTCGAAGAAACGAGTGCCACTACTTTGTCATTAGGTCGATTGAGTAGCTTGACTGCGCTCGCTTTCGACTCCCTGTTGGCATCGCGTAGCGCATGGGCACGGCACTCGTGGAGGACCCATCAGCTCCTCGACTGTCGCTAGGTCCGCGCCGGCCCTTGTGAGCCGCGGTGCCAACGTATGCCGGAAGGTGTGCCATTGGATCCCTTCC
Organism: Bryobacterales bacterium; assembly: GCA_003166875.1. GTDB lineage: Bacteria > Acidobacteriota > Terriglobia > Bryobacterales > Bryobacteraceae > Palsa-89. The sequence goes on along the minus strand of PMUN01000109.1, from coordinate 14,864 downwards.
AGCCGGCCTTGCGAGCGGCGTTCCTTAGGTCCAACCATAGGTCTTTGAATCGGCCGCCCGTTTCGGGGGGTGTGGAGGATACTCGCATTTCCGCTTTCCCTGCCAAGCGCAAAGAACTGCCCGACGCCTGTTCGTTCAAGGGAAGTTCGAGCATTCGGCGATTCTTCTGCACTAACTTAATCAAGATGTTCCGCTCAAGATCCACCTCCTCCCATTTCAGACTCAAGATTTCGTCCAACCGAAATCCGAGCAGCGTGAATCAGAACGGCGTACCCGTGCTGAGGACTTGCGTCGAGAAGAGGAGCACAGGAAAGAGGAGGAGCGTGGGCGACTGCGGAATCAGTGAAGACCGGAGGAGCTGATCGGATCGGGCTCAGGCGATGATGGGATCGATTTAGTCCTTCAGATCGCTCAGACGAAAGGTGTGCCGCAATGTAAACGATGGAAGTCTGATGTTGGATCGCCCGTGGTTCGCGACATCTGATGCACGCGGGGGCACGCCACGGCTTCATCATAACGACGGCTTCATCAGTCAGAGTTCACGGAATGTCACTCTTGGAAAACCGATTAAGCTTCTTGCGGGATCTGACATTCTCCGATGGATGGAGGGCAATATTCAACTCGTCAAGATCATGGGCAAGAAGGGACCAAGACAAACGGTGGCGACCGTGCCGCACTGTCGAAATACCATCAGCTCATCTGGGTGTGGAGTTACAAGAGCTCGCAAGAATGAAAGCTCTGGCGACTAACGAAGCCCATGACATCCTTAACCGGTAAAACTCGAAACCGATTCGCAACCTGTAGAATCGTCGAGGAACGTTAACAACGACATCATGATTGAGATTGGTCCATCACATGATTACGAGATGGTCGCCGCGTTTCTGCGCGCTGAAATCGATTCTCATCCAGGCGGGAGACATATTATTACTGGCTAAAGAAGTTCTGCAACGCTGCATCGCCGCTAACCAGTCTGTCGATTCACATGCTGGGCACCCATACGATTGTAGGTTCGACATCACCACTACAAAGGTGGAGTTGGTTGTGATGTTTCCGGCGAAGCGCAACGCGCATTCCGGAAGGAATCGGAACGGCGCTCTAGGAAGTGGAACGACGCCAGGTGATCTCTAGGAAGAGATTCAGGAGTGGTTCGGGCATACGTCGATGAAAGTACGGACGAGGAAAAACGATTTGCCTATGCTGTCGCCGGATTGATCGATCAACACCAAGAGTTCGCCCACTGTGCGCACGGTTTGTACGATCGTTTGTGAAAGTCACCGTCCGAGTTTCGTGTCGCACTCGGATCGCTTGCAGTGAGGATCGGAGAAAAGCTGTCCCCCCTTTAGGCTGCCGGCCTGATCGCGTACGAAACGTACAAGATTCAGCATCCCAAAGGCCATGACGCTGCGAGATGTACGGGCAAATCGCTGCTCGTTGGTGCGCACGCAGCGCCTCCACTGCTTGAGGTCGGTTCAGATGCGCCTACCGAACTCGAAACTAGCGCGAAACTGGTTTTGAATTTTGCGCTTGGCAGTCGAAGCACGGCGAACTGTAAAGCTTTTATCGAAGGTATTCGCCAGGCTATCGCTTCCCGGAATTTCCATTTCTTCGGCTCTCCGGCTACCTCCCACTACTTACCCATGATATGCTCGCGTCCGTGGACCCTCGGTGGACACCTCAAATCCGGCCAACGGAGAGGACCCAGAACAAGATCTGTGGACATGTGGAGGCGATCTTCCGGTATCCCGTGAAGTCCATGGGCGGCGAACGACTCGAGGTCGCCAAGCTGGGCTGGCACGGCATCGATGGTGACAGACGCCTAGCATTCCGGCGGATTGATGACCGCAGCGGGTTCCCATGGCTAACAGCAAGCAAGCTTCCCGACCTGCTCCTGTTTGCTCCGCAGCGCCGTGAAGACGGTGCTCAGGGAGACCTTCCTACGCATATTTGCACGCCGGATGGCGAAGAGATGCCTGCCTTCGGGGAGGACTTGGCCACGGAGGTCGGACGCCGGTACGGGGCTCCCGTGCAGATGATGCAGTTGAATCATGGCATCTTCGATGAAGCGAGCATTTCAGTGATCGCCTCCGATACGGTGCGCGAGATCTCGCGACTCGCAGGGCTGAGCCCGGACGTGCGACGATTTCGCCCGAATGTTGTGGTTCGTTTACTGCAATCGGTTCCCTTCCAGGAGGACGAGTGGGTGGGCGGTGTGCTCTCATTCGGCGAAGGGGGCGATGCCCCCGCCATCACTGTCACGATGCGCGACGTTCGCTGCTCGATGGTGAACCTTGATCCCGACTCAGCAAGTCCTGCGCCAGAGGTGCTGAAAGCGGTCGTTCGTGCGAACCAGAACACCGCGGGAATCTACGGCGCGGTCACTCGCATCGGTCGACTGGCGGTCGGACAGAACATACTCCTGCGTGCGGCGACCGAGAAAGGAGAACGTGGGTGATCGAAATACAATGTCCCGGAGCGCCGCCCAATCCGGCGTTGGATCGCTTCGAACTATCGCTGAACGCGACCTATGGGAAGATTGGCGTGAACACGCCGTCCCATCAATGTCCTGGATCAACGCTCCCGTTGTCCGGTTTTCAGTTTTGGGTGTCCTCCGAGGGTGGACCCTTTGCGCCGTGACGAATATAACGTGGCTAATCCATCTTGATTTCCCAAAGACCCGCCAGCTCGCTATTCGTACCGAAGCGCCTGGATGGGATCGATCGCGCTCGCTCGGCGCGCGGGAATGAGCCCCGCCGTCGCCGCCACCAGTGTCAGAACCGCAATCGCTACCAAACAAGTCCAGAGATCCGTCGGCGTCACGTCGAACAACTGCGCCGATACGTACCGGCTCATGTAGGTACGCGCAGGGGACGCAGACGTGCGAACATCTGAATCCATTTGCAAGCGCCGGTTTCCCAACCCGTCCACATTGGGCGTCATAAGAGGCTTCATCTGGATGGGAATCCAGATGTGCGGTGAACTGGATGGATCGACTCCTGTGAAACCTGGCGCTGCGACGCCGACGACGTCCATCGGATAGCTGTTCACCAGAATCTTCTTGCCCACAATGTTGCGGTCACCCGCAAATCGGTCGCGCCAGTAAGGGTAGCTCAGCACTACCACCGGATGTCCTTTGTAGACGCGATCGTCTGTCTCAGGCGAAAACACGCGGCCCAGCGTAGCTCCCACACCGAGAGCCTGGAAGTAGTTGCCGGACACCAGCTCCGAATTGACCGGCTCGGTGTTATTTCCGATGGTGATCGCGAGCGGCCTGTCATACCGGCAGAACACAAACGCGAACGCCTCGGCCTTGCGCTGAAAGTCCTGGTACATCGGATAGGAGGAGGACCGATCGCCCTCGTTGTTTCCCAAGTGCGGCTCGGTGGGCCAGATCATGACCAATCGTTGCGGCTCTTTCACCGGCAACATGCGCAGCACCAGTTGGTCCAGCAGGGTGAACACCGCCGTGTTCGCCCCAATGCCCAGAGCCAGGGAAAGAACAGCAACCGCCGTGAATCCCGGATTCAGGCGGAGCTGGCGCGCACCGTAGCGGACGCTGCGCCACAGGCTCTCGATGGACGGAAGGCTGCGCATTTCTCTCCGATTTTCCTCGAAAAGTGCGAGATTACCGAATTGGCGCCGGGCGGCCGAAGCGGCATCCGCGGGCGACATTCCCTGGCGAATATACCGTTCCGACAACAACTTCAGGTGCGCCTCGATCTCCTCATCGAATTCGCGGTCCGGTTTGCGGCTAGTGAACAGCCCTTTGAGTTTCTCGACAAAGATCTGAAGCCGTGACACTACCGCTTATTCCTCGCTTTCCAGGCGCAACACCCGTCCAATGACGCCCGAGATCCGCTCCCAGTTTTCGGTCTCGCGATCCAACTGCTTCAATCCGCGTTTTGTGATGGAATAAAACCTCGCCTTGCGATTGTTCTCCGAGACGCCCCAGCCGGATGCGATACTGCCTTGTTGCTGGAGCCGTACCAGTGAGGTGTACACGGTGCCTTCATTCAACACCAGAACCTCCTGGCTCAGTTGCTCGATGCGGCGCGCGATGCCGTATCCATGCATCGGCCCCAGAGCATGGAGAGTTTTCAGAATCATCAGATCCAGGGTGCCTTGCAAGACTTCGGTCTTTCCTTTGGCCATTGCATAGAAGATACCGCGCTTCCTTTGCAATGTCAATACGAGAGCTGTTAGTACCTACTCGTGACGAAGGGCGCGGGCCGGATCGATACCGAGCGCGCGTCCCGCCGGAAGCGACGCCGCCAGTGTGACGGCCACGGCAAAAACTCCTAACGCTGCCAAGTACGCGATAGGGTCGAGATTGCTGATGCCGTACAACACCCGCCGCAGCACTTGCGATAACGCAGCCGCGCCGGCCATACCCACTACCAACCCGGCGGCGATTGGAAACGAGAATTGACGAATGACGAACGCCAATACGTGCGAAGGTTTCGCGCCCAACGCCATTCGGATCCCGATCTCCCGGGTACGTTCTGAGACCGCGAATGAGACCAGTCCCAAAATGCCCAGGCACGCAATCAGAAGTGCTATGACGCCGGGGACACTCGCCGCCAGCGCGGCATATTCGGAGAGGCGAAGCTTGGCGTGAAATGAATCTTTCATCAGTTGCACGTCGGGGAAGAGCAGGGGATCGATGGCCTTGGTTGCCGCGCTAACCGGCCGCAGCATTCCCTCCGGCGGCGCCGAAGTCCTCACCATCACAACCATAGGCGATAGATCGGCGTCCGCCAGCTGATAGATCTCCACGGCGTCCGAATCTTCGGGCGACACCAGGCGCGCGCTGCCCGATACCCCCACCACCATGTAGTTGTCTGTCCCCATCCGGAAGGGCTTGCCCACCGGATCCACGGCCGGCCATTGGCGCCGGGCCAGCGACTCGCTGACAATGATCGCGCGTGTGTCGCCGCGCGCCAGATTTCGTCCCCTCAAAAGCGGGATATTCATGGTCTGAAAGAAGGACGGATCGACGTGATTAATGTGAACGTCAACCGTGCGATCTCCGATTTCGGTCGTTATTACCGTCCATCGGTTCCCGAGCGGGGGATTGGAGGCCAACGCTACGGATTCGACCCCCGGAAGATTCCGAAGACGGTCCCGCAGCGCGGCAAAATAGGACCGCGCCTGGTCCGGCGTGTAGCCGCGGAAGCGCGGGTCGAGCGAAATGATCTGCCGGTATTCAAACCCGGGATTGGTGTAAATTGCATGGTTCAAGGCTCGAACCAGCAGTCCTGCCGCGATCAGGAGCATGCAACTAGCCGCCACCTGCGCACCAATCAGCAATTTCCGCAGCAGGCTCGCGCGATGCCGCTGTTTCGAGATCTCCAACGAAGGCGTCAGTCCGAACAGCATTGCAGCCACCAATCCTATGCCGGCCGCAAACGCAGTGACCCGCCAATCGGGCCATGCACTGAGCCATTCCGGAAGGTTGGTCCATGCGATGAGGAGCCGCAGGACGATAGAGCCCAGAGCCATGCCTGCTGCCAATCCCAAGCAAGCCAGGACCAGGCTTTCGGTGAGTAACTGGCGAATCAGCCGGCCACGGCCCGCGCCTACTGCCACACGAATGGCGATCTCTCTTTCCCTGGTTACCCCTCGCGCCAGCAGCAGCCCGCCCAGATTGCTGCACGCCACAACCAGGATCAGCACGCACAGGGCTCCAGCCATCCCAAGAAAAGGATACATCTCACTCCTCACGGTCACCGCGCGTCCACCGTGCGCGCTGAGAAGACTTTCATCTTTCCACGTGTCGTTGGGGTGCTGCGCGTGCAATTCCTTCGCCAGCGAACTCAGTTCCTGCTCGGCCACTCGGGGCCTCAGGCCCGGCTGTAGACGGCCCCACATCTGCACCTGCATGCCATCGCCGGAGAAGTCTTCCTGCGCCTGTTTTCTCTTGCTGAAGAAAGCGCACTGCGAAATCGGGAGCCACAAGTCCGGAGGGTCCAAACCAAGTCCGCTGAATTTGCGGCCGGCCACGCCGATTACGGTGACGGGCTTACCGTTCAAACGAATCGCCCTTCCAATGACAGACGGGTCGGCGGCGAAGTGCCGCTCCCAGAACCTGTGATCCAGCACGGCCACCAGCTCTTCTTCCAAAACCTCATCGCGGACCGGATCCAGAACTCTTCCGAGCGCTGGCCCGCCGCCGAGTTCGCTAAAGAAGTTAGCGGTAACAAAGTGCGCGTGAAGCGGTTTCTCTTCGCCTTCCATCACCAGACTGTCGAAGTTCAATGCCAGTACAGCCGATAGTGACCGCGAGTGTGCCTGGTAAAACCTCACCTCCGAATAGGGGAAATTGTCGGCGAAATTACCCGGAGCGCGCCGCTCAAAGTGGAGAATGGTTTCTGGCTGGCGCACAGGCAACGGCCGCAACACCATCAAATTGAAGAATCCAAAAGCGGCCACATTGACCCCGATGCCCAGGGCGAGCAGCAGAATCGCAACCAACGTAAAGCCGGGAGACTTACGCAGCGTGCGTGCCGCGTAGCGAAAATCCTGGAACAAGGCGTCGATCCATGTCCAGCCCCAAGCGTCCCGAGCTTCTTCGCGGAGCCGCAACGGGTTGCCAAAATTCTGCCGGCCTTCGCGCGCCGCCATTTCCCGATGGAAATCCATATCCTGGGCCAGCTCCTGATCGAAGCGGCGGCGGTTCAGCAGATAACGCAGACGGCGAAACAGTTCGTTCATTGGATTCTCTTTCAGGCTGTGCGTAGAACAGTCCGGATGGCTTCGTGCACACGCTGATAGCCGGAAATCTCGGCTTCGAGTTGCTTGCGGCCGCTGGCCGTGAGCCGGTAGAAGCGAACTTTGCGCTTGGTCTCCGAGATCCCCCACTCCGAAGTCACCCAGCCCTTCAAGAGGATCTTCTGCAGAGCAGGGTAGAGCGCGCCCTCCTCCACCTGCAACACTTCGGCGGATAGAACGTGAATGCGCTGGCCAATGGCGTAGCCATGCAACGGGCCAGAGCGCAGTACCCGCAGGATTAATAGCGCCAAGGCGCCGGAAGGCATTTCAGCTTTAGGCATATGTGCTATAGGGGTATCATAGCGATGCCTGATGGTGAATGTCAAGGACGCTACAGTGTCTGGCCCAAACGCCTCTCGAGCTGCGCCCGATAGGTCCTGCTGACGCGCGCTCGCGATCCATTTTTCAGTACGACTTCGAACTCGCCATGCGAAATTGGATCGAGCTGAACAATGCTGTCGATATTGACGATGGCGGATCGATGCACTCGAACGAAGCGCATGGGGTCCAATCGAGCGGCCAGATCATTCAGAGCTGCGCGATACAGCAGCTCTTTACCCGCAACATGCAGGCTCACATAAACCCCGGCAGCTTCAATCCAGTCAATATCCACTACGCGCACGAACCGGGTTGTGCCGCCGGATTTCACCACCAGCCGATCCAAAGGTTGATCCGCGGGAGCCGCTGATATCAGCTTAAGCACGCGCTGGTTGAATTCCTGTACGGCGCGTCCGTCCACGCGTGCCCTGACGCGGGCCATGGTTGCCTCATAACGCTCATCGCTAAATGGTTTCAGCAGGTAATCCAGCGCATTGGCTTCAAACGCTCGGATGGCATGCTGATCGTATGCGGTCACAAACACGGTAAGAGGCATCTCGCCGGCGCCTACCGCATCGATCACGCCCAGTCCGTCTAGCTCAGGCATTTGTACATCAAGAAATAACAAGTCAGGCTGCTGTTGTTGAATCGCTTTCACGGCGGCCATTCCGTCCTCAACCTCAACGATGCTCGCAACCTGAGAATCCTTGCGCAGGAGATCCACCAGCCGCTGGCGCGCCGGCGCTTCATCATCCACTACCAGCACGCGGATGCGCTCAGGCGGGAGCGGTGACATGAACCTCTTCCCGGGCCACGCGCAAAGGCAGCAGTATCTCGACTTCAGTTCCGCCAGCCGCTCGGCGACGCACTGCGAAGTGGCTTCGGCCATCGGGATGAAGCCCTGCGATTCGCTCGCGCGTTACCGCCAGGCCCAGACCGCTGGAAGCTTCCAGCGTCCATCCGGGTGGCAGCCCAACACCGTCATCCAGAACGCGAATCTCCAGTTGGCCTTTCACGCACTGCGCGGAAATTGTCACATTTCCACCCGAGGATCGCCGCGAAAGTCCGTGGCGAATCGCATTCTCCACCAGCGGTTGAATCAATAGGCATGGCACCGACGCGTACTTCACATCCGGCGCGATTCTTATATCAACTCTTAAGTGGTCCCCGAATCGGATCTTCTGGATGGCCAGGTAATGATCCAGAAAAGCCAGCTCTTCCGCCAGCGCAACTTCCTGCTTGTCCTTCGATTCAAGTGACAAGCGCAAAAGATCTCCAAGGTGCTCAATCATTCCCCGCGCCAATCTGGGATCCCGCTCCACCTGGGACGAGATGGTATTCAAGGCATTGAAGAGAAAATGCGGATCGAGTTGCATGCGCAGCGCATTCAAACGGGCTTCCGAGAAGCTTCTCTCCAATCGCTCCCTACGGAGTTCACTCGACAGGTAACGCTCGTAATACTCGCGTACCTGCCAGGCGCCAAGGATCAGCCAGTAAACCAGCCAGCTCCACAGAAACATCCCGCGTAAAGTCGCGAGCAGGGTCTGCGCATCCAGCACTGCGCTCCACTTTCCCAAGCCAACCAACGCCCGTGCCGCGGCAAAAACATACATGTAGGCCGACGTGAAGAGGAGACTGGGCAGCAAGTGGGCCGCGATCCGCCGGGGAAGTTGGCGTTCGGAAAAACGGCAACCGGCGGTCGAACGCCAGAATGAGCGGGGTCACCAATCCCCAGGACCACCATTGCGTGAGCGATCCAAGTAAGTACCGTTTCCAGTCTCCGCTCGCTAGGTTGGGAAGCGCGAAGACCACACCAATCGCTGTCCAGGCCAAGGCCGCAACCACGAACCGGGTAATCCTATTCCTCATCAGCGCACTCGCTTGGTATTGTAACGTGCGGCCAATGAGCGAGCTCTACTTCGTCTCTAAACGAACACCATCTAAATCATTGAGGCGCATTATGAGGCCCCACCCGTAGAAGTTGCTGGCAATCGCCACATCAATCTCGTTGACACCGGCTTTCAGAGGCAGTTCAAACGATCCGTTTTCGAGTGAGCATCTTCCATCCGGTTTTTTTCGCGCCGAAGGAGGTTGATAGAAATTCTTGTCCGCAAATACCGGTTGCCCATTCACAAACACCCACACCTCACGGAGCCATCCAATGGCCACCTTCTTCGTCTTATTCCCGTCGGATGTGATGGTGGTTTTCATCCACACAACCGGCCGGTCCGGTTTGCCTTGCATTGGGACTCCGTACTGCCGGCTGAGGTTAACAAATCCGTTGCGTTCGGCTGCGAGCTTTGTCCAAGTAGCCGAAGGTCCCGGCAGATCCTCGGCGCTCGGCTCTCTACTCGCCTCCAGCGCGTAGAACGGCGCGATCTTCCAATTGCGAACGTAACGACGATCGCCTGCTGTCGGATCTTTCGCCGGCTCGGCGGGAAGCCCATCGACGGCATCCGGTGTAACGATCAAGTTTGCAAAGAAACCAGGTCCTGCCAGTGACAGACCTCCCTCCTGAGTGTCGCCTTCCAGCCTGCCGACCTTCAGCGTCGGCGATTTCGCGCCGTTCACGAATATGTTCATCCGCTGCCCGGACACTACCAACTTCACATGGTTCCACTCGCCTTCCCGCAACGGCGCGGGCGCTTGATATTGCGGCAGGACATCCCACAGCAGGACCCCGTGGGTTTGCGGAGCGTACTGTATGCAGTCCACAGCTTCGGCACAATTCGCTTGGGGTCTCAAATAGAAATACTCGAAGTTCTCGGACTTGTCATTGTCGCGCCGGAACGCGATCCCCGTACCCATCGACCAGGGCTTGTCCACATCGAACTCGATCGTTCCGTTACGAAACGAAACACCAACGGGAGTGGCGTTCCCGGTCGGCGTTTGCGTCGCCCGGTCGAACGGTTTCAGTTCCATTGCATCAAATCCATCGTGCTTGACGAACTCCACGTTGCCGTTTGTTTTCCAATGCTCAGGAGTCATCGAAACTTTGATCGGTTCGGCGCCCCAGGCACACGCGGATAAGAGGCACAGACCGATAGCAAACGCGCAGGATACAAGCTGAATATTCCTCATGACCGCAAGCATATTCGCCGCGCGGGGTTTTAGCGACGAAAATGTCGCAGTCAGGACGTGCGTGGTGCAGGACGGCTCTTAGGATTGTGTAGCGGGTTCACCGGTCAGGGAAGTCGAACTGGCCGCGTCGCGCTCTTCGCGGATTTGCTGCGGCATCTCGTCAGCAGCGGAGGCGGGTAAAGGTTGCCCACTCCGAAATACCCAAACGCCGTGCTCCTTCGTAAGCGGCGACGTCCCGCGCACGGGGCGCAGTGTGATTTGCTCCCCAGTGCTTTCCATGAGGCGGGCGTTCATCCTGTTGGTTGCTTCTCGAACAACAGTACTGTACCGTTTCTTTTCAATCCAATGATCGCTCCGGCCACCTCTGAGTTCGGTATCCTGGTGACGAGAGTGCTTCGATGCTTGACCATTCCGTACACAAAGCGGGCGACTTGGCCCACGACGAGCGGCTCGTTGTTGAACGTTGGCTTGGTCGTGCTCTTTCCAACGACGAAACCATTACCTTGAACGCCTACCGGCCGCACTCAGCACCTATGGGCGACGAACGCGAGAGCCTCAGACGGGAGATCGTAGCTCAAGCCCAGGAGATCGGCTCACGGGTTCAAGACGTCAACGAGAAAGACGTTGACACGTTGGTCGACGAGGCCATCTCAGCCACACGCGGCAGACGCGGGTGAGATTCACTCTCGGCCCAACAACCCACAGCGAATTGGCACTACGACCGCTCTCGATCTAAACCTCCGACATTACGTCTAATCGTTCCAATGAGTTAGGACCAACCGGGCGCTATCCTCTCGATCACCACATGTGTTTCTCAACTTGACGGCAATTAAGTAGCGGAGGTGTTTCAGGTGAGGATTGATCTCTTGTTGCTCTTCGGCCTTGTACTCGTCTTTTTGGTGGTGCTTTATGCGCTTCATAAGGATCACGACGTGAGCCTCTCGCTATGCCTATCTCGTTGGCTTAAGTTGAAGCTCGGAACGAGGCAGCGATCGCACAAACTCACCAAACCAATTGACTAGTACTGCGCACACCTGAATTGGAACGCTTGGCCGGTATTCACTGCCCGCCTATTTCGATTGAATGGGAAGTGCATGAACCCGAAACTGGGTGCGGTCCTTCTTCTGGCTGGGGCGGCTCTCACGGCACAATCCGACTCGGCGCTCTTGTTCTCCGACTGTTCGGATTCGTCCGTGGTAAAGCGCATCGTTCAAAGCTCCGACACGGTGGTGGTTCGTCACAGCCTGGAGGGAGGACCGCAAACTTGTTACGCCGTTTCCGTAGCTGGAGAAAATGGAAAAACCGTGGAGGGTTTCCTGATCGGCCAAGCGCATCCTGCAGTGGTTGCATTTGAGCAACGAGAGCAGGACTACATCTCTCAAGTATTCACGGGCCCAACCGACGCGAAGAAGCAGAATCAGCCGAAACCGGTCGCGCGCTCCAAGCCGTACAAGCTTTGGAATCCTTTCAGTTCGCGATCCGGTACCAAATAGCTGCGACAATGAACGTGGGCCTGTAGACGGGTGGCCGCTCGGTGGCGGATTTCGATTCGCCGGCCGGGAGGAAAGTCCGGTCTCCATAGGGCAGCATGCCGGCTAACGGCCGGGGGGACTCGCTCAAAGCGAGTTTTACGGAAAGTGCCACAGAAAATATACCGCCCGTGGCGCGGGCTTTCGAGCCCGTGTCGGGGGTAAGGGTGAAAAGGTGCGGTAAGAGCGCACCGCGGACGGAGTAATCCGCGCCGGCAGGGTAAACCCCATGCGGAGCAAGACCAAATAGGAGGGGAGGAGCTGCCCGCTCCGTTCGACTCTCGGGTAGGTCGCTAGAGCCAGGCAGAAATGCTTGGCCCAGATGAATGGCCATCGCCCTTTATCGGGTACAGAAACCGGCTTACAAGCTACAGGCTCCAAAGAATACGAGGCATTCAGGAAGGGGGCGCTACGCGTCCCCGAAGTCCGTGGGAAGAAGACGATCGGTCGGGGCTTTCTTCCTCGACTTCGAGAGCGCGCAGCGGTCCCTTCCTTGAATTCCTCGTATTCTAAAGGAAGTGACTCGCCTCTGGTCCCGCATCCATTCTTCGCTCGATCTCGGCATGCGCCAACAGGTGACGCGCCTGGGTCTGTTGTTCACCATGGCTTGCGTCGTCGTCGCTCTGGGCGCTTTCGGGTCCGCCAACAATCTCCTGTTTCTCATCCTGGCCATTATGCTGGCCACGTTCATGGTCTCCGGGTTCATAAGCCGCCTGTCGCTGGCCGGTCTAGAACTGGATTTCCTGCTCCCCGAACATATCTCCGCGCGCCGAAAATTGTACGCTCGCATCGTCATTCGCAATACCAAGGGTTGGATGCCCTCGTTCTCCATCCACGTGACTGCGTCCGGCGACAGCGGGCTTTCGTTCCCGCTCTATTTTCCCGTCATCCCCGGCGGCGAGCGCGTCGAGGAACCAGTGGAGCTTCTGTTTGCCCGGCGCGGTTCGTATCGCCAGAACAGCTTTCGCTTCTCCACCCGATTCCCGTTCGGATTCACTGAGCGTAGGATCAACGTCCCTCTGCTGCGTGAGGTATTGATTTATCCATCCATCGACCCGCAACCCGGCTTCGAAGATCTGCTGCTCTCGCTTGAAGGCGAGATCGCATCCTTCTACCGCGGCCAGGGTCACGACTTTTATCGGATTCGTCCTTATGAAGTACTGGAGAGCGCGCGGCATGTAGATTGGAAAGCTACCGCCCACACAGGCGACCTGCAGGTTCGCGAATTCTCCCGCGAGAAAGAGCAGGCCGTTGCGTTTTTTCTGGATCTGGACGTTCCAGAGGATCAGGCTGCGTGGTTTGAGACCGCCGTGGATCGCTGCGCTTTTCTAGCCTGGAACATGTCCCAGCGTGGTTCGCGCGTGCGATTCTGCACTCAGGATGTGGATTGGCAGCTTCCGGAAGAGGCCGACGTTTATACCATCTTGAAATATCTCGCGCTGGTCTTCCCCAGGCCAGGCAAGCCGCTAACTGCGTCGAACGATCGAAATGTTTTTCAGATAATATTCAGCGCTTCGCCGGACCGTCTTCCTGAAGCCGGTTGGGAGCTGAGCGGCACCAACGTCCGCCTACTGAGCCCTGACGCTGTGGGGCAGCGCCATGCGCTGCCTACTGTGCAATCCGAAAAGTAGTCCACGCGTGCGTGTCCAGATCCCGCAACGCGTCCTTCTGCCACTCGAACCCGGAATGCTCTTTCAAATGTTGCGCGGCCTTGAAGCTGAGCCCGCACGAATGACCCATCGCGGCAGTGAACGCCATCTGATCTACCATCGATCCATTGGCCACCTTGTTCTGCACCGCGCCCGCAGGGCCGTATTCCGGCTGCCAGGGCTTTGATCCCCGCGGCGAAAGATCAATGTGGCCGCACAGCGTCCGTTCGCTCGGCTCAGTTTTCTTGTCGAACGTGTCGTAATGATCGGCTAGAAAACGCTGGGCGGCTGCGACGTCGATCTTGCCTTTGTTCTCCGCCATCAATTGGTCCCAGCGGACGTGGCGCGCGTTGGCGCTGACGCTCATGTCATTCACCGGGAAATTGCCGGCTTCATCGCGAATCAACTCCGGGTTCGCCGGGAAATTGGCGCCCACGAAATAACCATCCTTGGTACGTGCGAGCGTTACGTGCTTCAATCCCAATTCCAGGTTGGCGATTTCGTTGTTCTTATTGTCAGCTACGAGCCAAGTGTTGGCGTAGCCTCCGTTGTTGCCCTCCTTCATGATTCGGGCGAAGTCGTCGATCGATGCCGAGTACTGCATGGCTTTGCGTGCCCGGACGAATTCCGGAACACCGTTGGGATCGAATCCCTCGAAGCTGCCGATGGTGGTTTCCGTGATGGCAAGACCCGCGCTGTTCACGCCGAAATCGTCGCCGCTGTGGATCAGACCCGGCATGCCGTCCATCAGCATGCGATGGCCCTTCAAAGGCGCTATGTCGAAGATCACGTTCCAGCGCGAGCCTTCCTTGTATTCGCTCCAATTGTTATGCGCGATGATGATCTTGCCGTCCGTAGTGTAACTGCCGGTGGCGACGAACGCGCTGCAATGTTCGGGAATCGGGCGCATAACGGAAACCAGCTTGTGTTCCTTGTCGTACCAGTTCGTGTAATAGGGCGAGAGTTCGAGCCACGCGTTCAGCACCACCACGTCCCAAAGATCCAGCGCGACACCCTTGGCCTTCAGCCCTTCGGCGATGCCCTTCAGCTCTTCTCGATACTGCGGCTCGACGTGCGGCCATAGCACCTTCTCAGCCGCCGCGCGGAAGAACGCATATTCTTTCTTCGAATCGTGCGTCAACCCCAGCACCACTACCTTTTGCACGTCCTCGATCTCGGGCGCGAGCAGATATCCGTGTTGAAATCCGATCTCCGACGGCGTCCCTTCCAGGTGTACATAGTTCCAACCGTTCTGCTCCGGCCGGCGAAAAGCCTTCCGCAATCGCGAATCCGTCTGTGGATCACGCGCCGGCGGCGCAGCGCTAAGCAAGAAACTGAAAGCAAGCAATAACCCAGCAATACGTCCCATGACCAATCAGAATAGCAGGTTCTTAATTTATCTTCGGTAGCGATTCGTAAATGGATCAGCTTGCTTGTGGGGATGGATGGCATTCCAATGTCACTTAGTTTTTTCAAGATTACTCAATTTGCATTCTTAAGTGGGGCGGTCCCCCTGGAC
>PMUN01000084.1:213-13050 GCA_003166875.1 Bryobacterales bacterium | reverse complement strand
CGAACCCGCGACGTCCAGCTTGGGAAGCTGGCATTCTACCACTGAATTACTCCCGCTCGCTTCTACGACACGAACATATCAAAATACCACCACCATGTCCACATCGTTATCCGACGACCGGTTCGAACCTAAGTCTGTGACGGCTGCTGCCTCCACTCTTTTGCGGCATCCCTCGCCGCTACCGCCGCGCCGTCGAAATCACGCTGCGATAGAAGCATGCGCACCTCGTCAATCGCAAACATGGTTTGTTGAGTTCGTAGCATGTCGACGCTGTCCGGATCGGCGCCCGATTGCATCACGCCTTTTAGGTATCCGGCAACATCGGTAACAATCGATTCTGCCTGGACAGCATTGTTCCGATGAAGGTGTAAGATAAGATCGCGGATAGACGCGAGCACGTCGGTAGAGTTCAGCAGCTTGGATTCACCTTTCCGCATTTCGTGGGTGTTGGTAGTCACGTACTGGCACCGTTCTACCTGGAACGAAGAGGAACGCCCAGCGCTTGCGTGTACGACGAGGCTCTTGATCGAGGTGCCTCAAGTATGGCAGGAATCAGTCGAGCGCGCAATCGAACTTTTTGCGCAGCTGGGGGCCTACCCCTTAACTGTCGCGAGACATAGGGCCAACCCTGTGCCGGGCAATTTGCGCGTCAATTATGTTTGCCCGGCGCCGGCACTCGGCGGTATCCTCATGCACCAGCTTGCGAGTCGCCAGGTAGTCGTCCTGACTTATGTTCTTGGCCAATCGGCTGTTCACCAGTGTGTTGGTTTTGAGACGAAGTTCTTTGTTCCACGCGCGATTCTCGGCCTGCCATCCCAACACATCTTTCAAAGTGCAAGTCGAGAAATCTTCAGGCCAAAAGGACATTCCGTTCTTATATCGTCAGAAGCGGCTGGAAAGAATAGGCGGAAGATTGGCCAGAAGCCCTTGGTAGTCCGCTAAAGAATTAGCGGACTACCAAGCCCTTGGCAATTAGTCATATCCATGGTATAGTACTAATGTCACTGATTTGGCATCTTCGCATTAGTCCGGCCCGTCCGCTCTCGTCCGATCCTGCCCCGATACACAAACCAACTAAAAGGAAAAAGAAATGAAGAATATTTTCGTAGGAAACCTCAACTTTGGGGCTACCGAAGATGCGGTCCGATCCATGTTTGAGGCATACGGAACGGTTGAGAAAGTGAACCTGATCACAGACCGGGACACTGGGCAGGCCAGAGGGTTCGGATTTGTTGAGATGAGCGTCAACGCGGATGCCGATCGCGCGATCGCCGAACTGAATGGCAGAGAGTTGGATGGTCGAGCTCTGAACGTCAACGAAGCGCGCCCGAAGACGGACCGCGGCGGCGGCGGCGGTGGCGGCGGCGGACGCCGTAACAATAATCGCTGGTAACAGATTTCGAGGGGCTTCGCCACGCGGCGCGGCCCCAACCATTCCTCCAAAATCCTCCGCAACATCACTCGCCTCACCTCGGGTCCCTAAGAACCGCCTCACAATACCTAGCGCTACTGGCTACGTGCGTGGAAATCTATGCTGTAATAAAAGTGGAGAAGTGTTGTGGTTCCGTCCTTGGATCAAGCAACCTCGGAATCCTATGTATGGGCATACCCCGGTTGTCCGGTTCGCATTCTGCTTAGCCTGAATGTGATTGAGCAACTGCAGGCTGAGGTTTCCCAGGCTGCTCCCTGGCGCGGGGAAATCGGGGGCTTGCTGATTCGAAGCAAGCGATCCAAACCGGGCACCATCAGGATTGTCGACTTCATCCCCCTGCCGGGCGAACAAAAATCATCGGATCCACATTTCAAGCTACCCTCCGAGTCTCTTGCCGAAGCCATCGCGCGGTGTCCTTCCGATTGCAAAATTGTCGGTTACTACCGCACCGACTTTGATCAGCGTGTTCACCTTCGGCCCGAGGATCTGGACACTATCCGGCAATGGTTCAAGGATCCGGGCAGCGTTTTCCTAGTGATTGCAGCCGGCGAAAATGGCCGGTCCACGGCCGGATTTTTCTTCTGGGAAAGTGATTCCGTTGCCGCCAATCCAAGCCTCACGTTTCCTTTCGAGGCCGCGAAGCTGGTCTCCGAGGGATGGCCAACCCAGGCCGAGCCCGTGGATAAAGAAAGGTTCGCCACGCTCACCGGTCTTCTTCTGAGGTTTGCCGAAATCGTGCGGCAAATGAGCATTCCGGTGAAGATCGGAATCGTCAGCGCTCTGTTCGCACTCGTAATCGGTATTCGGGTGTTCACCTGGAACCGCTCCGCGAGTCACGCCAAGGTAGCTGCTTCGCCCAGCCTGGGACTACAAGTGAAACGGGATGGGACCAAATTCCTGGTTGCGTGGAATCCATCCGCCCCCGTGATTGTGAATGCGAAGGACGCGAACCTTGTGATTTGGGACAGTAGCCGCGAGGCTTGGGATGGCAGCAGCGAGCCTCTCTATATGCCTTTGACGTCGGCCCAACTTCGCTCGGGCAACGTAACCTACACCTCCTTTTCTTTTACGGAGAAGGTAAAGTTCAGGCTGGACACGATCGGGGCCTCGGGCGATGCGGCCAGTGAATCCATGGTGTCGGTCTCGCCGCTCTCCATCACCAGCCCTGCAGCATCATCTGCACCTCTAGCGCCAGAACCTGCTGCTAGGATTTCTGGTTCTCCTGCTCTGCCGTCGGCCGAAAATCTTCCGCCTTATGAACCCAGACATTCGATAGTACCGAGGGCCCTTCCGCAATCTTTTGTCAGATCGTCAAGAGCGGCAAACAAAAAGTTTGTCCCGCCTCAATCCGTCCGTGCTACTAATACCGTTCATGACACCGTGATGCCTGATCCGCCCAACATCGTTGTACAGGTTATCGCTGGCCTTGCGTTCGACAGCAGCTTACTCACCCAAAATGCTGTTGCCCCGCCTAAACCACCGGCCGGTGAGCCGCGGTTGAATCCTGGCGCGACCGTGCAGGCGCCCAACGGCCGATCGAACGAAGGAGTGGTGACCATCACGTCAGAACCGAGCGGAGCCAAAGTTGAGATCAACGCCATCCCGGCCGGTGTCACACCGCTCACCTTGCAAATTTCTCCCGTTGGCTTGGGCTTTACAGTGACAGTGACCAAGAACGGTTTTATGAAGTGGACGATTCAAAGCTTCTCAACTGCCCAGCCATATTCTCTGCACGCGCAATTGAGAGAGATCCCGAAGTAAGAACCGAGAACTGTAAATCTGTCCCCTTGCTCACGCGCGGGGCTACATCTCCCCAGCGTTGGGCACGACGATCGGCAGTATTGCAGCCCCGCGCGTCAGCAAGGGGACAATTCGTTCGGCAGGCGTGTTCAAATCAACTCCGCCGGCGCGGGCCTGACTTCAATCTCGATCACGCGAGCGCCCAGATATGGATGCCGTGCCGTCAGCCGAACCGTACCAGCTGATTCCGCCGCCTTTATCCAAACCGCGCCGGTGCCACCGGCCAGCGCGAACGGATTCTCGCCGACGATTTCTCCGGGACCAGTCAGCGACAACGCAATCGCACCCGTCGCCAAGGGCCGGATGTTACCAAACTCATCCGTCACTAGGAACACCACGCGTGTCGCATCCCGCCCGTCGCCCGCCAGCTCCTTATCGTCCGCCAGCAACTTAAAGTCGGCATCCTTGCCCGAACCGGAAAGCGTGAGCGTTTTCGCGAGCTTCCCTTTGAGATAACCTTCGATCTTCAAATCACCCCATGGGTCCCAGAAAGCTCCCAGGTCCATGGTGAAAGGCGGGTACTTCAGATTCGGAAACGCACGACGATCGGGATCAATTTCCTGCATGAGTTGGCCGGCCGCATAGATTTTCAAATGATCGCAGTTGGACAGGATCGGCACCGGGCCGGGCCCCGCGACCTCCGGCTTGTCGCCGTCCGACCAGAAGAACCCGGCTTCGAGAACCACTTCCTCCTCCGGATCGCACTGCGATTTGTAGAAGTAAGCGGCCGGTTTCGGAATACGGAAAATGTCGCTGACCCCGTGGTAACAGATGTGATCGCCCGAACCAAAATTCGGGTGGGTGTTGTAATCGAACGCGCACCAGCCGATACCGCCTGCATAGCGGTCATCCCCAGCCAATTGATTGTGCACGCGCGCATGCCGCCTGACATGCTCCGCTACCACCAAAACATTGTCGAAGCGCTTGGTGGAATACATGTGGCCATTGAACTCCGTGTTCAAATACAGCGGATGATTCGGCGATTCCAGCGGAAAGCCAAAATCGTTAATCGTGAAAACGTCTTCCAGCTTCTCCGAATCGCGCAGGTAGCGGATGCCTCCGGTCTGCCGCGCGTCGTCGAGGGAGTGCGCCAGCTCATTAGTACGCGTGTAGAAATCGTGATTATCCTGCGATTCGTTGATGCGCACGCCCCACAGAACGATCGAAGGATGATTCCAATCGCGCCGGATCATTTCGCCCACATTGCGGACCGCAATGTTCTGCCACTCCGCATCCCCGATGTGCTGCCAGCCGGGGATCTCTTCGAGAACCAGCAGTCCCAGCTCATCACAGGCATCCAAGAAATCGGGTGACTGCGGATAGTGCGAAGTGCGGACGATGTTGCAGTGCAGTTCGTGCTTCAGAATCCACGCATCACGCCGCTGGACGCGGGCCGGCATGGCCCCGCCGACGTACGGAAACGTCTGGTGCCGGTTCAGCCCGCGCAGTTTTACGTGTCCGCCGTTCAGCCGAAACCCCGATGGGGTGAACTTCCCATCACGAAAGCCGATCCTAGTGCGGTACTCGTCTTCCGAATCCGTCCGTACCAACACCTCATATAATTTTGGGTTTTTCAGATCCCAAAACTGGATCGCACCCAGTGATTCGATCTGGATATCATGATATGGCGCGACGCCGGATACCGTGATAGTGGCGTTTCTGACCACGGTCTCGCCGTCTCGGAGCTCCGCAGTGATTCTGACCGGACGTTCCAGGGGACCGTTCAGATAACACCGCACCCAGAGCGCGCGATCGTTCTCGAGCGGACGCACCGGCTTCGCGTAGACATTCTCAAGAAACGTCTGTGGCACCACGCGCAGCTGGACATCGCGATAAATGCCGCCGAACGTCAAATAGTCGATGTTGCCGCCGAACGGCGGGATGTCACTGCGCTCTCGCGAATCCAGTTCAACCGCAAGCAGATTGTCACCGCCGAAATTAAGGTGCGGCGTGATTTCGAGCGAGAACGGAGTGTATCCGCCTTTGTATTCGGGAAATTTGTGGCCGTTCACCGTCACCGTAGCGGCCGTCATCGCGCCGCCGAAATCCACGAACACACGCTTGCCTTTCCACCGGCTAAAGCCTGGAAATGCCGCCGGTAAACGGATACGAACTGGAATGCTTTTTCGTCGAAACTGTGCCACGGCAGGCGCACATTGGCATGCGGCAGCGTGACTTTTTCAGCGGGTTCGCCGTATAACCAACCGCGATTCAACTCGTACACCCGGCGATCTGGGCGGGGCGATGAGGGAGTTCGCGTCTGCGCAGTTAGAACATGCGCCGCGGCGGATCCGAGGATGAAGACACGACGATCCACTTGGCTTCAGGGACTTCTTCTATTGCTGGGGCGGAAACGGTCGGCTAAGAAGCGACGGCTTTCTTGCCCTTCGCAGGTACGATCGCATCTTTCACGGCTTTGGCGACGCGGAACTTCACCACCTTCTTGGCGGGAATACTGATGGTTTCGCCCGTGGCCGGATTGCGTCCCATGCGGGCTTTTCGATCCACGCGAACCAGTTTGCCCAGTCCCGGCACAACGAATACGCCAGTCTTCTTCACCTCTTTGACGGCGGTGCTGGCGAGCGTTTCAAGCATCTGCTTCGCCAATTTGTTGCTAACCTCGCATTCTTCGGCAAGGTGCTTCACTAGCTGCGACTGTGTCATGCGCTTCTCCTTGAAGAGCTAATTGACTCTCGACCAATAATAATGCCGCTTTCGCCGCGTAGCAAGCCTTTTTATTGATCCAAACCGTCTCGCATCCGCCGCAGCGCGTTCTCGATCCGCGCCGTTTCCTTCGCGATCCGCGCTGGATCTCTCAACCGGATGGCCTCAGCCAGGCCTGGCAGCGGCTGGCCCTCGTATAAGGAATAGATGTTCCAGCCATAGATAACGTGCCGGTACCAGCGTTCGGACGGGCTCGCGCTCTCATCCAGCAGGGTCTGCTCCAGGTGGGCTAATTGATCGTTTAGCGATGCCCGAGACTCGTCGGTTCCCCGTCCGGCCTCCAAATCTGCGTCCGCACGATGTTCCAGCGCTTCAGCCCGCGCTGCGATTTCCGACGCGAGCGCTTTCGAGGCATCCAGATCCAGCTTGGCTATTTCATTGCCATCCTGGTCGCGCGTCCAACTCGCCGCGCTAGCCAGAAATTCCGAGATCTTCCTGGCATAGTGGGAATAGCGGAACGGCAGCACCTGTGCGTCCGCCAAGCGCATAACGGCCAAGCCGAACATCTGCGACATCGTACGCGCCACCTGAAATCCGGGGTCGCTGAAATGCTCCACGAAGTAGCGCGAGTCGTAATTGGAATGATAGGTTCCGTAACTGCCGTCGAAATCGAACTGCATTGAGAGCGTGGGAAGGCCCAGGTAATCCTGAAAAGCCACGAAATCGGCGCCGCTTCCGAGTGCGGCTAGCTCCACTTTGAAATCCTTTGAACCCCGGCGGCGGCGTTCCGCGGGTTGCTTTTGCCACTGGCCGGCGCGCCAGTCGTCGTAGACGCTACCGTGTCCCGTAAGGCCCGGAACGTCCTTGGCCACTTGCACCATGAAATCGCGCAAGGACGGTGTGCCGCCTCCGCCGAATTGCCCGCGCATAAACAGGTCGGTATTGATGTAGGCAACGGCCTTCTCGCGCAATTGCTTCTCGAAAGCTTCCGCGTATTCGGTGGACCCCACCAGTCCGAACTCCTCGGCATCCCAGAACGCGAACACGATGGAACGATCCGGAACCCAGCCGCGCTTGTGCAGCGCCGCCAGCGCCCGGGCCGTTTCATACACCGCAGACGTGCCGCTGCCTGGATCCATGCCGCCAAAGGTCCATGCATCGTGATGGGTGCCGAGCACCACCCAGCGCTCCGGATTCCGTCCACGGAGCCGCCCGATCACGTCGTGGATGGTGCGCCATCCGGCGTCCATATGGACATCTAACTTCACCACCGCGGGACCCGGACCCAGGCGATAGGTGAACGGCAGCGCGCCCTGAAAGCCAGCCGGCACTGCTGGACCACGCAATTGCGCCAGGATCTTCGAGGCTTCCTTGGAAGAAAGAACGACGGCGGGGATGCGAGGAAGCGTGGGTGCGGTGGCTGGATCGAGCACTGCCGCGCCCGATCGCGCTGCCACTCCTGGCGACAATGGGTCGCCGTGCCAGAACCAACTGTATTTGCCGTTGCCGCGCTGCACCATGAAATCGGCGCGCCACGGACCCTCCGGCCACGCCAGACCCTTGGCGTAGCCATCATCGGCGGGGTCGCTGTAAATGATGATGGCGGCCGCGCCGCGCTCTTCGGCGGTATGGATCTTCACCGCTCGATGGCTCCGCGCATAGCGGGCGATCACGATTTTGCCCTTTACGTCGACCCCCGCCGCGGCCAGTTGGTCGTAATCCGGAGGCAGCCCGTAGTTGACGTACACAACCAGCGCCGTCACTGTGCCGGAGGCCGAGTAGGCGACAAATGCCGGCCCAAGTTCCGGGTTCGCCGAATCGGGATCTATCGGGTTGGCAGGCTCCCGAACGCTCAATGATTCCTTGGATGGCTCAACCAAATCGATAGCGATCGATTCGGGCGTCGAGAGATAGACCGAGAATTCATGAACTTCGGTTTCGAGACCAGCCTCCGCCAGCCGCTTGCGGAGCATCTCCGCCACCGCATTGGATGCGGGTGTTCCTGCAATATGCGGCCTCTTTGTCAGTGCAAGGTGCAGCGCCGAAATGGACTCTATCGAAAGTTCGGAGCTGAACGCCGCCTCGTTCTTGCGTTCCTCAACCAGCGCGGTACTGGAGAAACCGAGCTGCGGTTCAGGAACAGTTGTTTGCGATTCGCACAAAAAGGCGAACGTAATCAGAAACGATGCGGAGTATCGCGGCATGCTAGCGATGACAGGCCATCGTAGCACCAGTCCCCGCGCTCATGCTTGCAGCAATCTTCAGCCGGCAAAAATCGTGTCGGACAATTCGGGAGCCGGCTCGGGATCCGCGGAGAATGAAACAGGGCGCTCCTGGCTCGGGATCTCGTTGGGCTGCCGCGATAAGTCAATATTTCCCTTGATGAACCCGCCGTCTTCAATTACGATTCCGGCGGAGTGGACGTCGCCAATAAATCTGGCGCCCTTTCGGATGTAGACCTTGTCCACCGCCTCCACTTTGCCTTCGATGGAACCAAGCACTTCCACCTCACGCGCCATCACGGTGGCTTTGACTTCTCCACTCGCGGCGATGGTCAGGCGATGTTCTATCATCTCGATGGTTCCTTCCACATCGCCTTCGATGATCAGATCTTCCCGGCTCTCGATCTGTCCTTTGAACACTACGCTCTTTCCGAGAACAGCTTTCGCAGCCGGCGGGGGCTGTACTGCGATTGATGGGGCAGCAGACATAGGGGCTCCTTAACCTATATTTAGGTCCCTGTACTTTGGCTAGCAGATTCCGTACTAGGTAGTGATCGGCGTCACGGTTGCGCTACTTTAGGGGCACAGCCACCTGAGCCAATCCGGAAGCGATCTGATGCTGCAGGCGGTAACAACTGTATCACAGTTGTGGGGCAGGATGGCATCCTGCGCGCGGTTGCTAACCGCGCCGTAATGGGCGCGTCAGCGACTGGTGGTTATTGCTCCGTGGTTTCGCTGGGCCGCGTTGAAATCGGTCAGGAAATCGAGCTGTTTCTTGCGCAGCGCGGTTTTGGCGACAATGCTGTCGCCGAATTCGAGGTAATTTTCGTTGCCCTCAGTGAAGGGCGGCCAGGAGGTCAGGCCCGGGCCGTTCGGGTCACCCGTTTTTGCAAAACGAACCCAAGCTGGACCCATCGCCTTAGAAAGTCGCGCGTCTACGTCGTTGTAAGTGTCGGCATCTACGGAAAAATCGCCGATGAAGCTAGCGGTGGTTCCGTAAACGGAATCGGGAAGCACGCCAAAAACGTAGGGTACTTCCGATGCGTGGAAGCTGCCCCACTTTAGCCTGCGCCCGACGCCATTTACGCGCGTGAACTGATATTGGAAGACTTTGTGTTGACCTTTCGAAACCGCGCGGAGCACGGATCGGGTACCATGCAGGAACTCGTAATCGCCTGAAACGTGCGCTGCGGCGTCATAGGCATCGGAATCCGTGGATGCCGGGTAGATCGCCAACAACCCGTCGGTTTGGGGTCCAAAAGTCTTCTGGGCATATTTGCGGAGGTCCGCCAGATTGTGGACGGGCGGGCCTCCCAGCAGTGTGCCCTCGTCCGCATTGGTACCCGCAATCAAGCCCACATGGGCAAACTTACCCGAGGAAAACAGCCGCGCCGGGTCATCCGGCAACACCACTCCATCCACCACCGGCACATAGGCTTCGCCCTTATCGGCCTTGTCATCCCCAATCGCCGGCGGCCCCAGCATTTTGATGATATCGGCCATGCTCTTCGATCGGAGCGTGGCCAGGTCTCCCTGAGCCTCCCCGAACTTCTCCATGGAGATGCGCCCATACCAGGACTCTTTGAGATGGCTGATTGGGTTGAACATTCCCCAGGCGCTTTCCCCAATTACTTTATGGAACAGCCCCTGAGCTTGCGGCACCACCATCAACAGGCAAACCGCGGTGCCGCCCGCGGATTCGCCGAAAATAGTCACGTTGTTCGGATCGCCGCCGAACGCCGCGACATTGCGCTTCACCCATTCGAGCCCGGCCACCATGTCCAGCAGCCCGTAATTGCCGGAGACGCCTTGCGGCGACTCCTTGCTGAGTTCCGGATGCGCCAGGAAACCGAAAATTCCCAAGCGGTAGTTGATGCTGACCACCACGACGCCCTCTGTGGCCAGCGTTTCCCCGTCATAAGCGCTCTGCGAGCTTGCGCCGAGTACGAATCCGCCGCCGTGGATCCATACCATCACCGGTAGCTTTTCGGAAGCCGAGCGCGCCGGAGTCCACACGTTGAGCCCGAGACAATCTTCGCTCTGCGGGCCGGGGACGAACTGGAATTGCGGGCATAGCGCCGGAAAGGTTTTGGCAATCCGAACGCCTTTCCAAGGTTTCACTGGCTGCGGCGGTTTCCAGCGCAGCGCGCCCACCGGCGGTGCGGCGAAGGGGATGCCTTTGTAGGAGCGGACGGCGGTACCACCGCCGGAAACCAAGCCGGAATCGATCTTTACAACCGTTTCGAGGCCGGAAGTGGCTGCCAGCGTGGCCGTCACGGAGAGCAGCGCGGCAATCGTGAGCTTCATGTAAGGATGATACACCCCTGTGCGCAACTTGCGCGGTTAACAACCGCGCGCAGGATGGCATCCTGCCCACAAGAAAATCAGGTGACCAGGCCGGAGTTATTATAGAAACGAGGCCGCAAGTGAAAGCGCAGATCCTACTCGCTGTGATTCTCGTTGGAGCGACCAGTGCTTTTCCTCAGGGCGGTTTCCGCTCCGATATTCCGCCGAGGCACGCGACGCAACCTCATCGATATTTTCCGAGCGCGTTTCCGTTTTTCCTCGGCGATTACGGTTATGNNATACGTCCTGCTACCGCCGGAGCCGAGCGCTCCTCCCAAGTCTGAGATTCACGAATACCAACGACCCGCTGCGGCCGGTCAAGAACAGGCGTTTGCCATCGTGCTCAGGGACGGCTCTGTGCATTCCGCCGTCGCGGTGACGGTGCAGGATAACGCGCTGTATTATGTAGAACCCGATGGCGGGCATCGGTTGGTTTCGCTAGACGCTTTAGACCGCGAAGCCACAGGGCGACTGAATCGGGAACGCAAGCTCCGGCTACAACTTCCGCCAGCGCAGTAGGACAAGCCTCCGGCTTGTCCCTCTTGGCAAGCCGGAGGCTTGCCCTACGACGCGCCCCGTGAATCCAACGCTGTCGAATAACTCGCGGTAGCAGAGAAGGCACGGGCGCTGACGCCGGCAAAGCGGGTTCTTGTGGGCACACTGATGGCGGCGCGATACCGCGGAATACACCGCGAGACTTGCCAAGGCCACAAGGAGGATCGTCGTCATGACTCGAGTCTCGCGGTGAAAACCCGACCCGATGGGTTAGGAGGAAAGCATCGGATCGGGCGCTAAGCAGCCCCCCACACAAATGGCTGCTGCCAAATCTATCGGCCTAAACGCCCTCCGCCTACAGACCGATGACGCATCTTTACTTTGCCAACCGCGCTTTGCGACCATAGCTCTTCAACCATGAATGGAACCGTGCCATATCGAAAGGTCGCCGGAATCGCCGCCGCCTTAGTACTTTTCTCACACCTCAACGCCGCTCAACCGGATGCAGCCACCCGTTCGCTAGCACGGGACATCTTTCAGCAACTGATTGAGATCAACACAACGGATTCGGTGGGAAGCACCACTGTTGCAGCCCAAGCCATGGCCAAGCGTCTGCTGGACGCGGGAATTGCGCCGGCCGACGTAAAGGTCCTGGGGCCGAACGACCGTAAAGGGAACTTGGTTGTTCGGCTACACGGAACCGGGCCCGCGAAGCCAATCCTGATCATCGGCCATTTGGATGTCGTGGAAGCCCGCCGCGAGGACTGGACTACCGACCCGTTCCAGTTCGTGGAGAAAGACGGCTACTTCTACGGCCGTGGCACCCAGGACATGAAGGTGAACGACGCCATCCTGATGGTCACGCTGATCCGGTTCCAACGGGAAGGCTTCCGGCCGAACCGCGATATCATTGTCGCTCTCACCGCCGATGAAGAGGGCGGCTCATTCAACGGCGTTGATTGGCTGCTGAAGAACCACCGCGATCTGATCGAGGCTGGCTTCGTTTTGAATGCCGATGCCGGCGGCATCCTGACCGAGAAGGGAAAACCGATCGACGTTGAGGTGGAAGCCACTGAGAAGCTGTATGCCGATTTCCAGCTCACTGTTAAGAATCCGGGTGGCCATAGCTCATTGCCTGTTCCGGATAACGCGATTTACCACATCGCCGATGCGCTGGCGCGCCTGGAGCGTTCCCCGTTTCCATTCGAGCTGAATCCGGTGACTCGCGCCTACTTTGAGCAGTTATCGAAGGTGGAAAGCAAACAAACGGCCGCGGACATGAAGGCTATTCTTCGGACGCCGCCCGATCCGGATGCGGTGGCCCGTCTTTCCCAGGATCCGCACTATAACGCCACGGTGCGCACCACCTGCATCGCCACCCGGCTCAATGCCGGTCACGCCAATAACGCGCTGCCGCAGACCGCCCAAGCCGTGGTCAATTGCCGGATTCTTCCGGGGCACTCGGCGGAAGAAATCCGGCAGTATCTGGTTCGGACGTTCGCCGATTCCAAGGTGTCGGTGCGCTTCCTCGATCCGGCTACCGGCGAGCCGGTGGAGCGCGCCCCTGAGAAACAGTCGTTTGCTCCCATTGCACCGCCGTCCGAAATTTTCAAGCCTTTGGAACATGTGGCGGATGAAATGTGGCCTGGAGCGCCAGTGGTTCCGGACATGGAGAGCGGCGCTTCCGACAGCATTTATACAGTTGCCGCGGGAATACCGAGCTATGGGATTTCGGGCATCGCAATCGATCACGATGACATCCGCGCGCACGGCAAAGATGAACGAGTGCGGGTCAGTTCGTTTTATGACGGAGTGGAGTTCTACTATCGATATTTGAAAGCGCTCACCTCGCGGTAGCGTGGCGCACGCACTCGTGCG
>PMUN01000084.1:0-192 GCA_003166875.1 Bryobacterales bacterium | reverse complement strand
GATTCGATGACGTAGTATTCGTTGGGCGCGTGCGCTCCATTACCGTGGCCCAGCCCGAAGTGACCGGCCGGCAGCCGCAGTGGGTCGCCGGTGAATACATATCCCGGCCAGGAACCGGCCAGGCGCGGCCACATAATGGGATCGATTCCGGCGCGTTTATAAACTGACACCGCGGCGCGCACGACCGCCGAG
>PMUN01000159.1 GCA_003166875.1 Bryobacterales bacterium | reverse complement strand
GCCTTTACATCCATTTCCAACGGACCACGCCGTATCCGATGCTGATGAACTTCGACGAGCCGGATTCGAATACCACATGCACGCGCCGTGGCCGATCGAACACGCCGCTGCAGGCTTTGAATCTGCTGAACGATCCCGTCTTCTTTGAAGCCGCGCAGGCGCTCGCGACGCGTGTTCTGGAGGAAATGCCTGGCGGCTTGCCGCAACGCATGGATTACGCCTTCGAACTTGTTCTGGCACGCCAGCCGTCGGCGCACGAGCGGGAGCGTCTGATGGAATATTTCGAGCAGCAGAAGCAGTTGCTGGCGAAGGACCCCAAAGCGCCGGAAAACATGCAGCCGTTCCATCCGCAAGGCGTGGATCCGCTCGACGCAGCCGCCTGGGTGGGCGTGAGCCGCGTGCTGCTTAACCTGGATGAATTTATAACAAGAGAGTAAAGATGAATTTCCAAGAGTTCCAACAAATTCACAGCCGGCGCTTGTTTCTGCGCGATTGCGCGGGAGGCATCGGCGCCATTGCGCTGGCAAATCTGCTGAACGGCAGCGCGCTCGCCGCGGGGAAACGCACCGATCCGCTGGCTCCCAAAGCGCCGCCGTTCGCGCCGAAAGCCAAGAACGTCATCTTCATGTTCATGGAAGGCGCTCCCAGCCAGGTGGATCTTTTCGATCCAAAGCCAGAGCTCAAGAAGTGGCAGGGCCAGCCGCTGCCGCCCTCCATGACCAGCCAGCTCAAGCTGGCGTTCATCAAGCCCACCGCCGCGGTGCTGGCCAGCCCGCGCGAATTCAAACCCTACGGCCAATGCGGCGCCGAGTATTCGGATTTCATCACCCACACGGCTTCCTGCGCCGACGATATTTGCCTGATCCGGTCCATGTACACGGACGCGTTCAATCATCATCCCGGCCAGTTGTTGCTGATGAGCGGCAGCACGCAGATCGGGCGGCCGACGCTGGGCGCGTGGACGTTATATGGATTGGGGAGCGAATCGGAAAATCTGCCGGGCTTTGTAGTGTTGAGCTCCGGTGTTGGAACCAGCGGCGGCGAATCGAATTTTTCGAGCGGCTTTCTGCCATCCACCTACCAGGGCGTGCAGTTTCGAAGCGCGGCCGACCCGATTGTTTACCTCTCGAATCCCTCAAGCGTCACTCGCGAAACGCAGCGCGCCGGTCTGGACGCACTGCGCGATCTGAACCAGGCGCACCTTGCGAGCACCGGCGATGTCGAAATCGCATCGCGCATCGCTTCCTATGAGCTCGCGTTCCGCATGCAGATGGCTGCGCCCGAGCTGCTGGATTTCTCGACAGAATCCGCCAGTACGCTCGATATGTACGGAGTGAACAAGGAGCCCACGCGTCCGTTTGCGACCAATTGTTTGTTAGCCCGCCGCATGGTGGAGCACGGCGTTCGTTTCGTGATGCTGATGCACGCCAGTTGGGATCAGCACACCAATCTGAATCGCGATCTCAAGAAAAATTGCGACATCACCGATCAGCCCACGGCCGCGCTATTGAAGGATCTAAAGCAGCGTGGATTGCTGGATTCGACGCTGGTGATTTGGGGCGGGGAATTCGGGCGTACGCCGATGGTTGAGATCCGCAACACCGCTGACCCAGAGAATGCCGGCCGCGATCATCATCCGCTGGCCTACAGCATGTGGATGGCGGGCGGCGGCATCAAGGGCGGGCAAGTGGTGGGCAAGACGGACGACCTGGGGTTCAACATCGTGGAAGACAAAATCCACGTTCACGATTTGCAGGCCACCATTCTGCAATGTCTGGGGTTCGATCACACGCGGCTGACGTATCACTACATGGGCCGCGATTTCCGGTTGACGGACGTGTCAGGCAACGTGGTCAAGAAGCTGCTGGCGTGACCGGCGGCAAGCCTGAATATTTCCGAGGTTCGTTGCTCCGGGAGGGTTCGTCGCCTGGCATCGGCGATACCAAGTGGGGCAGGCTTCAGCCCAATGCCGTTAAGTTTTTGTGACGCCCGGGAAAGTGTTGAACCCATTGTGGCGCACGTACTCATACGTGCCGCGTCGGCACTTCTGCCGACGCCCGGTTTGCCGAACTGCGCGGTTTTGGCGAAATGTGTGCCGGAGTGCCGACAACATAAGTGCTTTAAAATGTTCGCGCCACAAAACTTAACGGCATTGGGCTTCAGCCTGCCAAGCCTTCTGCTAATGTCAGAACACTCCCACTATTCCTCCGACCGCCTCGAAGTTCTGCAACCATCCTCCCAACGAGACTCCCGGCGCGGGCCCGATCAACCGATTGGGAAACGGCGTCGCGTAGTCTCGAAATTCAAATCGCAAACCGAGATGCTGCGTCAGCCGGTATTTGATGCCGGCGGCGCCGCTCGCCATGGGTTTGGTTTCACGCGTGTTGGTTAATGCAACAAAGTTATTAAGCGGCTGCGCGGCGTTCGGTTCGCCGGTTCCGGAATAGATGGCCACTCCACCGCCTGCGGCCACGAATGGGCGAAAGCGTTTCTCCCGGCGAGCGAAATGTACCAGAAATCGAAAATCCAGGAATTGCGTGTGCCCCGCAAGATCCACTTCCGTGCCACCGCTGCTCAGTTTCAGATCGCTCATGCGATAGAGATAGCTGGCTTCTCCGCCGATGTATGAATAATCGTTCGCTCCGCCGAAAACGCCAAACGTGCCGCCGTTCTTAAGCCCAGTGGAAGCGGACCCGGACGGGCTCGTCACCGATGTTTCGGGCGTGACCGCGAATCCGCCGAGCACTCCGGCCTCCCAGGTCTGCGCCGCCACGAAAGACGCGAACAATGCGGACACCCAACAAATCCGAGTTAGACTCTTCACACTTTCCTCCGCTTCCTTATGGATTGACCACGCGAACGTTAAACGAGGTTGAAATGCCGCCTTGCTCAATCACCAAGGGCACTTCGGAACCGGCACTGATTTTGTGCGGGACCGCCGCATTGATCTGATAGGTGCCGACCTGGCCTGGTATCAGGCCTGCGAATTGCACTTGAAGGCCCACATTGCCCAGAGTAACAGTGGGTGGAACGGCGGCATACTCCAGCGGATTCGCCGGCGCGGCAGTTCCATCTGTTGCGGGCGGAGATGTCACTCCCAAGCCTGTTGCGACGATCACGAGTATGTCGTCGGGATGCACAGGGTTCGAAATATCCACCAACTGATTATTGGCGGCCCGATAAATTAGCGGAAGCCCGGTTAGACTCCCCGCTTGCCCCGTCCGAAACACGGCGGGCGCGTTTGCGAGCGCGTTGAAGTTGAAGGGACCGCTCTGGCCGCCCGGCGAAGTGATCACAAGATTCGCACTGCCCACCACCTCGTAAGGTAATTGGGCGTCAATCTCAGTGGGCGACGCGCGGATCAGAGGAACTGGAAAATTATTTATCGCCACGCAAGTTTCCGCCAGGCTGGTGGGAAGCGGCAGACCACTGGCGGACGCCGAACTCGCAGCCAGTCCCGACCCGTCAATCACAATGAGCGACCCGGGCGCCACTTGTCCGCCATCGGCCATGTTCACCACTGACGAAATCACGGGTGACGGCGTGGGCTGATCGAAGTTGGGCGGAAGCTCAGTGAATCCAGAAACAGACAGGTAGATTGTCGTGCCGTTGTTGATGGATGCCGTGGTCCGCAGAAAAGATAGAACCGTTTCGCCAATCTGGCCCACGGGAGGAGTCGTCAATATCGTTTTAGTGACGGGCGCTTCGATAGTTTGCGCGGAAGCTCCCGCGATACCAACGCCGGCGCCTACAGAAACGCGCTGCGCGGTGCCTGCGGACACTGCGGAAGCGGCGTTGATGACCACGGCGCTGTTGCCGGACACGAGAATACTCGACGTTAGAGATGCCCCGGTGATAGCGCCCTCCTGCACCATGGAACGGTTGAACAAGTCGCCGCCAGCCATGAACAGGTTTTCGGAAATCGCGCTATAGGCGCCGCCGAGTGCGGTAAGATCCTGCCGGGCCGCTTCGAAAGCGGCGTACGAATCGTCGTAGAGGAGGACCGTGCCATCAGCCGTCGCGGTGAAGATGGAGTGGCCGGCCGGAGAACCCGTCATCACGGAATCCGGATTAACGCTGTTGTCGAAGATTCCGAGCGTCGACGGCATTGTCGCGATGCGATTCGCGAAGTCGATCTGATCGATCAAGCCAGCCGGCGTACCCGCGTTGCGGCTGGTGGCAAACATCACCGAATCGGACACGGCCACCGTACGCGGATAGTGCCCTCCAGGAAAAACAATAAACGGCGTTGCCTTCAGCGAGTCCAAATCGAACACGCTTGCGATTTGGGAATTGTCGTTGCCCACGATCATGTAGCGATTGTCACGCGTCAACGTCATCCTGGTCGGAGTGTTCCCAGTGCGCAGCACACCAATCTGATTGAAGGTCGCGGTATCCAGCAGCAACACCTGATTGCGGTCTTGCCGGAGGGCATACATTCTGGGACGAGTCGGATCCGCCAAGATGTCCACGATCTCTCCGGCGAGGCTATGGACAATGCCGCGTTGGTTCGGCGACTTGGTGTTGATCAGGAGGCGTACCGGGCTCGGAATCCCCACCGACGCATTGGACGTGATGCTGAGCGGGACAACGGTTGTTCCGGTCTGACTGCTAAAGGCGCTGGGGTCCACCTGGATGGTCACCTGCGCCGGGGTCGTCCCCGAGGACGGGCTGATCTGGATACCGCTCGTGTTCGCCGGTACGGAGAGCGTGAAGTCCGCATGGCCACCACCCAGATCATTGATATGAAGCGTCTGTGTGAGCAGGCCATTACCGCAGTTGTTGGTGAGGAACTGTAGTTGTTCCTCCTGCGCGGCAACTCGATGCGCACTCGCGAATGAACCAATCGGCAGAACAGTCACGCCGCTGTCGGAGATCGCATACAGCGTGATCATGTCGCTGGAAAAGACGGACCGGCCGGCGAGATTCTCAGGAAGGTTGATTCGTTCGCGAACGGTGAGGTTGTCCGTGTCGACAATATGCAGAACCGGCGGCTCAGTGGGGGGGCCCGAAGGGATCTCCGCGTAAATAAGATTGCGGACGTAGTCGTAGGCGTGCCCCCCGAGATTTAACGACCCTGTGGGATAAGGGAACTCGGCCAAGAGTACATACTGCTGGTTGAAGAGCGACCAGCCGGCCACAAAGTTGACGCCATGGCGATCGACGCTGACCACTCTCGGGCCGAGCGTTGGGGTCGAGGTATCAGAGACAGCGGTCAGCGCGCCGGACGCGACGTTGTACTTGATTATTAGCTGTGTGCCGGCGGCCGGGGTTCCTGAACTGGTGGTCACGGAACCTTGCGCCAGCACGATGATGGTCTGCTGGTCGCCCGACACACCAATTGACGCTTGCAGGATCTGAGGCGGGTATGTTCCGAATGTCGTCGGCAGTGGGGCTGCAGTCAACGCCACGGCCGGCGAGGCTTGTTGCACGAAACTGGGAGGCTTGGTGGTGGGATCCACCAGGAAAATCGCGGTGCTGGTTACGAGCAACGCCTTGCTTCCGCCGCCGAATGCCATGGCAAGCGGGATGCTGGGCGACGGAGGCGTAGTAGGCGGTGTGGTAGTTGAAGGAGTGGCCGGCGGGATATTTACAGTTTGGCGCGCATTTGAAACCAGATCAATCACCGTAAGCTGCGGGACCGTGCCTGGTTGCGTCTGGAAATCACACGAAAGGCCGGGAGCTGGCGAACAATTATCGTAGTTTGTAACCAGCAGATATCGATGGTCGGGTGATAACGCGAGTGACCCCGGCTCTCCTGGAAGGCCAGTGATAGCCGAGCGTAGCGTGTTAGTGGAAGTCGACATGACATCGACACGCCTGCCTCCAAAATTCGCAATATACAGCAGCCCGCGACTCTCATCCAGCGCGAGATCCGATGCATGACCGCCGATCACCACAACGGTTCCGAATGTGGCCGCACTAACGGCGAGACACGAAAATAGACCCAACAAGATTGTGCGAAAAGTGGTTCCCACGTCGAGGCGTTTCAGACTCAGATTACTACGGTGCGTTAGAAAACTGTACCACAATGGCGGCGCGCTGGTCGGGCAATTCATGAGAAATAGGCCACTATTGAGGCGCTTTCCGGGGCGAGCAGCGGTGAACGCTATTCGATCAGCGCGACGATCCGGCGCCGAAGAGGGATGGTAGGCGGTTGAGCAATGCTGATTGAGCCGCTCGTCACCGCGCCTGTAATGATCTGCAGCGATCCACTGAGCGCCGAGCTGCCACTGATGATAATCCATGCGCCGCGCGGTTGATAGATGGTTCCGATGAGACCGAGCGCGGCCCCCGGAAGAGCCAACTGCGGCGGTGAATTGGGTGTTGCCGGGTATTTAGGTGGGCATGCGGGGTTGTTAATGCCGCCACCGCAAAGTGCTACGTTGCCGTCGGCCGCGTACTGCAATGTTGAGTTTGCCTGGTCTTGCCAAAGTACGATGCCGCCGAAGGGCTGCAGATTAGCGGGATAGGGAGCGCTGAGGGAACTCAGGGCACTCGGGTTCAGGCCACTCGGAGTCGCGGACGTCCCGTTTCCCAAGCCGACCTGGATGTTAGCCGGCCCGAAAGCGAGCGCTCCCGATTGTGCCAACGCCACCAAGGAGAGCGAATTGGCATTGTTGGGGCCATTGATTAAGTTCATGAGCCCTGGATAGAGGTCCTTGTTCACATTGCCTGTGATTGCGCTGTTGTCGCTATTGGATGTGAAGGCACTGCTCGATCCGGTAAGGATAATTATTTCCCCCGCACCTGCGTTACCGGTATTGGCGATGCCCGCGTTGCCTCCGCTTACCTGCAGCGACTGACCTCCCACGACCACGTATTCCCCGGGGTCCATCTTCATTTGACCGGAGACGGTGAGTCCGCCGAAAAAGAGGAAACTGCCAAAGGCGCCGTTCGAAAATGTGACGGAAGCACCGCCCGCGATGCTGAGGGCTCCCCGAATAGGGTTAGGCGGGCCGCCAGGGCATAGTTGGGGGGGCAACTGAGCCGGGTAGTAGGTCCCGGATGGAAGTACGACGTTTTGGCCGCCCTGGGAGAACGTGGTGCCGTTGTAACATATGGTGTTGTTAAGAATGCCCCCTGCCACCGCGTAAACGCACTCTGGGCCTGAATCCGACAGGTTGCATGCGTGGGAGCCGGCCTTCAGGACTGGCAGAGGCGGCTGTCCATACCCCCGGAGGGGATCAAGGAACTGCGGCCCGTCGGGCAGACCGGGATTCGCCACAGGACTCCTGGCGAAGATAGGGCCCGCCATTCCGCTGGTCGGTATCGCACCAGCCAGATCTGAGGAAGCGACAATCCCCAAAGGAGCATTGACCGGCTGTGTCACATCTATCCCTGTACCAGCGGGGCTTGTATCAAATCTGCGGTTCAGAGTGATCAAAGACCCATTCACGGGCGCCTGGACGACAGCTGCGGTAGCGACGGCGCTCGACAGTCCGGTTGTGTTGCCGAGGACTGCGGAGAACAACTGAGGTATCGCTTCGACGGTCCGGACAGTTACCCAGTATTCAACACAGCCTGAAGTACCTGGGGCCGGACAGCCGGGGACGAAGGTTCCGTCTTGGCGAATCAACTGGCCTAGCCCGTCCCTGACGTTGATCTTCTGGCGCCCGCCGTGCCCGCCTGGGCTGAAGTCATTTTGTTCAGCATATTGGCAGCCGACCTGAAGGTTGCCACCCAGATCACAGTTGCCATTTGGAGCCCCAGGAGAAGGAAAAGGGGTGACTGTCTCGCCGTTGGCATTTAGCGCCTGATACGCCGCGGCGAGCGCTGCGGCGTCAGATGCACCTTGGGCCGACTTCTTAACGAAGTACGACCATCCCAAGTCCACGGCGAGCCCAAGCAACCCACACATTGCGAATAGCGACAGTGTGACAAGTAAGAGAGCTTGTCCTCGACGCCCGCGTCTCAGCTTCGTTCTGTGTTCCATCAGAACTGCATCACATCCATCGAGGAGGCCGGAAGACAGAACCCCACCTTGTTGCTGCAGGCTGCTTGTGCAGGAGGAGGTGTAAAGGTCATCCCTGGGCCAGCGCCAGGCCAGAACATCGATATGGCAGACACGAATGGGTAAAAGCCAGTTATCGATATGGTCTGTCCTGGCTGGTCGTCGATTGTTGAACTGGGGGGCCACGGGCCGGTTGGACAGCTGGCCCCGTCCGCCGTGCAGATTTGATCAGGGGCGGTGGCGGAGTGAAACGTCAGCGTTAGATCCTCCGGCAGAAGACCTGTGCCTGCCTGACGAATTGCTTGGCATACGCCCTGGTATGTTGCGTGGCTGGCACTCGAATTGTTCTGACCTCGCCCGACCGCGTAGCGGGTGCCTTCTTTTATCGCGTAGGCGAGAGTGTGGTAAATCCACATGCCTCGTGCCATCTCGATGGTTGAGATCAGCACGAAGACCAACGGAATCCCCACGAGAGTGAACTCTATGGTCGCGTTGCCTCGCCCGTGTCGTTTGCGTTTCTGCATCTTAGAAATCCGCCGATGGATTCACCTGCATGAGCGCAGTTCTTTTGATCGTCAACTGTCCCGGCAACAATCCTGGGATCGGGATTAGAAGGGTCGTCTGGTAAGTTACGACAACCTGCGCTGCGTCGGTACCGGTTGGTATGGATGGGCAGGAGGCATTGGGATTTTGCGACGGGCAGTAATCTGACTCGACCTGCAATACTTGGGTGAGGGCCACTTTGGTCGATTGGGAAGTCGTAGTGATTTGCCCAGCGTTACAAAGGCCTAGGCTTCTCGCATTCGGCGTGGACTGCAGCTCTGCGATCACAATACCGCATCCCGAGAAATCCGGATCGGTTGCCGCCGTCTTGCTGATCGAATTATGCACCGCCGCCGCTCTCGCCGCATTCTGCGTCGCGATCAGCGCGTAGCAATAAAAGCCAACATCGAACACGCCTACAAACAAAAACAGCAACCACGGCATCATGAACGTCAGCTCGATGATTGAGTTTCCCGATCGGCGCCGGTTTGGAGGAAATGCTGGCACCATACTTTCCGTCATTATAGCTCTCACGCCGCGTTCGGGATGCACAGCAGTATCTCCACCATCGCCGGCACACCGTCTTTCGTAGCCGGACGGAATTCCCATTGCCCCAGGCTTTCCAGCACCGCCGCGATGTTTTCGATCTCCTGGTCGCTCGCTTCGGCCAGGTGTTCGAATCGGCCGGATGCGTTCACAAATCCATGAATGAATGCGTAACGCGCGCCCGGCCGGAACTGAATCGCCGGACCGATGATTGAGAATGCATAGGGCGCCGTGATCGGCGTGATGTTCCCGAGCTGCACCACCTGCGATCGCGCGGCGGGCTGCGCGTCGTCCGCCGGAAGGCAATATTGAAGGATCCACTCCTTGCCGGTCCCCACTGGAATGTACACGCTGTAGACCGGCTTGCCCTTCAGCAGGCCATTCGATCCCGGCACCACGCCGGACGATTGCACGATGGCCACTTCATAGGTGCCGCTCTGCGGGCGGATTAACCGTGTTGGAACCCGGGCGGCCGTCGATGACGCGCCGCTGCCAGCACCACTAACAGTTACTCCGGCGCTCGGCTTTGTTCCGGAGCCCGATGCGACGCTTGCGGTGTTCCCCGCGTGATCCGTGCCCATCCCTGCTCCCGGCGTTCGCGCTGCCGGCGAATTGCCGGAAGCGTCGCTGGCTGTCTTCCCGCCCGCTCCGCTGCGCGGGGGCGCTGCAACCACGCCACCTGCACCATCGCCAGCGCCAATTGTGCCCGATGCCGTGTCTCGTCCGGAAACCTGATTCAAAGGAGGCAAGACAATGGCTGACGCCGCCGGGATGGGCCGGTCCGGCAGAGAAATGATGTTGGGCGGGTCAGCCGCGTTTCCAGTTACGGTGGCGGCGGCCGGCTTGGCCTCCACGGGTTCGCGATTGCTGGCCACCGGTGCAACGGCTCCTACTGGTGCGGCCAGCCGGGGAGTCGTATCCTTCAAAACTTCCGGAGTCTTGGCGTATCCGGCCCGGACATCCAGAATCGGAGGACGCATCTCCAGCGCCACGTGGCTTGGAACCTCCATCGTGTTCTTCCGCAGTGGAGGCGCTACGAACGGTTTCGGCGCCATCCGGTGCGGTGTCGAAGCCATCATCACGATGGAAGGAACGCGAAGCTGCTGATGAATATCCATGGTGGGCGGCAAATCCATTTGGACCAGCGTCTGCTGGACGGCTCGCCTGGTTCGCACTGCCGGCATTCTGAACTCTCGCTCGGGGAGCGACGCAGGTGTCACGGTTGGGTTTGCTGCCGTGCTCGCTGGAGCGCGGCGAGAAGGCTGCGGATGCCGCTCGGAACTGGCTGAATGATCCGCTGCGAGATTGGGGGCGACTAGGGGGTGATCCTCCATAGGGTCGCTGCTGAGATCGAGCACGCGGTCCCTCCGAATCTCAAACAGCGAATCGGGCGGCAACAGCGCGAGGAAGTGCAAATACGATACGGCTAGGCCCACCACCAGCGTCTGCATGCACATCGAAAACGAGAAGGGAGCCCACAGGGCTTTTTCGGGAATGCCCTGGAACAGAAGATCAACATCTCGCTGCCCGTTGTTCCATTTGAGCCGGACGCGCACGCGTGCAACAGCTTAATGCGCGGCGCGCGCGAAGAAAAGGCGGGTGGATTGCGATTGCGCCTTTTTCGGCGTCGCGTCGACTGGCTCCGCGGGGCCTGCTGGGAAACCCGTCAGCGTCCGAACCGGGACATTGCCGAAATCCATCCCGCTAGGTGCGTTGCGCAGTCCAATGAGTGCCAGCTCAAAACGATCTCTGGCTCCAATCTTCCCGAACAAGCGGGAAAGGTAAACTTTCACGGTGCCTTCCGTGATGCCCATCACGGTCGCGATTTCCTTGTTCTTCAAGCCTTGGGTTACCAGCGTGATCAATTCGCCCTCGCGCTTGGAAACCTTGATGGTGCGCCCGCTGAGGAAGGTCTGGGTCAAGGCCTTCTCGAACCAAAGCTCGCCGGCATGCACCTTGCGGACGCACTTCACGATCATTTCGGGCGCCAGGCTCTTCCGAAGAATTCCGCGCACTCCGCATTCAATCGCCTGATAGGCCAGCTCGGGGGTGATCTCGTGCAGCCACAGCACAACCTTGATGTCCGGGCTTTCTTCCCGCAACTTGTTCAGCAATCCCCAATCCACGCTGGTGTCTACAGCGAGCAAGACCACCTGGGGTTTGAGGGAACGAACCTGAGAGAGCAGATTGGTTACATCGCTCGCCACCGGCAGTAGGGAAATGTCCTCCGACGACCGGAATAGAACTTCCAATGCAATGGAGTTCAAAGGCTCGCTTGTGTATACAGTCAGGGAAATCAAATCTCGCCACCTAACATACGTAGGTCACCCACGCGCGTCACCAATCACACTTGATTCGGGCGAACATTCAACCGTACACTTGTTCTAAGGTATTGTACCTAGGTGATGCCGGTCAATCAAGGGACGGGGACCTACGTTCTGGACCCATATCTTTCGTTAACAGTACCATGTTATCCAAATTCATCTTGTATGAATAACGCGGGGTGGTACAGTCAGGTACTACAGTACCATAATGGAGCGAAGGCGAGATCTGAGGTTCGAGATCCAACTGCGGTGTCGCGTTCAACCGATTGGCGGTCAGCACTTTATCGAGGGGATGACCGTAAACCTGAGCCGCTCGGGTGCCCTGATTCGGGTGACATCGAACGGTCATCCCGCGCTGGTACCGAAGCCTGGGGACGCTTTGTGGGCGGAGGTTCCGCTGCCCGCACACCGGCAGTTCAAGCAGCGATGCCTGGCCTGCAAGGCGGTAGCGGTTCGAGCCAGCGAAGAGAAGGAAGGGTGGGTTGTGGCTCTCCGTTTTGAGCGTGTCCAGTTTGCCACTGCGCAGCCCGTTCGCATGCCTGAGGATTCGTTGGCGGTGATGTGATGGAATACAAAACGAACCCGATCGTCCGCTTCCTTCCGTCCTTGACGGATCTGGCGTTCCTGATGCCCATTGTGTTCTTGTTCGCACGCATGGAAGGCGCCAAGACCATGCTGGGCGATGGCGACACCGGCTGGCACATTCGCACCGGAGAATGGATCCTGGCGAATGGCCGCGTACCCCATGAGGACGTTTTTTCGTACACCAAGGCGGGTCAACCCTGGTTCGCCTGGGAATGGTTGTGGGATGTCTTGGCCGCGTGGTTGTATCAGCACGGGGGGTTGGCCACAGTTGTAACCGTGAGCATCGTTGTAATCTGCCTTACATTTGCGCTGCTGTTCCGGCTGGTGCGTCGGCATTGTGAAAATCCTTTCGTTGCCATAGGCGTCACCTTCCTGGCTTGCACGGCATCGTCGATCCATTGGCTGGCACGCCCGCACTTGGTGACCATGTTGTTCACGGTGATCCTGCTGATGGTTTTGGATCGGGCCAGGGAAGGGCGTACGCGCTGGCTATGGGCGCTGCCATTGTTTTTTGTGCTCTGGACAAATCTCCACGGCGGATTCTTGGTTGGGCTGATCGTTCTTGCGGGATACGCGGCAGGCGAGCTCTGTCGCGCCCTGTTTACAGCGAATTCGGAAGATCGCCGCGCGGCGCTCCAATCGGCGATGCGGTACGCGGTGACGGCTTGTGCTTGCGCTCTCGCGACTATCGTGAACCCTTACACCTACCATCTGCACGCGCACATTTACCAGTTCTTCTCCGAACCGTATCACGTACAGAATATAGCCGAGTTTCAGTCCATCAGCTTCCACCACCCGGTTGCGCTGTATTTGGAGGCTATGCTCCTGCTCGGCGCCTTTGCCGCGGCGTGGTTCGTGGTAAAGCGCAGAGACTTCGTGCCGCTGGTCCTCATGGCCGGCTGGGCGCATATGGCCCTGTTCGCGGCGCGGAACATTTCGCTATTTGCCATAGTCGTGGCGCCGTTTGTAGCGCAAGCGCTTTATGAGATGCTATGCGGGCTGGAGCAGGCCCAGGTTGCCTCCTGGCTGCGGCGCGCCGTTCGAGGCTTCAGGGCCACAGCAGCGGAGTTCGGCGCGACCGACCGGCATTGGAGGCTTCACTTAGCAAGCCTGGCCACGGCGGTAGTGGTCGCGCTGCTGATCGCGAATCCAAACGCCACCGGTAAGTTGAAGCCCGAGTACGATCCTGAGAGATACCCGACCAAGGTGTTAAGCCTGTTACGCGCCGACCCGGGCTCGCGAATCTTCACCGACGACGAGTGGGGCGACTATCTGCTGTACCAGCTCTATCCTGGCCACAAGGTATTCGTGGACGGACGGAGCGATTTCTACGGACAGGACTTCGAGCAAAAATACTTGGATGTGATGAACGTCAAGTACGACTGGGAGCAGTCTCTCGGCCGCTACAATGTGGACACCATCGTTCTATCCACCAAGACCGCGCTGGCCAGCGCAATCAAGCAGTCTGGCCATTGGCGCACAGTTTATGACGACACCGTAGCCGTTGTTTTCCGGGCGGTCCCGGAACGGGCGGCGGAGAGTCAACAGGTTTCCGCCGGTATATCCGGCGGGAAGGAGCGTGATCCCGAGATCACGAAAGCAGTACACCGCGATCGAAAGATGGTCGCGGTAAAACAACCGAAAGGGGTGTAACGCGTGACCATTCTGAAACAATTTTTGAAGGACGATCAAGGCCAGGACCTGATCGAGTATACGTTGCTGTTGGCCTTTGTGGCTTTGGCATCCGCGGCTCTGTTCATCAACGCAGGAGGCAGCATCGCCGGCATCTGGAACATCACAAACTCGCGGCTCAACGCCGCCGCAATATCGGCGGCTGGACAGTAAGCTACTCGGGTTTCCACCCGGGTTTTGAGACTAAGAGTCGACAGCTCGGGAGGCAGCGACATCGTCGCGGCTGGCGGCCAGGTGGCGGGAGCTACGCTGGCTGCTGGTGTATTGCTTGCATTGTCAGTTGCGAGGGGTTCATGGCGACCAGGAGTTTCGGCCGGTTTATCAGCGATGAAACCGGCCAGGATTTAATTGAATATTCGCTGCTGCTGGCGTTCGTCGCGCTGGCGGGAGCCGCTATGTTTATGGGAATGAGTAGCAGCGTCAATAGCATCTGGTCCGCTGCGAACAACCGGTTGGCGGCGGCTAATTCAGGGAGTTAATAAAGTGAACAAGCGTCTTTTGTCTGTTCTCGCCTTTGCGCTCGTCATCTCGGCGGTCGCAAGCTGGGTTCTCTACCGGTTGATTGTGACCAAGCTGTCCACCAGCGCGAAACCAGCCATCGCGCAAGTGGTAGTGGCTAGCCGTAACCTCGAAATCGGAACCCTCCTCAAGGATTCCGACGTAAAAACGGTGGATTGGAACGATCCGGAACCCAAGGGCGCTCTCGGCGCCGGCTCCGATGCAATCGGGCGCGGCGTGGTGGCGACAATTTACGAAGGCGAGCCGATCCTCGAGACGCGCTTGGCGGCCAAAGGCGCCGGCGGCGGCCTGGCGGCGACTATTCCTCCCGGCATGCGAGCTGTCAGTATTCGCGTAAACGACGTCGGCGGTGTATCCGGTTTTGTGAGGCCCGGAGCGCGGGTGGATGTCCTGATTGCCGGCACGCCTCCCGGCGGCTCGAACGGACTCGGTACGGTATCGAAGACGCTGCTGCAAAATATGGAAGTGCTTTCGGCGGGACAGGATATGCAGAAAGACGCTGAGGGCAAACCCGTCAGCGTCCCTGTGGTCAATCTGCTGGTAACTCCTCAGCAGGCCGAGACGCTGAGCCTGGCCAGCAGCGAAATGCGGATCCAACTGGTGTTGCGCAATCCCTTGGACACGCAGACTGTCACGACGCCCGGCACGGCTGTCTCAAACCTGTTCACTGGCGAAACCGGTTTGCCTCAGCAATCCAGGCCGCCCCTGCCAAAGCCTGCTGGGAAGCCAGTGGCGAAAGCACCACCCAAGCCGGTGGTCGCGCAAGTGGCCGCACCCCCCAAGGTGGTTGTTCCGCTCACGGTTGAGGTGATCACCGGCACCACGCGAGCGGAAACCAAGTTCAAGCCGGATGAGGGTAAACGGTAGTGTCTTATTCATTCAGTAGGTCATTCTCGTTTCTAGCGGCAGCGCTGTTGTTATGCGCTCAGAATCCAGCCGAGCAGTCTGTGTCTCCAGCACCGCCCACCGCGGCGCGTGAGCTCTATGTCACGGTCGGCAAGTCGCTGCTGGTGGATAGCCCCACCATCATCCAACGAGTTTCCGTCGCAAACGGAACCGTCGCGGAGGCGATTGCAACCACTCCACGGGAAGTGCTGGTGAACGGCAAGGCGGCCGGTGAAACCAGCTTGATCGTTTGGCAGGAAAATGGGAATCGTCTGATCTTCGATCTTATCGTGCAAGCCAGCTCCGCGCGGGTGGACAACATCAATCGGGAACTTCGCACCGAGATGGGCGATCAGAAGGTCGCCATTTCGATGGAGGACAACGTGCCATTCCTGCGTGGAACCGTGAACGATCTTATGAGCGCGGACCGTGCAGTGCTGATTGCAAGCGCGCTCGGGAAGCCGGTGAACCTCTTGCGCGTCAAGGTTCCTCCGGTGGAAGCCCAGATCCTGATCAAAGTCCGCTTCGTCGATGTGGACCGCACCTATTCGCAGCAGTTGGGATTGAACTTTTTCAGCAACGGTGCGACCGGAACCATCGGCTCGGTTTCCACCGGGCAGTTCACTCCGCCTCAGCCACAGTTGAACAGCAACGGGGGTGCCAGCAGCACCGGGACCAGCAGCACTGCCGGCCAATCCACGTTCAGCCTGACCAACGCTCTGAACATTTTCTTCTTCCGCCCCGACCTCAACCTGGGCGCGACCATCGAGGCTCTGCAAGCTCAAAGTTGGCTGCAAATCCTGGCGGAGCCGAACGTCCTAACTTTAAACAACAAGACCGCAAGTTTTCTGGCCGGCGGTGAATTTCCGTTTCCCACGCTTCAAGGTGGTGGCGCCGGGTTGGGCGCGGTCACCATTCAATTCCGTGAATTTGGCGTTCGCATCAACTTTACTCCCACGGTCACACCGCGCGGAACCATCCGGCTGCAGGTGACGCCGGAAGTAAGCACGCTCGATTTTACGAATGGCCTGACCTTCCAGGGCACCACCATTCCCGGCCTCTCCACGCGCCGCGTTTCCACCGAGATCGAGTTGGAATCCGGACAGACCTTTGCCATCGCTGGCCTGCTGGACAACCGCGTCACTGAGCAACTGAGCAAGATTCCAGGCCTGGGAGACATACCGTTCTTCGGAAGACTGTTCCGCTCGAAGAACCTGCAAAAGACAAACTCGGAGCTGCTGGTGATCGTGACGCCGGAAATCGTCCGCCCGCTGCCGGCTGGCCAGAAAGTGCCGGACCTCAATTTCCCCAGGAAGTTCATGGCGCCGAACACTCCCGGTGTCCCAATGCATACACCCGGTATGGAGACAACCGGTCCGGTACCGGTTCATCCGCCGCAAGAGACCATCCCGGTTGAACAGTTGATACAACTGCAGCGCGCGCCACAACCCACCAACCAGCAGCAGACCGCGCCGGTGATCCAGTTCGTACCCATGCTCACCCAGCCGGCTCCTGCCACGCCGCCTGCCACGCAGCCTGTATCGAATCCGGCGCAGCCTGCGGTTCCCCCGGCCAATCCTCAGCCAACGGGAGCAAAGCCGTGAGATTCGGTTTGTGGGGCAGGATGGTATCCTGCCGTGAA
This sequence comes from Bryobacterales bacterium, assembly GCA_003166875.1. GTDB lineage: Bacteria > Acidobacteriota > Terriglobia > Bryobacterales > Bryobacteraceae > Palsa-89. Next base: position 19,027 of record PMUN01000159.1, on the reverse strand, counting down.
AAATCTTTGGAGCACCGACTCCCTTACGGTCGCGGTTCAGAATCGGCGTTCGGTGTTTACAGCCACTTACCGAACCGCGACCGTAAGGGAGTCGGTGCCTTGGTTTTCGAGCAGCCTCTGCCGATCGGTGCCCACAAGAGGAGCTTGTTGTGTATCCGCTAACGGCCGGCATCGTAGTTCAAACCAAGGAGCTTTGGGACGAACTGCATGCCAATTTGCAAGACCTGCCGGTCCGCGTGGTTCTGGAGCAATCCGAAATCGGGCAATTGAGCGTGTTGCTCGAAAAAATCGACCGCATGCGCCCGGAGGTGATGTTCGTCGACATTTCCGGCTTGCGCGAGCCGTTGGATCAGGTGATCCGGGGCATGCGCTCCACCGCTGCGGCGCCATTTGTTCTGACGCTGAACACGGTAGCCGGCACGGACGTGATCCTGAATGCAATGCGCGCCGGCGCGGCTGAATACTTGTATCCCCCGTTCGGAGACGCTCTGCGCGCGGCGTTGGAACGCATCGGGAACGAGCGCAGGAACACTACTCAGGCCGTCCGCCGGGGTGGCCACACCCTCGGTTTCATGTCCGCCAAAGGGGGCTGCGGCGCTACCACCATCGCTTGTCACACGGCGGTGGAGTTACCGGCCCAGAGCAAGGGCAAAGTGCTGTTGGCGGATCTCGATTTCGATGCCGGCATGGTTGGATTTCTGCTGAAAACGAAATCTCCGTATTCTATCTCGGACGCGGTCCGGAACACGCAGCGCCTGGATGAAAGCTACTGGAAAGCGCTGGTCTCGAACGGCATCAGCGGCCTGGAGATCATCAGCGCGCCGCTCCCAGCGTCGCGGCTCGCGCTCAAGCCGGAACAATTGCGGTTCGTTCTCAGCTTTGTTCGCACTCAATACGATTGGATCGTGCTGGACCTGGGGCGGAGCCTGAGCCCTTCTTCTACTCCCGCGATCGAGGAAGTGGACGATCTGTTTCTGGTGACCACGATGGAAGTGCCGGCGCTCCATCAGGCCAAGCTGATCGTACAAAAACTCCTGGACAGCGGATACGGCAAGAATCGCCTGCATCTGCTCCTGAACCGTGCCCCCAAACGCTTCGATGTGACGCTCGAGGAGCTCGAAAGTATGCTGGGCGCGCCGGTGTACACATCTATACCGAGTGACTATCTGGCCCTGAACGAGAGCTACTCGGAAGGCAAGCTCCTGGGCCGCGGAAGCGGGCTGGGCAAACATTTTACGCGCCTCGCGATGAGCATTGTGGGCGTAAGCGATCCGAAGAAAAAATTCTCGATGTTTGGATAAATACATATATGGCAACTGCTAGAACAGTGCAATTGATGCGACAAGAGGCGGGCTGGGTTGGCCGCCTTTTTGATCCTCAATCGTACACGCCCGAATACCAGGAGCTGAAGTTTGCGCTGCATCGAAAGCTGCTGGATCGAATCAATCTGGAGGCGCTATCCTCGGTGGCCAGTGAGCGCGTGCGTAATGAAGTACGCGCGGCGGTGGCCCGGCTGGTGGAAGAAGAACGGGCGCCGCTCAGCATTACCGAAAAGGATCGCGTGATCGAAGAAGTCCTGGATGAGGTATTCGGTCTGGGTCCACTCGAACCGTTGCTTGCCGATCCAACAATTTCCGATATCCTGGTTACCACTCCCGCGCTGGTGTTTGTGGAGCGCGCCGGCAAACTATACCGCACGCCCGTAGTGTTCAAGGATAACGCTCACCTTCTCCGCATTATCGAAAAGATCGTTTCACGCGTCGGACGGCGCGTGGATGAATCGTCGCCTCTTGTGGACGCGCGCCTTCCGGATGGTTCGCGCGTCAACGCGGCGATTCCGCCGGTGGCCGTGGATGGACCCTTGCTTTCCATACGCCGTTTCGGCCGCGACCCATTGCGAGGCCAAGACCTGGTGAACAATCTCACGCTCACTCCTGGCATACTGCTGCTTCTGGAAGCTTGCGTCAAGGCCCGCCTAAACATTCTGATTTCGGGTGGCACCGGCGCCGGCAAGACCACTCTACTGAACGCGCTGTCCGCGTTTATTCCTGAAGACGAACGCATTGTCACCATTGAGGACGCGGCCGAACTCAAGCTGGACCAGATTCACGTGGCGCGCATGGAAACCCGGCCGCCCAATATAGAAGGCATCGGGGCCATTCGCATTCGCCAGTTGGTCATCAATGCGTTGCGTATGCGCCCGGACCGCATAATCGTGGGCGAGGTTCGTGGCGAAGAAGCGCTGGATATGCTGCAGGCCATGAACACAGGCCACGACGGATCGCTCACCACCATTCACGCCAATTCCCCCAGAGATGCGGTGAGCAGGCTAGAGGTTATGGTGGGTATGGCGAACTCGAACATGGGCGTGCGGTCCATCCGGCAACAGGTCAGCTCCGCCATCGACGTATTTGTCCAAATTGCCCGCTTCAGCGACGGCAGCCGCCGTATCAGTGCGTTCACCGAGTGCGTCGGCATGGAAGGCGAACAGATCACCATGCAGGACATCTTCGTCTTCGAAAAGACCGGCGTCAACGAATCCGGACGCGTCACCGGGCGGTTCCGAGCTACCGGGATTCGTCCCAAATTCTACGACCGGCTGAAGGCCGCTGGCCTGCATGTCCCGGCCTCGGCTTTTCAGACCTTGGTGGACATCGTATAAGGACAGTCTATGCCGCCTTTGCTGTTTTTCCTGTTCTTCTGCATCCTGGCCATCGCGCTGGTTGCGACCGCTGCGGGACTGCACTTTCTGGAATCACAACGCAAGAAGCAGGTCACCGGCATTCTTCGCACTCTGGAAGGCAAACCGCGGCGGGAAGAAGAAAGCAACATCCTGCTGGATCCACCCAATCCCGATAACCTGCTACAGCGCCTGGCGGCCAGCCTCAACCTAACCACTACTTTGGAGAATGCTCTGATGCAGTCCGGGTTGAACTGGTCCGTCAACGAGTTGATGATCGCCATGGGGAGTGGGGCGGCGGCCGGAATCATTCTGGGCTGGTGGCTAAACCTGTTTGTGTTCTGGCCTTTGAGCAGCCTGCTTTTCGGGGCGGCGCTGGGGGCCCTTCCTTACGGGTATGTCCGATTCAAGCGACAGCGGCGCATGGCGGCATTCGAGGAGCAATTTCCGGAGGCGCTGGATTTCCTGGCGCGATCCATGCGCGCGGGGCATGCATTCTCGGTGGGTCTCGAAATGCTGGGAGCGGAGTCCCCGGAGCCGCTGGGACAGGAGTTCCGCACGCTGTTCAATGAGCAGAATTTGGGCGCGCCGATGGAAGTAGCTTTCGAGAATATGCTGCGCCGTTTTCCCCTGGTGGATGTGCGTTTTTTCGCCTCGTCCGTGATGCTGCAGAAGCAGACCGGCGGCAACTTGAGCGAGATCCTGTTGCGGCTGGCATACGTAATCCGTGAGCGTGTCCGCCTGAAAGGCCAGGTCCGGGCCATCAGCGCGCACGGCCGGCTGACAGCGGGCATTCTCACAGTAATGCCGATGGCGCTGATGGTGATCATGCTCTTCGTGGCCCCGGGCTACCTGCAAGGCATGGCCCGAGATCCCGACGGAAAATATATGATTCTAGCCGCTATCGTGTCTCAATTTCTCGGCTATTATTTCATCCGGAAAATCATCCGGATCAAGATCTAGGAGAACGGCATGGCTGCGCTTATTTCTCTCGGATTGTTCGTGGCGCTGATGACGGCCATCACCATCTTCGGATACCGCCGCTACGCGAAACCGGGCAGAGTCTATGAGCAACTCGGCGGGCCCGTTCTCGGTGAACCGATGATCGAGGGAGCGGGCGAGGATGCCCCGGGATTGCTGGTGACCTTGCTCCGGCAAATCGGAGAAAAACTTCCGATCTCAACGCAGGATTTGGGTGACGCGAAGCACGAACTGGTGGCCGCTGGTATCCGCTGGGATGGCGCCGTCGCGGTCTTATACGGAGTCAGGCTCCTACTGTTCGCTACGCTGGTGATCCTGGCATTCATCCTTCGCACCGAGATCACCTCCAATTCGATTCTGCGGGTTGTGCTGGTGATTGCCGCAGGCTTGGCCGGATACTTCGGCCCACTTCTCTATGTCGAGCGCCTGGTGGATAAGCGTCGGGAGGAACTGCGCTATTCTTTGCCGGATGCCCTGGATCTTATGGTGGTCAGCGTCGAAGCTGGACTAGGATTGGACCAAGCTATTCAATACGTCGCTCGCGAATTGGCCGTGACTCACAAGGACCTGAGCGAGGAACTGGGGCTGCTTCATCTGGAGATGCGGGCGGGCAAGCGCCGCGCGGACGCATTGAGAAACCTGGCGGATCGCACCGGCGAGCCAGAACTTCGCAAGCTGGTTGCAATTTTAATCCAGACCGATAAATTCGGAACCAGTATGGCGGAGTCTCTTCGCGTTCATTCCGACTTCCTGCGCGTGCGCCGGCGCCAGCAAGCGGAAGAACGGGCGGGTAAGGTTGGTGTTAAACTTGTCTTCCCGATCTTTTTCTTTATTATGCCTGCCATGCTGCTGGTTGCGGCCGGGCCTGGGTTGCTGCAAGTGTTCAAGTATCTGTTCCCGATGATGCGTCAATACCGTGGTTAGGAAGAGGAGCTCTACACGATGAGTAATACAATGATTTCGGCAATCCTTTGGATTGCGGCTGGAGTAATCCTGGTGCTGTATCTCATCAGGCGCCGGAAACGCAGGACCCTTCGATAGATGCCGGACACGCCGGCGTTATGAGCGGCAGTCCACAGGGGACCGCGGAGGCTCCGAACGCTGGTTTTCCCAGGCGATTCGCTCCTTACGCAATCGTCTCTCTGTTGATTGCGATTCCATGCGTATGGCAGCCGCACATTCAGGCTGGTGATCTCTCCAGTCATCTGTATAACTCATGGCTGGCGAACCTAGTATCAGCAAGCCAACTGCCTGGCCTCTACCTTGCCCCGCAGTTCACTAACGTCCTGTTCGATTACTTGCTCAGCTTTTTGATGAAGAGCGGGAGTGTGTTGGTTGCCGAGCGAGTTGCCGTGCTGTTGGCCGTCCAGGTCTTCTTTTGGGGTTGCTTCAGACTAGCCTCCGTGGTGGCCGGCCGTCCGGCCTGGACCGCGGCTCCCTTGTTGGCAATCGCGGCCTACGGCGCAGTATTCCGCATGGGGTTTTTCAACTTTTACCTTGCTGTTGGAATCTCCGCATGCGCGATTGCGTTGGTTTGGCAGAACCTTCCCCGGCTTCGTCTGCTTGCGATTCCTTTGCTAGCGATCGCTTACACAGCGCACTCCATTGCCTGCCTATGGGCGATCGGCGTAATCGGGTATGTGTGGATCGCTCGCCGGTTGCAGCCGTCTCGGCGGTGGTGGCTCGCCGCGATTGGCCTTGCTTGCATCGCGGGTAGCGCGCTATTTTTGGCCAGAAACGTCGCATCCCGCTGGGTGCCGGGCTTGCGGATAGGTTCGCTGTTGGGCGCTGACCAGGTCCTAACGTACGGGATGAAGTATGTGTTTCTCGGAGCGTCGCTGCTGTGCCTGTCGATACTGTTGCTTGTCCGGCGCTTCGAAACGTCGCCCAGGACGACGGAAGATATTGCTTTCCAACTGCTGGTGCTGAACGCAGCCGCATGCCTCTTCATGCCTGACGCGATCTGGTTGCCTCTCTACAGTGCCAGCCTAACGTACGTTGTCGTCCGGCTTTCCCTTCTTTCGGCAGTCCTTTTCTGCGCTGTCCTCGCTCCTGTGCGCATGCACGTGCTGGAAAGCGCAATCAGCGGCGCCCTGTTGGTTCTGTTTTTCTCGTTCACTTACGTGGATGAACGCGCTCTCAATTCCGTCGAAGCCAATATGACTCAAGCGATCGCGACCTTGCCGCCGGGAGCGCGTGTAGTAGCTACAGTCCGGGATTTCCGTCTATTTGTTCCCGCTTTGCAGCACATGATCGACCGCGTGTGCATCGGGCGATGCTTTGACTTTGCAGACTATGAGCCNNAGCAATCAGATTTGCGTGACCGTGGCACATCCTGGCGAGAAGCTGGTAAGGCAGCAGCTTGATTCAGTCCCGGTCTGGTGGAAGATGCCCTACCGCGAGAAGCGCTGAAACACCTCAACGTGAACACGGCCGTATGCCGAGCGGCGAATCTGCCGGAAGCCTGCCCGTTCAAGCCGATCGGATACCCAGGAGACCCACGCGGGTCCTGCAAAAGACTGCCTTGTCAATATGGTCACGCTGTCTCGCGGTTTTATCCGGGTGGTAATCAGCCGCTCCATATATTCTTGTCCCGCTGGGCCAAAATCGAACGGCATTGCGAAAGTATCTTCCGGTTGAACGTTGGGTCGATATGCGAGAACGGGCGCCATTAAGTAGCTCCATGACTCTGGTTGCTGGAGTGAATCCAAGCGCCGCGCTTGCGGGAATGTGCTGTACACGAGCATGGCTCCCGAGTCCGGAAGGCTCTGAACGGCCGACCTCCAGTCCTCCTGGCGGTAATCCGGAACGGGGGAGAGACCTCCTGTGACGACAATGGATGCGACCAATCCGCCGGCCAGCGACATCTGTCTTATAAACGGAGAATCGATCCGATGCAGCAACCAGCCCCACAACAATATGGCGCCAGGCACTGTCGGCAGCAACCATCGCGCGTGAAATACGTGAACCTCCGTGAAACGAGATAGAACAAAGGCGATGGCCGTTGGAACGAAAAGCAGGAGGGACCCTAGCGCCACGGCATCGCTGGGCTGGGATGCTGCGACCCAACGCAGGTGTTTTCCTTCGAACCACTCCAGTAATACAAGCAATGCCACCACCGGCAGTACGTAGATCGGAGTTACGGCTAGGAAGAGGTCAAGGAAGGCTGGCTGCGGCGCCCAGGACAGAGTTCTTGCTTGCCGTGAAATGGACAGGAGTTGCGGGATAGCCGGTGCGGAAAGTGCTATCCCAGTCAGGCCACAGACTACGAGTTGCCACGTCCTCACGCATGGTCGTCGATATACGTGCCAGAGAACAAATCCGGCCTCCAAAGGCAGGACCGTCAAGAAAAACTGATGGAAGTGGCCGGCCACAACCGCACAGGTCATCCACAGGATCCCGTCCCTTAGGCGGCCATCACGAAGCCAGCGCAGCAGCCAAAGCAGGGCAGCGGACTCAGCTAGTAAGGCTACGGAATATGGTCGCGCGTTCGGAACTTCGATTGCTACCTCGTATAGAGTGATGTAGAGCGCAGCCAGGCTGAGTCCCGCTGAGCGATCGATGAATTCAACGCCGAGACGATAATAGATGTATAGTGCTCCAATAGCAGCAGCGAGCGAGGGCAGGCGAAGGGTCGCTTCGTGTAAGCCTGCGAGACGACCAGTTAGCCACTCCACTACGCAAAACGCGATGGACTCTGGCGTGGATGGAACCACCTGAAAGATTTTCCAGAAGCCGCCGCGAATGGCCCACACCGTGAGTGTTTCATCCAGCCAAAAACTATTCCAGAGTGGCATCACCCACAACCGGATTACTGCGAGGACAGCGATAATCCAGACGATGGTCCGAAGCTGAACGGGCTGCGATGAGGGGCGCATCTCAAGTTATCTCGGTGCCCAGATCCACGCGGTAGCCAGAAAAATCACCGACCCGCCGGCGATCGCGACGCCGTGCGGGAGCTTTATCGACTTAGGGCTGGATATGTCCAGTTCTTCCCGTGCATAGGGCGCCTTAAGACTCAATAGTCTCTGAAACAGAAAGCCGATGTTCCAGAGCGAGTTGAGCAGCTTGCCTCGAGAAAGTAGCAAAATTATCGCGACAACTCCGCCGAGCAGCGAAGAGACGATGAAAATACCGAACCAGTTGGCTGCCCCGACGATGGCTCCGATGGCGGCCATCAGTTTGACGTCACCCGCTCCCATGCCGCGCAGCAAGTAGAGCGGGAAATAAATCAGGAACGCGAGTCCGATACCCATCAGCGAAGCCCGCGCGCCACGCCATTGGAACCAAAACGTGTTGAGTCCCAGCCCCAGCATCAGGCCTGTCAGCACCAGCCAGTTCGGTATGCGGCGAAATCGTATGTCGTAGACTGCGGCGATCACAACCATGAGCAGGAGGACGATCTGGAAGACCACTGGCGGGAAGCTCATTCCAGAACAACGTTACCGCTTTTGAGTTGATGAAGCAACTTTATCTGGCGATGCGGGAAGCCATGAGCGCCCGCAGGATGACGCACAAGTTCCAAACGATCAGGCCAGCATACCAGTAGTTGATCCAACTGATTACGCGCGTTTTTTTGCGCCAGATGCAAAAGGCGCCCAGCCCCAAGGCCACTCCTTTGGAAAGTGCTACTCCCAAGGCCGGTCCGAAGTAAAGAAGGGTTCGGATAAAGGGACTTGCTTCGGACGCTCCCAAGCGGAAGCCCAACAAAGTGGTCAGAAAATCCAGGAGCTGCAAATAGATGAAAATCTGAACGGTGAGCATTTCGCCGCGCAGTTCCTGGAGCATCCTCACTCCAGTTTCATCGGCAAGATTCTGTCATTCCTTTACTTGACTCACGCGGTGTTGTGCGCTGCCAGGTCCGGATCGCTCCGGTCGGACTCGCCCCGCTCGGCTGCCTTCATCAATTCATACAGAATCTGATGGGATGGCAGGTTCTTTTCCAGGTAGTCCACGCCGTCGCCGGTAATGGCGAAATCGGTGGTTTCGTCCTGGCGGATCAGCCCCGATTCTTTCAAGCACCACAGCGTAAACTGGAGATGCTCGCGAGGGAAACCGGTCTGATTTTCCAGGTCCAGAATCGACAAACCCGCCGCCTCCGGGTTTGAGCGCCGGCGGTTGAGGAGCAAACAAAGGATTCCCATGCGCCGGTTTCGCTCGCCATCGATACCGGGTGCGAATTCCTTCAGCTCGAATACCTTGAGCGCCCGGGTATTGTGCAATTGGTAGGCGAGATCGTAGGCCGCGCGGGTTTCCCGTTTCGACAGGATCTCGTAGGCGCGCGTGACCCGCATGTATTGGGCGGGGTCGCCTGTTTGCGGGTTGTCCGGGTGGTACCGGTTCGCGAGCAGCCGGAAGACCCGCTGGATGGTCTCGGCTTCCGCGGCCGGGCTGATCTGCATGAGCTGGTAATAATCGATGAATGGCTCGTCCGGCATTTTGAACCTACCATTAGTGTACGCCCCCATCCGCACGTTTCAGGTGAACTGCAGGGGCATCTGGTATCCTAGTAGGTAGATGCAAAAACACCATCCCACACTTTCTTCGTTCCACTTCAAACGGGCAAAGACGGACGGCATTATCGAGGTACTCAATGAGGGTTCTTACCTTATGGCTGAGTACAGCGAACGTACCGGCGTGCTGCAATGGCAGCGCGTAGTGCTAGCTGCTCAAAAAGAAAAAATTGAGAAATGGCTGGGCGAACACTACCCGGTCCAAAATCGAACTCGCCGTTAAACTAGCGACTCGGTTCAATCGCGCTGTCGCGTGAGCGTTTCTTACGATTTCGCTTACGCGCTAGCGCAGCCTTTACGCGCTTCTTCTCGCCGGGTTTCAGGTAAGATGAGTGCCGTTTGATCTCGCGGATAATTTCTTCTTGCAAAACTTTGCGCTTAAAGCGCCGAAGCGCACTTTCCAACGTTTCGCCATCTTGAATATGGACTTCTGCCAATCGAGGTTCTCCTTAGTTTCCGTTCTAGCTGTCGAGTTTCCAGAGTAACAGGTTCTGTACTTTCATGGTTACCCGCCGGCCGGCTGCCGCGTCACTTGGCTAGTCATGCTGGGCATTCTGGTGCACGGAGACAACCATTTCATCGTACGCGGACCCCTACCCGGCAGGGCTGCTGCGCTCGAACTGGCCCGGCATTGGTCCCTGATTCAGATCGCTCGAAAGACCCCGCCGGAGCTCGATCAATGGCGCATCAGTTCAAAAGAGTACCGCGAAGACCTGGAATGGGCCGTGCTCGTTCCCGGAGATGGCGAGATTTCTCCGGCGGTGGCCCAATTGCTGGATGAACTATCGGGACGGGGCATCATTATCCACGATTCGCGCTTCGGCTGTTGGTAGACTACCCTGGAATACCTCTATCCGACGACGACGGAATAAGATCATTTTCACTTAAAGCCTGCCCGCGCTTGGCCGATGGATGAACGACGGAGGTACACGCTCATTGTGACACCAAAAATTCTATGGATCGCCGCCGAGGCCCCTGACGTCCTCGATGAGCAACGCTTTTCGCTCACCAGGATTCCCAGCGCGCTAGATGGCCTGCGTTGCCTTCGGAACGAGGACTTTGATGTCGTGATGGCCAGCTTTCCCCTAGCGGACTGGGGCTCAGCGGCCGGCCTTCTGGAGGAACTCCAACAAGCGCAGCCGTCGACGCCGGTGGTGATTCACGCACCCCAAGCCACGAACAGTGAGGTGGTGCGCCTGGTCAGATTGGGAGCTTTTCACGTTCTGCAATATGGAGACGCCAGCAGTCTGCTGTACCTGGCGGCCAATTCCAAGTGGGCCGAGACATCCTCGATAGGGAGCGCGCCAGAACAGGAAGCGTGGCGCAGGTCCCTTATCGGAGAAAGCCGTCCCATGCGGCAAGTGAGTGAAACCATTCAGTTGGTCGCTCGCAGGCGATCCACGGTGCTAATCACGGGAGAAACGGGAACGGGAAAGGAAATAGTGGCGCAGTCTATCCACGCTTCGAGCGATCGCGCCCGCCTTCCCATGGTTTCGGTCAATTGCAGCGCGCTTCCCGAGACGCTGCTCGAAGCCGAGCTGTTCGGTCACGTCAAAGGAGCGTTCACGGGCGCCACCAATCCTCGGGTTGGACGATTCGAACAGGCCAACCATGGCACCATATTTCTGGATGAGATCGGGGATCTGCCGCTGAGTTTGCAGGCCAAGCTACTGCGTGTCCTTCAAGAGCGCGAATTCCAACGCCTGGGCAGCTCGGAAACCGTTCGCGTGGATCTGCGCGTGATTGCGGCCACGCACACCGATCTCGCCGAGATGATCAAGCAGGGTAAGTTTCGCGAAGATCTCTACTATCGGCTGAACGTGGTGCCGATCGCGGTGCCACCGTTGCGAGAGCGCGCCTCCGACGTTCGCTTGCTGGTTGTGCATTTCATGGAAAAGATCTGCCGGGAAGAAGGAATCCCGATCAAGCAAATTTCACGGGAGACTCTGGATCGCCTCGCAGCGCACGATTGGCCAGGTAACGTTCGCCAGCTCGAGAACGCAGTGGAAAAAGCTATCGTGCTCAGTGGGGAGCGTCCTGCGCTGTTTCCTGGCGATTTCCCACTGCCGCCGCGGACACACCCGGTGGCATACTCACCCGGCGCTGGGACATTCATCGCCGTGCCGGATCAAGGGTTGGATTTTGAAAAAACGGTGGGTGGCATAGAGCGTAACATCCTGGAGCAAGCGCTGAAGAAAGCTCGCGGCAACAAGAAACTCGCCGCTGAGATGCTCGGCCTGAAGCGAACCACTCTTACCGCCAAGCTCAAGAGCCTGGTTGCAGTGAGCGCCGCTTAGGTATTGCGGGCTAGCTGGAAGGTGCGGGCACTCGGCCCGTGGACGCCTGCTGCCCTGCCGAGCCGGGGGTAACCTGTACGGCGCGAACAATGAACCGTTTCGGCGCAGATCCGACATAGTAGAACGGATAGCAGGTGACCAGCGTCAATGTGCGCCCACCGGCCGCGGTCAGCACGTTGACATCTCTCGGACTCACAATTTTGGTTGACTGGACCGCATATCGATACGTTCCGCTATCGGTTTCGAAGTCGATCGTGTCATCTTTCTCGATACTGCGCAAAGCGCGGAAGAACGTGTCCCGATGCCCGGCAAGGCCTACATTGCCCGCCCTTCCCGGCAGCGCCGTGCCTGGTATGTGCCCAATGGCCGTGCGCAAGGTTCCCGAGTCCGCCCCTTCGCGCACCATCGCCGCGACGTGCAACCGGGGGATTCTCAAGCGTCCGAGCAGCATCTCGGGCAACGGCGGACGTTCGGCCGTGACTGCATCGGGCTTCCGGGACAGCTCCGGGTTCTCCAATTTGCTTCGGTTTCCGAAGAGCGGGGAAATCTCGTCAGCGATGAAGCCCCTCGTCGATGGCTTCACCCCGCGGATGGTTTGGTCGAACGACCAATCCTCGTACGCCTGGTACAGCACCGTACTGGTGTTCACCCATACAAATACGTCAATTGCAGCGAGGCCGATCAGGAGAAAACACCACTCGGCCACGCCTAGACCGCGCCGGCGCGAACCGGGCTGTTCGTCCTTCCACACCAAGCGGACTTGCATATCTGGCTCGCTCATTTGTGATTCGCCGCTTCAGTCTCAGCCTCAAAAATGTAACTGTTTCGCGTCCGGGCATTCAGCTTCCTGTTGTCCGCCGTAAATGCCTCCACCTTGACGTGCCTCACTGGTTTTCCTTCGAGCGGCGGAATGTATCCCACCGTGTAACGCTCCCGCACATCCTTGGCGATCTGGCGGCACACAGGTACAACCTCTGGGATTGTCTTGGGGAAGTACGAAGCGCCTCCGCTCATGTGCGCGAGCTTGTCAAGTACGCGCGGGTCTCGCTCGGCGTCGTCCTCGTCGAAGATGCCGATGGTGTAAATAGTCACCCGCGAATCCAGCACATCGTGCATCACCTCCGGCCACTTGTGCACGCTGACGTTGTCGCCTCCATCGCTGATTACGATCATCGCTTTCCTATCCCGTCGCCCCATCTGCAGCTGGCGGAGCGCCAGCTCAACGGCGTCGTACAGCGCAGTGCGGCCTTCCGGCACACCGCGCCACAGAGCCTTCGACAACTGCTCGACGTCATCGGAAAACGGTACTGCGTCGGGCAACCCGCGCCGGGCCCTTTCGTTGAAATTGACCACGAAGATCTCGTCGTGCGGATTGCTGGCCTTGATGAACTCGAGCGCGGCCTCGATCGCCTCGGCGCGCTTTGGCCCCATGCTACCGCTCTCATCCACAACGATACCAACCGTCACCGGCTGGTCAGCGCCACCGAACTGCGAAATCTGTTGCGGCTTGCCGTCCTCGTAGATCTTGAAATTATCTTTCGTGAGTCCGGAAACAAAGCCGCCGGCGGAATCCTTGACACTAACGTCCAATAAAACAAGGCGCGAGGTGGTCCGTATGGTGTAATCCTGATCCTGTTTCTGCCCCAACGCAGAAGCCGACAGGATCAGCAAACCCATCCAGCGGGACACCTCGCGCCTTTTGATCATGGCTATAAGCCAATTCTACGATGTCCTGACAACGCGCAACACCAAAAACATTGCAAGCGACAACAAACCGGCCAATCCGATCAATGGATATGGGCTGGCTGTCTTCGGCAACTCCTGCGGCGCGGGATCCGGCGTCGGAGCAGGCTCAGGAGCTGGCGCCGGCGCTGCGGCTTCAGGTTGAGGCTCTGGAGCCGGCGGAGCCTCGGCCGTTTCTTCCTGCGGAGCCGGCGTAGTAGTTACTGCAGCAGTGGCCATCTCTGACGGCTCGGTTACTTCGGTAGTTGGAACCGGCGTATGTGCGCTGGCCGCTATCTGCACAGCAGCCGACTTCGGATAAGCGAATTCCTGGCCGAAATTGTCGCCAGGGTAGAACCAGGCGCGCAGAGCTTTGGGCTGTCCGGGAGGCGTTTCCCAGAAACCGAATACCGTCTTACCGGTTGGTTGCAGCCGATAGTTCGGGATTGCCAGGATCGTGGTCAGAAGATGAGTTTCATCGCCATCGAAAATCTGCACGACGTGGCGATTTGAAGGTGAATCCAACAACTTGATTACGTACGTGCCGGGCGGCAGCACCTTGTTGGGAACCTGAATGGTTTCGTTTACGGTCAGAATGGTTTTCTTGTTCCATTCATCCGCTCGGGCACTCGGTGCGATCGCAACTCCCAGCAACCCTATGGACGCAACTGCGAGAACTAATTGCTTCATTGACTTACTCCTTGGTTAGATTCCACGGCTGCATAGCATAATAGACACCGTCGCAACCGGTTCAGCCGTGTATTTGCAGATTGCCTGCCAAACAGTCCAGTCCCTTGCGATCCAGTAAGATGCAGATTTCTTCCGAGAGACGTCGGGAAAGTTTTACCTATTTTCGTGAGCGAGTGTCGAACAGCAGTCACAGCGTGACGGCCGGTTACCTTTGGAGCGGATCTTCCACCCAGGGAGGAGTGGCTTCGAGGAAGCGGGCCAGCTCAGGCTCAATCGCCGCCATTTTTTCCTTCATTTGCCACGCTATGTTGCGATAGCTGAAATGGCCTTTGACGCCCGAACGAACCCTGGAAATATACTCCGCTTCGGCGAAATCCATTTTGAACAGGAACCTGGAACGAGTGGCCAGTGGAAGCAAATAATGCGATCCCGGTTCCGGAAGCGATGTAACAACGTTACTAGCTTGAGAGACCAAAGATGCGTAAAGCTCGCCCGATCCGGATTTCTGAATCGCTTCCGGAGTCTCGAAGCCCAGCCTGGTGGAGTACTCTTGCCGGAACTGCTGGCAGCGGCGATGCCGGTGCAGATCGCGATACGCGCCGATGTCCATCACGATGTCATACGCGTAGGGGACATTTCGGAAGCTCCGCAGCAGCTCATCGCGCCTGGTTCTGGATTCGAGCGCGGCATCCATCACTTCGCTCCTTTGCGCCGTGCTCCAACAAGACGCCAATCGGTACAGTTCGCGGTAGCTGCGATCCGCTACCGGATAAAGCAGCGTGGCCACGATATCCGCGGTTGCATCCGCAGGCTTCATCAGGTCCACTGCTTCGTGAGATTCGAGTTGCGCCGGAGGCAGGTTTTGGGCGGCCCATTGCCGCAAATTCTCGCGGCTTCGCGCGAGATGCTCATCGCTCTCGACGTGCCGCGCAAGCGTGGGCGCCAACGCTTCTGACGTGCCGTTTGTTTCCCACTGGCAGCACGGCGGCGCGGAACAAGCTTCCGCGATCTCGCCCGCCAGCTCGCGAATTTCTCCGTACTCGGAAGCTTTCAGACGCCGTATCTGGCGCTCCAGGGTCCGTATGCTGGTGACTTGTCCGACGCCGGTCGGGATGCCGAAACACAAAAGATAGCGTGCTACATCGAATGCGCGCGCCGCTATATTGCGCTTGTACACCTCCGGCTTCATCGCGTCCGGACGCGGCAGTTGCTCCGTCAGATACTCGGAGACGTTGGCGTGAATCTGGTTGTATCCCGCCAACAGCTTGGCTGCTGCTTCCTGATAGGCGGCTGCTTGCGCGGCATCGAACTCCGGCGGCGTGATGAATCCGGATTTTGAAAAATCCTGATAGCGTGAAGAGCGCGCCTGGCCGTCCCACAACTGCTCGTCTTCAATCTCGGTGGCTGCCAGTTCCGAAATCCCTTCGAAACAAAGCACCACGTGCCCCAGGTCGGCGATTGACGCGTGCCCGTATTGGAAGTAGAAACTCTCCAGAAACTTCTGCGAGTCGTGCGTACGAACCCATTCCATCGATTGGCTGATGGAATCCGGCGAACGGCTGTAGCGCGCGAGTGCATACGCGCATTTCTCGGGCGGCATGGGAGACACGGTGATGACGCGCTTGGGCATGAAAGGCTATCATAACGGATTCAATGAAAATACGACTGAAGAAACTCGTGCCGGAAGCTCTGATGCCTGAATACGCGCATGGGCCGGAAGAAGACGCCGGCATGGATCTGCGCTCCATCGCCGCAGTGGTGCTGGCGCCGGGCGTCCCGCAAGCGGTGCCCACCGGGCTCGCGATTGAGTTGCCCTCCGGTTACGAAGGCCAGGTACGTCCCCGCAGCGGTATTGCCCTGAAGCACGCCATCCTCGTCGCCAATACCCCTGGCACCATCGATCCTGGTTATCGCGGCGAGATCCGCGTGATCCTGCTCAACGCGGGCGCGAGCGATTACAAAATCGAAAAAGGCGACCGCATCGCGCAACTGGTCATAGCCCGATATGAGCCGGTGGAATGGGAGGAAAGTGAACTTAACGAGTCGGCGCGCGGAGCTGGAGGATTCGGTTCTTCGGGGCGATAAATCGTTTCTCGTTTCTCGTTTCTCGTTGGGCGCCGACATCTACCTAACGAGAAACGAGAAACGAGAAACGGGTTTTATCCCTTGAACTCTCCCGCCATCCTACTTGCCAGCGGCCTGGTCTGGCCGGCGTACTTGTTCCCGACTTTCTTGCTGTAAGGCATCGACGACGGCGACGAAAGCTGTTCGAATGTGAACGAACAGATCCGCATGCCCGGATACAAGGCCACCGGCATCCGGCTTAAGTTGCTCAGCTCGAGCGTCGCCTTGCCCGCCCATCCGGGATCGAACAGGCCCGCCGTCCCATGCACGATGATGCCAATGCGTCCCAGGCTGGACCGGCCTTCCAGGCGCCCTAGCACATCGTCATCCAGCTCCAGCGTTTCTTCAGTGATGGCCAGCACGAACTCGCGCGGCTGCAGGATGAACGGATCGCCCGCGGGAACCACCACGCTCTTCATGATCTCTTCGATTCCCCGTTTGTCCCGAAGATCGATGAAGGCATGCCGGCTGTGCTCGAAAATGCTAAACTCGGCGCCCAGCCGGAAGTCCACTGAGCAGCTCCCGAACTGATCCGGCGGCAAGTCCGGTGAAATCTTGATCTTCCCGAGCGCGATGTAGCGCTTTATGTCCACGTCGGACAAAACCATAGAGATTCGAGAGTAGCACAGCGTCCGGCGTTATCGCCCTCACCGCAGGTTCTTTCGCACTTTTCGGCGCGCGCCGCGCATGTAAGGTGTATGAAACCGCTTCACTCAGTTCTCATGGCGCTTGCGGCAACGCTGCTGGCCTCACACCCGGCCGCAGCACAGCCCGTAATCGCGGCGCTAGGAGTTCGTAATGCCGGCAGCTATTCGCTGCCTGGATTGCCGAATGCCGGCATTGCGCAAGGCTCACTGTTCATTGTCTTCGGACAAAATATGGGCCCGGCCAAGATTGTGCAGGTTTCTAGTTTTCCGCTGCCCACCTCGGCTGGATTAGCCGGAACTTCCATCCAGATCACCATCAACGGCACCTCCGTGGACGCCATCATGCTCTATACGCTCGCCACACAGGTCGCGGCCGTGCTTCCTTCCAGCACGCCCATAGGCACGGGAACCATGACTGTGACGTACAACGGGCAAACCAGCGCTGCGGCTCCCATCACCGTCGTGAAAAGTACCTTCGGGATCTTCGCCGTGAACCAGTCTGGAACCGGTCAAGCTGTGTTGCAGAACGTAAACTCCGCGACCGACCGTCCGTTTAACAGCCGCACCCAGTCCGCGCAACCCGGCCAGGTCATGATTCTATGGGGGACTGGCCTCGGGCCGGTTACCGGCAACGAAGCAGCCGGCCCGCTCCCGGGCGACATGCCCAATCTCAACGTTCATGTCTGGGTGGATGGAAAAGATGCGGCCATCCAGTATCGCGGCCGCTCGGGATGCTGCACCGGGGACGACCAGATCGTCTTCGTGGTCCCGGCGGGCGTCGAGGGCTGCGCTCTCCCGGTGTATGTGCAGATTGACAACACCGTCAGCAATTTCGTCACGATGGCGGTTGGGAGCGGCGGCGCGCAATGCATTAACCCCAACGCCCTCACGCCCGCCCAGATTCAGACCGCGACCCAGAATGGCGGCATACGCAGCGCATCGCTGGCGGTTACCCACTACGACGGCTTGGCAGGGACAACCCACGAGGTGTCGGATGGCCTGCAGGCAGTTTTCGCGAAGACTCCCTTGTCCGCCTTGTCAGGCTTTAGTGCCGTGGTGCCAGTGGGCAATTGCATCGTTTACCAATTTCCTGTCCCTGCTCCTACGGGCACAAACACGTACCTGGATGCCGGAAATATCTCAGTCAGCGGTGCAGTCGGCCCGTATAACCTTTACTCGGCATCCACGGGCGCGTACAGCCTTTCGTTCCTGCCAGGCGCTACCAGTTCCCCAGGCGAGATTACCGATGGCACTGTGCTGGGGCCGGGAAATTACACGTTCACCGGCAGCGGAGGCGCCGATGTAGGCGCGTTCACGGCAAGTATTAATTACGTGAACACTTTCAAGTGGGACCAGTCTTCAGTGCCCTCCATAAATCGAAGCCAGCCACTCACCATCACTTGGACCGGTGGAACCGCCGGCGCCATAGTGAATATCAGTGTGACATCGTCGCTGGGTCATGGCCCTGTGAGCGATTTTGGCTCCGTCCTCTCCTGCTACGAGGATGCTACGTTAGAAACCTTCACGCTCCCGGCCGTCCTGCTTTCGGCTCTCCCGCCCAGTTATACGGATGCTAACGGCAATCCCCAAGGCACGATTGAGGTGATTGAGAACTCTGCCGGCACCCCTTTCACTGCCAGCGGCCTGGATCTCGCAACGATAAGTTTTGAACTTGCGTTTACCAGGGGGTTCGTTGCGATTCAGTGAGGTGACCTGAAGCGACAACGCTCCGCCAACGCGGCCATCGAATCGCGCGCAAAGCGCTTCTGAAGTATTCGAGTGAGCGGATATCCGATCCTGGCCAGGGCGTGGTTCGGCTTGGAGAACGCCAGCACGTCGTACCAAACCGAGTCATCGGTCTGGTCCCATCGGACCGTGAATTTCTCCTCGCCCGATTCGGCGTGTTCGTTCAAAGTGCCATACGCGAAGCTGCATGGATTTTCGACGAATACGATCCTGGAGACGTTCACTGACCAAAATCCGAAATGCGAGACTACCACTGCGACCACGGCGCCCGGCCTAATCTTGGTGTCCCGCGGGAAGATACTGACCCACTCCAGATCGAACATCGCCCAGGATTGCAGCGCTAATTTTGCCGCTTCGAAAACCTCGGGGCCGGTCCCAAGCCAGACGCGATTTCGATCGACGTTGTAACCAGCCGGAAGGGGCCCTGCGCGCGACGCTCCCACCGCGGGATATGAGAATGGCGCGTCCTTGTTCTGCTCGATCAGGGCTCGCAACGTTTTCTCTGCCGGTCGAGTGAGTGTGAACAAGCCTGTCTTAGTTGTAGCGCACGCAATCGTGCGTGCCGCGTTCACAATCCTGTGAACGCGACATAAATATGGAAAGCGTGCAGGAATATACGAAAGACTG
>PMUN01000254.1 GCA_003166875.1 Bryobacterales bacterium | reverse complement strand
CGATGAAATGATCCGAGAAGCGGATATGGTCCGTCGGTGTCAAAATCCCTTGGAGCAGCCGCTTGCGTTCCTCGAGCGGGACGCCACGGAGATCGTAGCCGTCGAGATATAACAGGTCGAACAGGAACAGAGTTACTGGGGTGGAGCGCGCCAGGTGCGCGATGCTGTTTGGGTCAGCCACCGAAATACGCGGCTGGATCAGGCTGAAGCTGGAGCGACCATTCTCATCTAGCACGGCTATCTCGCCATCCAGAATTGCGCTGGATGCTTTGAGATAGTGCGGCAAAACCGTCAACTCGGGATATTGCTGATCGCAGCGCTTGCCACTGCGCGAGAGGATGCGGAGTTGGTTATCTTCCACGAATATGATTGCGCGGACGCCATCCCATTTCACTTCGTNNGGGACTGGGGGCTGGGGGCTGGGGACTGCTGCACGGCAGGGAGATTTTCGGCGATTTCTTGTTGGGTGCGGCCTGTCAGGACGCTGTGGGAGTGGTCTTCGATGTTCCAGCCTGGTTTCGCCTCGGCATCCTTTTTTTTGATGATCAGCCATTCGTTGCCTTTGCCGCGATTTTTCATCTTTACCAGCGCGAACTCGCCGCGGAGCTTTTCGCCGTGCAGCCGGAACTTCAGGTCGCCGCGTTCAATCTGGGCGTTGGCCGGCCCATCGCCGAGCAGCTCGTAAACGCCGCGATCCCACAGCATCACGCTGCCGCCGCCATACTCGCCTTTCGGAATATTGCCTTCGAAGTTGCCGTAATCGAGCGGGTGATCTTCCACGTGCACCGCCAGATTTTTCGAGAGCGGCTCCAGGCTCGGCCCTTTCGGCACGGCCCAGGATTTCAGCGTCCCGTCGACTTCCAGCCGAAAATCGTAATGCAAGCGCGTGGCGTCGTGTCTCTGCACACAGAAGAAATTCTTGCCCGCAGGCGTTGCGCGCGCCTCCGGTTTCGGCTCCGGCGTCTTGTCAAACGACCGCTTGCTCGAGTATTCCTTCAGGGACATCGAATGCTCAGAATCTATTCTACGTGCAGGCCCGTGGGTTAACACGCGGGTTAACTTGACTCGGAGCGTCCGGATTTGGGATTGGGTTCGTTCCTGCATATTTTGTTTTGCGGCGACCGTGCTTAGGCGGAATCGATTCTTTGGTCGACGGGACATTTGTGCATCTCCCTGAGTTTAGGTGTCGGGTTTTGGCGAGTGGCGGCGGGCATTCGGTATTGATTGGGAATGCGGGAGAAACATTTCGGCGAGGGATGTGATCCACGTCGCGGCAAGCCGGAGGCTTGCCCTACACTGAGAGAATCATGACTTATTGGATGGACGGCGGCGATTTCGGGGGCGGCGATGACGGAGGCAACGGGTTCGACGACGGCCAGGACGATCAGGGCGATGATGATCAAGGCGATGACGATCAGAATGACGACGACAATCCCGATGACGATAATCCGGATGACGATGATCAGAATGGCGACGATGACCAGAACGGTGATGATGACCAGAACGGCGACGACGATCAAAATGGCGATGACGATGAAGACCTGGACGACAAGTTCGCGTCCGACGACGATCTTGCTTCCGTAGACGATGACGTTTTCTCGAGCGCTGCCGATTTCCCCAACGCCGATGAAAGCGATTTCGAGGACGATCATGGCGACTGGACAGCGGACGACTATCAGGAGTCCGCGCAAAACTTATTTGGCGATCATGAATTCTTCGGCGACACGCTGATTCAGCAGAAAACGGACGAAGGGTTTTCGCCCTACGCGGACGAACGTTTCAACCAAGCTTTCGACGAGATCGCTCCGGGCACGTCGGACACTGTGCACTTGTTTGAACGCGAGGGACAGTTATTCGCGTTCGGCCTGGTCTCGCAAGCGGTGCTTAGCATGCTGATGGCGCGTTACTCGGGCATCAATCTGAGTGGCTTGGAAGTGGGAGTTCCGGAGAAAGGCGAGAAGGCGCCGGTGCAACCGCTCCCGCCCGCGTTTGCGAATACTGTCGAAAAGGATGCGGTGGATCTGAGGAAATATTGTTCCCCGATCGGAGATCAAGGCCAGACGGGCCGCTGCTCCGCTTTCGCCTGGACGCACGCAAATGAGATGGCGCGCAACGTGGTGAGCAACGAGTCGCAGCGCTTGTCCCCCAACTACACCATGCTCGAATTCCAGCGCATGCAGGGCGACGCCAAGGATTTTGAGTATGCACACTCGGGCGGCGACGGCACGGTCAATGGACCGGATCCTGGCAAGGTATTGGTGGAACACGGAACCTGCCGCCAGGAGCTTTGGCCGGATGACGACGAGAGTCCTTCAACTCGCGAGGAACAACTGGCCGCCGACGCGGAACGTTTCCATCTGGAGGGTACGCCGCTACCCATTGCAATCGATGATGTGAAGAAAGTTCTGAGCGCAGGTAGTTTGGTACACGTTTCCATGAATACCGGCGAGGTATTTTCCGATGTGGGACGCGATGGCGTGTTCAATGCCGCCGAGGCGCCGTGGGGCAGGCATGGCCGGCACGCCATGCTGATTGTCGGCTACACCGGAAATTTCTATATTCTGAAGAATTCGTGGGGCACGGATTGGGGCGACCAGGGCTATTGTTACGTTCCGAAGAACGTCCTGGCCACCTCAGATCCCGAGTTCATTGCGGTGTTGCTGAAAGCGCGCGAAGGCGCTTAGCGATAGCCGTCTTGATGCTCCTGGAACTCCCGTAGATGGCTTAAGTCTCGTTGAGCATACCCACAAATCGGAAGAACCGGTCGCTCACGCTCGCGGCTCGGAAACGCGTTCCGTTACCGAGCCGCGACCGTGAGGGAGCCGGTGCCTGCGCCGATTTTTTTCGCGGGTCCTGAGTCTGAGGGCGCGGTTACTGTTTTTCGATCCGCATGGCGTAGAACGACCGCCATACGAAAACCATCGAGATCGCCATAAAAACCGCCGCCAGAACATTGGTCAGCATAGCGCCTTGCTCGTTGGTGAGCGATACGGCCAGCGAGACGGCCAGCAGTCCGAACAGTGTTGTGAATTTGATGATCGGGTTTAGGGCTACCGACGACGTGTCCTTGAAAGGATCGCCTACCGTATCGCCAACCACGGTTGCGTCGTGAAGCGGCGTGCCCTTCTGTTTCATCTCAGTCTCCACGATCTTCTTCGCGTTGTCCCAGGCGCCGCCCGCGTCCGCCATGAAGATGGCTTGGTAGAGCCCGAACAGAGCAATGGAGATCAGGTAGCCGATGAAGTAATACGGTTCGATGAACGCAAAAGCGAGTGTGGCGAAGAACACCGTCAGGAAGATGTTGAACATCCCTTTTTGCGCGTATTGCGTGCAGATCTCCACCACCTTCTTGCTGTCAGACACGGACGCCTTGGTTGCGCTTTCCAAATGGATATTGGCCTTGATGAACTCGACTGCCCGGTAAGCGCCAGTGGTCACGGCCTGTATCGATGCACCGGTGAACCAATAGATGATCGCGCCGCCCGTGATAAGGCCGAGCAGGAACGGCGGATGCAGGATTGACAAATTCGCCAGCCGCTCGGGCTTCAGGCCGTCGGTCAATGCCATGATAATCGAAAAGATCATGGTGGTCGCGCCCACCACCGCGGTACCGATTAGCACCGGCTTGGCGGTGGCCTTGAAGGTATTGCCGGCGCCGTCGTTCTCTTCGAGGTTCTCCTTGCCCTTCTCGAAGTCGGGCGTGAAACCAAAATCCCGCTTTACCTCCGCCGCGATTCCAGGAATTTGTTCGATGGTGGAAAGCTCGAACACCGACTGCGCGTTGTCCGTTACTGGACCGTAAGAATCCACGGCGATGGTTACCGGGCCCATGCCGAGGAAGCCGAATGCCACCAGGCCGAACGCGAATACGGCCGGCGCCAGCATCAGGGTCGCCAGTCCGAAGGTGCTAATAAAGTAGGCGATGGACATCAATGCCATCATGGTCAATCCCAGCCAGTAAGCGCTGAAGTTGCCGGCCACCAAGCCCGATAGGATGTTCAACGAGGCCCCACCTTCTTCGGACGAGATCACCACTTCCTTCACGTGCGACGAATTCATGGAAGTGAACACTTTCACCAATTCCGGAATCACCGCACCCGCCAGCGTGCCGCAGGTGATCACAGAGGAAAGTTTCCACCACAGCGTTGTATCGCCGCCCAAGTCAGGGATGATCAGGCTGGATACCACATACGTCGCCGCGATCGAAATAATGGAAGTCAGCCAGACCAGCGAAGTTAATGGCCCTTCGAAATTCATCTTGGCAACATTGGCGTAACGCCTCTTGGCGATGAAGTCGTTGATGAAATAAGATGCGCCGGAAGAAACGATCATCATCACGCGCATGACGAAAATCCAGACCAGAAGCTGAACCTGAACCATCGGGCTTTTGACGGCCAGCAGAATGAAGGTGATCAGCGCGACGCCGGTCACGCCGTAAGTTTCGAATCCATCCGCGCTNNCTTGGTGAAGATGCCGCCTGCCACGCGTAATGCCGCCGCGCCCAGCGACTCGCCAATCGCAAACCCGATGAAACATGGGCCCGCGTAACTGCCGGGAATGAACAACAGGATGAACAGCATGATCACCAACTCAATGCTGATGAGCATCATTCCGATGCTCATGCCCGCCCGAAGGGGGATTTCATTGCAGGGAAATGCCTTGCCGGTCAAGCTGGCGAAAGCAGTGCGCGAATTCGCGAACGTGTTCACGCGAATGCCGAACCACGCCACGCCGTAACTACCGGCAATACCCACCAGGCTGAACAACAGGATGATGATCACCTTGATCGCTTCCATGTGCCGCAACACGCCGAAGTAGAGCAACATGACGGCGCCGATGAATACCTCCAGGATCAACAGAAATTTGCCTTGGGTTAGCAGATAGGTCTTGCAGGTCTCGTAAATCAATTCCGAGATATCGAGCATGGAGCGGTGCACCGGGAGTTTCCGAAGCTGCGAATAGGTGAGTAAACCAAACAACAGGCCCAACACGCATATCGCAAGCCCGTACATGAGCAGAGTACGGCCGTTGGTGCCGCCGAGAAAGGTTGCCTGGGCCAGGTCCGGCAGCACCAGATTCGCTTCGCCGGCCTGTTCCGTTTGTGCCAACGCGGGCGAGGGCAGGCTCATCAGAATCACGGCGCCGATGAGCAGCGGCAAAACTAGCAGTGCGGCGCGCCGGAACGAGGGCACGCGTAGGGTCAGCATTCGGTTGAATCCTCCTGTAGATTTGGAAGAATTCCCCTGGTGAGGGGCTCTTACAAGAAACGGTATTTCAGCAGCCTGAATACCTGACGCCACGATACCGCACTGAGGAACCGGTCCGCAACCGGCGGTCCGGCTGGATTCCTACATCACCTCTAAAATCAAGCACTTCAAGTACAACGTTTCGGGGACCGTCAGGAGGATTGGATGGTCCTGACTCTGCGTCCGGCGTTCCAGAACGCGTAAGACGCGGCCCGTATCGAGCGAGGCTGTTGCGACGATCTCGAGCAACATTCCTTCACTCAGATGGTGCGAGCATGAGCAGGTGATCAGCACTCCGCCGGGCCCCAGCAGTTCGAGCGCGCGGCGATTAATCTCCTTGTAGCCGGTGACGGCTCGGTCCAGATTGTCGCGCGATTTGGCGAACGCCGGCGGATCCAGCACCACGGTTTCGAACCGGCGGTGAGCGGAAGCGTAACCGGCCAGGACTTCGAAGACGTCGGCTTCGCGGAACTGCACATTGGGGATATTGTTCGCCGCCCGGTTCAACTCGGCGGCCTTGAGACTGGCCTCGGAACTATCCACCGCTTCCACCGAATCGCAATGGGCGGCGATGTGCAGCGCGAAGCCGCCGCTGGAGGTAAAGCAATCGAGCGCCCGGCCCCGGGCATAGCGCGCCGCGGCCAGGTAGTTCTCCCGCTGATCCAGGAAGATGCCGGTTTTTTGACCGTGGACCAGATCGGCGTGGAGTTTCAGCCCGTTCATTTCAATTGCAACGGTGCCGGGAACTTCGCCCGCCAGAATGCCCGTTTGAAGCGGCAGGGCTTCACGTTTGCGTACGGGAACATCGTTCCGTTCCACGATTCCCAGCGGCCGGATCAGTTCCTCAATCGCGCTCACTATTTCGGGTTTGGCGCGATCCATGCCCTGGTCGAGCGTCTGCATGCTGATGTAATCGCCGTAGCGGTCAATCACGAGTCCCGGTAATTGGTCCGCTTCGCCGTGCACCAGACGATAGGCGCTGGCGTTCGTTACTACCCTTTTGCGATAGGCTTCCGCGGCAGTCAGACGGCGCAAGTAGAACGCGCGGTCGATAGTCTCGGCGCGATCTGACAGGAGACGCAGCGAGATTTGCGAGGAGTTGCTGTAATGGGCCGTCCCGAGCGTCTTGCCGTTCGGATCGATTACCAGGACCGCGTCGCCAGGCGCTGCATGCCCCGGATCCAAAACATCACTTGCGAAAATCCAGGGATGGCCGGAAGCGACACGGCCGGCCGCTTTCCGGCTGACGCGCACTGTGTGCAAGTCTCCAGTCTACCTGTAGGACAAGCCTCCGGCTTGTCCACTTGGCAAGCCGGAGGCTTGCCCTACGGGGAACGGGGAACGGGGAACGAGAAACGAGTTTTCTTATTTCACCGGCAGTAGCACCGGTACGCTCGAAGCGCTGCCGACTTTGACGATCACCGGCTGATTCCCGGCGGCGAGTCCAGTGGGAACTTGCGCATTCACTTGATAGAGCCCCACGAAGCCGGAAGCCAATCCACTGAAACTCACCGGAGCTGGCGCGCCACCGATTGTGACTGTCGTCGCCGCAACTGTCTTTTGTTTACCGGAGCCCGCCGCGCCGTCGGCAATAGCCGGAGAAACCGCACCGAGATTGGTGCAATACACCACCAGTATTTCGCTCGCCGTAGCTGGATCCGCGCTGGTCACCGGTTGATAATTGGCGTGCAGAGCCACGAAAATGCCGGGCTGCGCGGCAAGCACTGGAACGGTAACCGTGGGACTCAGCGCGCCGTTGTTCACCACCTGCACCACGGCGCTGGATTTGCCGGCCAATGCCCACGGCACTTGAAAATTGATTTGCTGCTGGCCATTCACGTTGTCCACGGCGAATATGGGCGCGCTCAGGGTGTTGTCGATCTTCACTGAAGTATTCAGCAGTTGAGTTGCCAGCGGTAGGCCTGAGGCCAGGTTGATCCCCTTGCCGGATGTCAGATTAGATCCAAAGAGCGTGGCCATGCCGCCCGGAACAAGGCCGCCGGAAACAAAGCTGGCGGCGTTGACGATGCCGAGTGGACCGTTGCCCACCAGCGGACCGGAGGGGGTAAGCTTGCGAACGCGATGATTATTGCGATCGACAACCCAGACATTGCCGCTAGCGTCTGTCGCGACGCCATAAGGATTATCCAGCTCGGCCGAGTCGCCGGGGCCACCGTCGCCGGAAAAGCCGTTGGTAGCGCCTCCAGCGATGGTCGAAATCACGCCTAATCCATCCACCATGCGGATTACGTTGTTGGCGTTATCGGCGATATAAAAATTTCCTGCATTGTCCGCCGCTATGCCGATTGGGATGGACAAAAGCGCGGAGGTGGCCGGTCCAAGATCGCCACTGTATCCGCCGGTGGTCCCTGAACCGGCCACGGTGCTGATATTCCCGTTCGCGTCCACCAGGCGGATGCGATTGTTCGACGAGTCCGCGATTAGCATATTGCCCGCGCTGTCGAAAGTCACGTCCCAGGGGTAAGACATGGTGGCCGAAGTGGCGGGCCCTCCATCGCCGGTGAAGCCACCGTTGTTACAGGGATTCAGGCAAATGGGGCCGCTGCCGGCCACGGTGGTGATGTTGCCTCCGGAGACTTTACGGATTCGGTGATTGGAGGAGTCAGCGATGTAGAGGTTGCCGGCGGAATCGACTGCCAATCCGGTGGGACTATTCAGAAGCGCCGCGGTGGCGGCAGCGCCGTCGCCGTTAAAGCCGGTCGTGTTGGCGGTATTTACCACGGTACCGATGTTTCCATGAGTGTCGACTTTACGGATTTGGTTTTCGGTGGCGATGAATATGTTGCCCGAGCTATCCGCTGCCACGGCAGCGGGCGAGTCGACACCGGCCGATATTGCGGGCCCGCCGTCGCCGGAAGGAACCGTGGAGCCCGTACCCGCTATGGTTGAGATGATGCCCGCAGAAGTCACCTTGCGGATTCGGCTATTACTTGTATCCGCGATGTAAAGGTTACCGGCGCTGTCCCACGCCGTGCGATCGGGGAAGTAAAGAGTTGCGGCGAGAGCTTTCCCGCCATCACCCTGTGCGTGATCGGCGCCGGCGAACTCATTAATTATTCCCGAGTTAACAGTGCGAATCCGATTATTCCCGGTGTCGGCGATGTAGACTGCTCCGGAGCTATCCACGGCCACGCCCACAGGGTCGAACAACTGCGCGGACGTAGCCGGCCCGCCGTCGCCGCTATAGCCCGCGGTGCTGCCGGCGAACAAGTTGATGATGTTGGATCCAGCAGTCACCTTGCGGACTGTATTGTAGTGGTAATCCGGGATGTAGAGGTTGCCCTGCGAGTCCACAGCCACGTCGAATGGATTGCCAAGCACCGCCGCAGTGGCTAGACCGCCGTCGCCGGCCGCGCCGTATGTGCCGTTTCCAGCGACGGTGTTGACTATTCCATTCTTGGCCAGCACCTCGCGGATTTTGTGGTTGAACCCGTCGGCAATATACAAATTGCCCGCGGCATCGAAGGCCAGGCCGCAAGGATTTTGGAAGGTGGCTGAGGTGGCCAGCCCTCCGTCACCGCCGCTCCCGGTTTGCCCGACAATCCCAGCGAAAGTGCTGATGATGCCGGTCGAGACGGTGACCTTGCGGACAGCGTTGTTCGTCACATCGGAGAAGTAGAAGTTGCCCGCCGAATCCACCACGACGCTGCCATTCGTGTTCAGTCCTAACATGGCGCCGGTCGCGGGGCCCCCGTCGGCCGTGGAACCGGACTGTCCATTGCCGGCAACCGTTGTGATTATGCCATTCGCGTCCACTTTCCGAATTCGCAAGTTGCCGACGTCGTAGATGTAAATATTTCCCGCCGAATCAATGGCCATGCCGCTGGGTGAATCGAGTTGCGCCGTGACTGCCGTGCCGCCATCGCCACTGAAGCCCTCGGTTCCCGTCCCTGCAATCGTCGTGATCTTGCCGCCTGCGACCTTTCGAACGCGGTTGTTGTCGGTATCGGCGATGTACAC
>PMUN01000293.1 GCA_003166875.1 Bryobacterales bacterium | reverse complement strand
GAAAGCCCGGCTTGCGAACGGTAATTTTGTAGACGCCCGGCTGGACGGAGAATACAGCATAACCGCCGTCGGATTGTGATATGGCGACGCGCCGCAGGCCGGTGTCTTCATTGACCACGGTAACCATCGCGCCGGGAACGGATGCTAAGGAAGCATCCAGGATTATTCCGGAAAGATGGCTATAGGGCTGGGCGTGCAAACGTGCCAGAACAACCAGGTAGAACAGAAACAAGGCCAAGACACGGCCAAAATTCACTTATCTCTCCGTTTTTGACAAGAGATGGTCGTACGCTTCTACCTTAGCGCGTAAATCGGTTATCGCGGACAGCAATTGAGCGGGTAGTTGTGCGGTATTAGCCGCCATGTCGCCGGGAGCGGCGCCGAACACGACCGCTAGAAGTTTCTCGACGCGCCGCGCCGATTGGAACAGATCCTCGGTGGCGGGCTGTAGGGCAAGCCTCTGGCTTGCCGCGGACAAGCCGGAGGCTTGTCCTACGCCGCTCACGGATTTGAGAGCCGGCTTCAAGGTCTGCTCGAGTTGGGTTACCTGTTCGAGGAGCGCCGCGGTATGTTCCCGCTGTAGGCGGCGGAGGGCTGCAAGATCCTGAGGGCTGAGCTCGGCTTCCACAGCAACCGGGAATCGATCCACTAAGCGCCGCAGGGCGTAGGCCCTCGCCATCAGCGGCTCGCTGAGGTCCAGGACCTGCGCGGCGAGTTGATCGAAGTGCGCGCGGCCACCCATCTGTTCGGCGATGCGCGCCTGCACTTGCGGGATATCTGTTGCGGCGGGATTCACGGGCGTGGCCGGCTGAGGCTGCGCGTCGGCGGGTGCGGATTCCGTAAAGCGAATCACGACGCTTGGCAGCGAGCTGAGGGCCTGTTGAATCTCCTGTTGGCGTTCGGGCGCAACGCCAACTCCGGAAACCACGATCTGGCTGGAATCGCGGGATACCTCAACGGGATCACCCAAATCAGCGCCGATTTCGTGCAAGGCGGTCAGAACACGCAGTTCATCGCCGATGGCGGGCGCGGCGAGGGTTGGCGCAATGGTATTCGACGAGGCGGCCGGTGACGCTGCGCGAATCTCCGGCGCAGGAGCGGCGGCAGAAGCGATCGGATTCACGGGAGGCTCCGCGTCGTCAGGCACGGCGGTGATTTCCACCCAGTCCCGATTGCGGAACTCGAAGCGTCCTTCCATGGGCTGTAGATCCTGAGATCTAAGCTGCAAGCTTGCCTCCAACAGGTCTCCCGACTCGGCATCAGTGCGGATGCGGTAAGAATCCCGCTCCTCCAGCACCTGGTCTCGCTTCGCGGAAAGCTGATCGCGCCAGGCGGAATAGGATCTGGCACTCAGCGGATCATCCCAATTGTAGTTGGCGTTATGGAACAGGGTCTTGAGTGAATTTAGCGTCTCCCGATCGCTCGAATTCGAAGCCAGGGCCTGATCTGAACCGGCCCGGCGCGTGACACTACTCACTTTCGTTCGAATCCGGAGCAGCTGCGGCTTGGCAGGGTGCGAATCGGAGGCGGCGATGGCTTTTTGAAGCAACTCAGACGCCTGCACCGATGGCGTGAGGTGATAGCGGTAGAACAAGCCCCAGATAACCAGGACAGCTGCGGCTACAGGCACCCATTTCTTCGGGTTATGCACGGGCCAAGCCAGAACCTGTAAGAGACGATCGGCGAAACTGGACTGAGGCAGCTCTGCATCGATTTCGGCGAACGAGCGGTAGATGTCCGTCCATGGCGCGGGCGGGGCAGGGAGGTGCCGCTGCAGAACGGTGGTCCGGTAGCGCACGCAAGCGCCTACGGTCTTTTCTATCTCTTCCAGGTTGGTGCGGCACTGCCAGCAGGCTTTCAGATGCGAGTGCACCTGGCTGGTGGCACGGCCTGGTAATTCTCCATCGGAATACCGGAGCAACTGCTCTTCACTTGGGTGGGGCATTAAGGGCCTCCTCATAGTTCACCCTTCTTCAAACGGGCGATGGCGCGTCTCAGAAACTCGCCCACGGCGGAAGCGCTGATTCCGAGCGCTGAGCCGATTTCGGGATATCGAAGGCCCTCCAGACGGAGCAAAAGGCAACGCCGTTGCTGCTCCGACAGTGCTTGAATGGCCTGGTGGAAACGGATGTTTTGCTCGCGTTCGAGCAAGTTTTGTTCGGGGTTGAGATCAGGGCTCCGGAGCTTCAATTCAAGCTCGGCGTCGAAGGGCGCCAGGGTGCTCTGTTTGGCACGAATCTTCAATCCGAGATTGTGCGCCACCCGGAAAATCCAGCCTCGGGGATTTTGGATGTCCTCACCTTTCTTAAGCGTCACATATAACCGCAAAAACACTTCCTGCGCCGCCTCCTGGGCTTGCGGAGGGTGAAGTCCCAAGCTGAGCAGGTAGCGATACACGTCGTCACGCGCTTCCTGAAACAACTGGGCTACTTGGTCCTGCAAGGTCATGGCCGCGTGTTCCCGCCCGGCCAGCGCCGAAAGCTCTTTACCAAGTGAATACGATGACATCCTGCCTTAAAGTCCTGGGTTCAAAGCCCTTATCCCCTTGAACCGGCTGCCTTTCCCCTCGTCACCGCCAGGTCCAGGTCGGAGATCCCGGCCCAGCATAAGGGGGAAAGGCAACCAGTAAAGATACAACTATCTGTTCAAAGACCCCCCGGCATCCTGATTGAACTACAGCTCCCGAAAAAAAATTGCCCTTTGTCACATAGAGTGTAGTTGAAATCTGCCCGGCTGGGTCTTTGAAACAGTGGCTCGATGGGTTCACATATGAGCAGGCCGGTGTCCGTCACCCTGGTCACCTATAATACCCGGCAATACATAGAGCCTTGTCTCGAATCGATTCTGCGCCAGAATTACTCTCCTTTAGATGTGGTGGTTGTGGACAACGCCTCCATGGACGGAACGCGCGGAATACTGGCCCGGTACGAGGGTCGCATTCGGGTCTCTTACAACAACGACAATATAGGGTTTGCCGCCGCACAGAATCAGGCCATAGCTCGCAGCTCGAGCGACTGGGTGTTGGTTCTGAATCCGGATGTGGTCCTAGCGCCGGACTTTGTCGAGCAGCTCATGGCCGCCGCCTCGGTTGACTCCCGGGTGGGAACCATATGCGGCCGTTTACTGGCGATCGGGCGCGATCTCCAGCCTCCAAAGAGACCACTCATCGATTCGGCTGGGCTGTATTTCACGCCGGCCATGCGGCATTTCGATCGCGGTTGGCATGAACCCGATGATGGGCGATATCGCGAAATGGAATATGTGTTCGGAGCCAGTGCCGCCGCGGCTCTCTACCGCCGGGAGATGATTGCCGACATTTCCGACGGGCAGAGTTTTTTTGACCCGGATTTCTTTGCCTACCGCGAGGACGCGGACGTGGCCTGGAGAGCGCAGTTATTGGGATGGCGCTGCCTGTATGTTCCGGGCGCCGTGGCCCATCACGTCCGCACGGTGAATCCCGCGAATCGCCACGCCGTGCCCGCCGTCCTGAACATGCATTCCGTCAAAAATCGGTTCCTGATGCGCATCAAGAACATGACGCCCGGCTTGTACCGGCGATTCTGGATGCCCACCACGGGCCGCGACCTGCTGGTGATTGGCGGATGCCTGTTGAGGGAGCCGAAATCGCTGCCGGCTTTCTGGCACATCGCCCGTTCGTTCCGCCGCTCGCTGGCTTGGCGCCGCAAGATTATGAGCCGCCGCCAGGTTTCTGACGAAAGCCTGGCCCATTGGTTTAGTTCTCGACCTTCTGCACAGCCCGTCGACAAGGTCGCACTCGAAGTAGGTGCGACAGTCTCCTTGTGTAACAGGTAGTGGCGCTAGCCCGCGCCACTACCTGTATTTTCAAAAGAGAGCGAATTACCAAAGGCCGGCCAATACAGGCACCGACTCCCTTGAAGACGCCGATCCAACGGCGACCGAATCCCAAGCGTTCACAGGAGTGTGAACGCGGCACGCAGGAGTGCGTGCGCCACGAGGCGTCTTCATCACCTTTGGTGGGCCAGCAGGCCCATGGGAACTCCCTTACGGTCGCGGTTTGATTTTCTTCTCTTTGATCGTGGCGTGGGCTTACTGGATTAATCGATTAGCAAGATCAGCGAGCTCTTGAGAATTGAGATCGGATGCCAGCCACCATTCCAGGCCAGCGTGGGTCCAGTGCAGAATGTTGTAGCCTTGCAGCGTAGTTGCGGTGACGGATGAATTCGCGGAGCCTGGGGATGGCCAGACGTAGGCGTTGATCAGATGTTGGTGGCGCTGGTACACCAGAACCGCGACGGTGCGGCCGTTCACGGAATCGAGGCGGCCTCCGGTTAGCGGAAATCCTTCGGCCGCGAAATCGGCCACGGGCGGCGAAAAATCGAGCTTCCCGCTAAACCACGGTTTGACGGTATGGCGGTCTGATGATTGGACGTCGGCCAGATGTCCCGGCATCAAGGAGCGCAAATGGCTATCCAGCACCTCTTGAGCCACCAGGGTCTGGGGTGCTGGATGAGATGCGAAGCGTACCATGCGATCGACGAAGACACCGGCCAGCAGGAGGCTGGCGGCTACCGCGAGTATCGGCCAATTAATGCGCTTGGTGCGCGTTTGACTTCGCATGGCCGCACGGACGCGTTCCTCGAGGTGTTGCGGCGGTCGGTGATAGAGAGAACCGGCGCGGAGGGCCGCTCCGAGCGTCTGCTGGTTCTGGACCGTGAGTGCGCACGCTGGACAGGTTTCTATATGTTTTTCGATTTCGAGGCTCCGGACCAGGTCGAGCTCACCATCCACATAGGCGCTCAAAAGAGCCTGCGTTTCTTCGCAGTTCATGCGGCGCCTCCTTGAAGAGCTTTCTGAAGGCGGGTGCGGGCGCGGGCCAGCCTGGACATCACAGTGCCGATCGGCGTGGAAGTGATGGAACTGATTTCTTTATAAGAAAAACCTTCCAGTTCCCGCAGAACGATGGCCTCGCGGAACTCGAGCGGCAGTTCCTCCACGGCCCGGCGGAGCATCTCGGCGTCGACATTCGCCAACAGCAGCGCTTCCGGATTCGCCTGGGCGCCTTTCAAATCGGGCATATCCTCCACCAGCTCGAAAAAGGGCTTTCGATTCTGTTGCAGCCAGGTAAAGCAGGTATTCCGGACGATGGTGAGCAGCCAGGCGCGGGCGTCGGCGCCGTGAAAAGACTCCCAGAACCGGAACGCTCGCAAATAAGCCTCCTGGACAACGTCTTCGGCGTCATGATCGTTGCGGGTGAGCCAGCGCGCGAGATTGTATGCGGCCCCCATGTGGGGAACCACCTGAGTCTCAAAGAACTGTTCTCGCCGGGCGAGGCCATACATAGGTTCCAGACTATTCGGACACGGTTTTATTCCCGGCTGTTTTAGATTGGCTCTACGCGCAGTTTGAGCGATTCTACTGCCTTCACGCGGACTTTCGTTCCGAGGCTGATGTTGGCGTCGGCCACGGCGTCCCAGTATTCGCCGCGCACCAGCACTTGGCCTTCGGGCGCAAGCGGGGTGCTGGCGATCCCGACTTCGCCGATCATGCCGGTGACGCCCGTGAGCACTTTGTTCTTGCGTGCTTGAATGACGATGGAGACCAGGAACATAGTGATGAGGGCGAATGGAACTGCCACGCTGATGGCGGTGGAATAGTGGATGCGAACTTCGGGAGGGCCATTGATCAATAAAACGGCGCCGAGAATCATGGATAACGTTCCACCGATCCCGAGGACGCCGTGCGAGGTGTACTTCGCCTCCAGGACAAATAGCGCGACGGCCAGCAATAGCAGCGCGACGCCTACCCAATTGATGGGAAGAATGGAGAGCGCTGAAAGACCAAGCAGGGCCAGAATTGCGCCGGCCACACCAGGGAAAATCAGCCCGGGATTCGAGAATTCGACGTAGATGCCGAGCGCGCCGAGTACCAGCAGGATGAAACCGATGTTCGGATCAGCGATGGCGGCGATCAACCTTTCCCGCAGCGTGAGGGTAGCATCAGTGACGGCGGCGCCGGCGAGATGAAGCACCTGCTTGTGTCCATCCCAGCGCGTGATTTCGCGGCCATCCAGCTGCTTGAAGAGCTGCTGCTCATCGGGCGCGATCAGCTCGATCAGCTTGTTGTCCAAGGCTTCTTTTTCCGTGAAGGCCTTGGCGTCGCGGATGGTCTGTTCCGCCAACTCGCTATTGCGGCCGCGGCGTGTGGTCATGCTGCGGAGCAATGCGGCGGAGTCATTCTCCACTTTTTTTCGCATGGTCTCTTCCATCTGCTGTCCGAGCAGTACGGGCGAGGCAGCGCCGGTGTTGGTGCCGGGCGCCATGGCGGCGATATCGCCGGCTTCGAGCAAAAAGAATCCAGCCGAGGCAGCGCGGGCACCGCTCGGAGTGACGTACGTGATAACAGGCACGGGCGATGCCGCGAGTTCTTCAATCAGGTGGCGAGTCGCGTCGAGCAACCCGCCTGGAGTGTTGAGACGAATCAGGAGAATTTCGGCGTGCTGGGCCTGGGCCTGTTCGAGGGCGTGGCTCACGATTTCCACCGTGATGGGATGCACCATTCCGTCAATGTTCACCGCAAGCACGCGTGCCGGTGGCGTCTGGGCCCCGGCCGAAAGAGCGAACGCGGCCATCACGAAAAATGAAACTATCCGCAAGCACCTTCATTATCCCCTTTTTGGCTGTAACAGTGCTGTCACTTTGCTGGAGCGCAGACTGTTGTAAACTTGCGTCAATGGATGAACTCAAGATCGCATCGACTCCTGGAACGCGGGATGGCGTCCGCATAATCCGCCTGACTGGGCCGTTTGTACTTCAGGGCGTTTTCGAGTTCCAGTCGGTGAGCCGAGCTGGGAACGAACCGGTAACTATCGTCGATCTGACAGACGTGCCATTTATGGATTCCGCGGCGCTGGGGGCGGTGATGGGATTGCATGTTTCGTGTCAGAGGCAGCAGCGGAAGTACGGATTAGTGGGAGCGTCGAGCCGTCTCCGCACTTTATTTGAGGTAGCAGGCGTGGTCGCAATCCTGGTGACTTTTCGCACCATAGAGGAGGCGGAGGAGAAGTTGACGGCGAGCGCGACGGCGAAGTAAGGCACCGGCTCCCTTACGGTCGCGGCTCGGTAGATACGAAGCGTAGAGCTAATACCGTGATGTCGTCGGCTTGAGGTTCGCCGATGGCGAACTCCTGAACGGCCGCGTGCAGGCTGGCCACCAGTTGTTCGGCAGATTCTCCGCAGTGGGCGGAGAGAAGCTCTTCCAGCCGTTTTTCACCAAAGAACGTGTCGTTCTTATCGCGGGCCTCGGTTACGCCGTCGGTGTACAAGACCAGGGTTTCGCCGGGGGCGAGCTGGCCGGTGTATGTGTCGTAAGCGAATCCATCCATGATTCCGACAATCGGTCCGCTCTCGAGCGAAAGCGGCCGAGGCTGGCCATCGACAGCGAGAACGTACGGGCGATTGTGACCGCCGTTCGCGAACTGGAGCTCACCCGTACGGGTGTCGAGAATCCCGTAGAAGACGGTGGTGAACATGGCTGAATCGCTTTGGACAGCCAGATTGCTATTCATGTAAGCCAAGCACTCGCCCGGAGTGGCCCGGTGTTGCGCGAAAGCGCGCAGCAGCGTCCGGCTGACCGCCATGAACAGCGCGGCCGGGACACCTTTGCCGCTTACATCGCCGATGACAAAGCCGAGATGTTCGGGGTCAAGCAGGAAGAAATCGAAGAAATCGCCACCCACTTCCTTGGCGGGAACCATAGCGGCGTGAAGCTGGAAGTCCTTGCGATCGGGAAAAGCGGGGAACTGGTGCGGCAGAATGGACTGCTGAATTTGGGCCGCATGCGCCAATTCCTGCGCGCGCAATTTCTCAGCCTGTTCGACCTCGATGAGCCGGGCGTGTTCGATGCGAATGGCCGCCATGTTTCCCATGACCGTGAGGAGGTTGAGATCTTCGGTGGTGAATTCCTGAATGAACCCGGGCGAATCGAGATAGATGAGGCCGCTGACGCGGTTTTCGGCCTGGAGCGGCACGGCCAGCACGCTGCGGATTTGCTGCGCCACGATGCTTTCGCTGGCAGCCAGCGCCTCATGCCGCAGCGCATCGCGAACCAGGAGCGAACGCCGCTCTTTCAGAACCAGGTCACGCACGCGGGAGCTGATCCGAAACCCGGCGCCCTTGGAAGCGCGGACGCGGAGTTCGCCGCCCTCCTCGAGGGTCATCAAGACTCCTCGAGAGGCTTTCACGGCTTCCACTGACAGATCGAGGATGAGCTCGAACAAAGTTTCGAGCGGCATGTGGCCGACCAGTTCGCGTCCGGCGCGAATGAAGGCCTGCATGTGACCGATGCCTTGGATTTCTTTTTCGTCGCTGAGCAATCCATCGAGAGTTGCGGTCAGCGTGGTCCCGCCGGGTGGCGTGGGAGGTTTTTCAATGAAGATTACCGTTTGAGGGGCGGCGGGACGAGCGGTTTCGGTGAAGACTACCGTCAATTGCCCGGCCGTGACGCGATCATTGGCTTCCAGCACGTGCGGAGCGGTGAGGGGCTTTCCGTTTATCAGTGTGCCATTGGTGCTGCCGAGATCGCGGAGGGTCCAAGTTGCTCCGGTCCGTTCGAATACCAGATGCTCTCGGGAAAGGCCGCTGACTTCGGGATAACAGAGGTCGTTGGCGAGGGTGCGGCCGAGGCCGTAGCGATCGCGCTCGAGCGCGACGGTGCGTGTGGTTCCATCGGGCAGTTGAATCCGGAGCTCAGGCCGTCCGGTGGTCTGTGCGGCCGCTGTCATAAATATAGGGTAAGCGAAAAAGGCAGTCGTTCGCAGGCGAAAGCGCCTNNCGCAGATCTGGCACATGTTCGCGTTTTGGCCAAAAGCGACTGAGCATCTGGCGCGGTTCACGCAGGAAATCATGCGCGAGGAAGGGCCGATTTCTCCGGGCATACGCGAGTTGATCGCTGCTTATACGTCCTATCGGAATGACTGTCCGTTTTGACTGAAGTCGCATGCCGCAGTTGCGGCGGAATTGTTGGGCAGCGAGGAGTTGGTGTGGGGCGTTCTGAAGGATCTGGAAAGCTCGGCTCTGCCGGAAAAAGAGAAGGCGCTGTTCCGCTTTGTTGACAAAGTCAACCATGATTCGCCGAAGATAACGGCTGAGGATATGCAGCCTCTGTACGCGGTTGGCTGGACGGACGAAGCAATTTATTTTGCGATCACGGTTTGCGCGCTGTTCAATTTTTACAACCGGTGGATTGACGCTTCCGGAGTGCATGCGTTGTCGGATGAGGCGCATCGCGCGGGTGGGAAGCGGAGTGCGGTGCATGGGTATGTGAGGAAATAGGGTCGCGTCAATACCTGTTCGTGGGATTTGAGAACGAGCCGAAGCGGACATGTTCGATATGGCCGGCCTCCTTTTGGCGCGTCATGCGTTGGGCAGCGCGTTCCACCTGGTCCTTTGAAAAAACGAAGCCATCATCGGCGGGATCCCATGGAATTCCTTTGTGTTTGTGGTGTTCGAGCATGGCGGCGGCGTCTTTGAGATCGCGGTGTTGGCGTTCGCGGCGATCGAGCTGGATTTCGCGGAGTTGTTCGAGCGCTTTTTGGAATTGGCGGGAGAGGCGTGCGCCGTGGAGTCCCAAAGCGGCCAAGTGCGGGACTAGGGACTGGGGGC
>PMUN01000243.1 GCA_003166875.1 Bryobacterales bacterium | reverse complement strand
TCGTCGGTGGTATCCAGCTTGATAATCTTGCACTGAATTTCCTGGCCAACCAGTTTTTCGACTTCAGCCTGGTCCTTCGCGCCGCTGCGCGATGCGGGCAGAAACGCAGGAACGCCGACGTCAACGCGCAGCCCACCCTTCACAAATTCAGTAACTACGCCGGCGATGGCGCGCTGTTCAGCGAAGGCTTTTTCGAGGGCGCTCCAGTCCTTGGGCCGCTCCACTTTGATAGTGGAGAGCGTGTAAGAACCTTCGCCATCGCTGCCGGTGATGCTTACCAGCAGCTTGTCGCCGACGTGAATGGAGAGCGCGCCGGCTTCGTCGCGGAATAACTGGGTGGGAAGCATCCCATCGATTTTCCGGCCAATATCGACAAAGACCGCATCGGGCGTTATGGAAACTACCGTACCCTGGGTAGCTTGTCCGCGCGCGGGACCATGGTGCTGTTGTTCGAATTCAGAAAGAATCTCCGCGAACGAGTTATCGCCTGACGGCGTGGCCTGATCGGGGGACGCGGCGACCGGGGCCGCGGGTGGTGCGGGGGATGTCAGATTTTCCATGAAGGACGCGTTTAGATCTATTTTGACACAGCAGGAAGGTGTCGGGCAGGTTGGCCATTAGTTTCCCAAAACTGCTCAGTTTGCATGCTTGG
This sequence comes from Bryobacterales bacterium, assembly GCA_003166875.1. GTDB lineage: Bacteria > Acidobacteriota > Terriglobia > Bryobacterales > Bryobacteraceae > Palsa-89. Next base: position 2,756 of record PMUN01000243.1, on the reverse strand, counting down.
TGGGGCGGTCNNACCAGGGGGTCCGCCCCACAGTAACGTGCCTACGCTTCGAACATCCACTTGCCGCCGACCATGGTGCGCTGGACGGGGATGCCAATTAGTTTGAACGGATCTTCGCGCAGCGGGTCGCGGCCGAGAACCACCAGGTCGGCGAGCTTCACGGGTGTGATCGAGCCCTTCAGGTTTTCTTCGAAGGAAGCGTAGGCGCCGTTCACGGTACCCACTTGGAGCGCCTCTTGGATGGTGATCCGCTGTTTCGGGCCCCATACATTTCCGTTCTTGTCGGTTCGTGTGACTTCGGATTGCAACGCCATCATGGGATCGAAGGGGCTCGCGGTATAGTCGGACGCTTGCGTGGCGCGGATTCCGGCGTCCAGAAAACTGCGCAGCGCGAACATGTGGTTCACGCGCTCGGGTCCATATACGCTCAGTTTTTCGCCGTGATAATAGGCGTAAGAGGAAAACGGCGTCGGAATGGCGCCGATTGCCTTGATCCTTCGCACCAGATCGTCGTTGATGACGGTGCAGTGCTCCAGCCGGAATCGGGGATCGTTGCGCGGCGTCTCGCGCTGCAGGCGTTCGTATACACGCAATGCCTGGTCGATGGTTCCATCTCCGTTGGCGTGGCTGGCTACCTGCCAACCGGCCAAATGCGCCTTGCGCGCCCAGGTGTACATCTCCTCCTCGCCCATGATCAGGATTCCGTAATCGTTCGGCCGGCCGACGTAGGGCTGCGATAACCGCGCGGTGCGTTCGGAAATGGAGCCGTCCAGCATGAGCTTCATCGCGCCAACACGTACCCACTCGTTGCCCAGGCCGGTTCGAATTCCGGCTCGAATCATCTTGTCGATATGGGGCGCTCCGATCAGGCAATAGATGCGAGCGTGCAAATCGCCTGCTTCATAGGCATCCTGATAAGCCAGCAAATCGTCGGGATTTCCCAAGGCGTCGTGGGCGGACGTGACGCCGGCACGCACCAGCATTTGGGTGATCAACTTCACGCCGTCGCGCCGATCGGATCGAGTGGCCGTGCTTGGGATTTTGGATCTGAAGGCCGCGTTCCCGTTATCCATCACGCGGCCAGTGAGTTTTCCGTCCCCGCCATGCTCGTACGCGCCACCGGCAGGATTCGGAGTCTGGTCGTTGATATCGGCCTTGTTCAGCGCGGCCGAATTCACGAAGGCAGTGTGGCCGCCGCGATGTTGGATGTACACGGGATTATTCGGCGCGGCCTCATCCAGGTCCTGGCGATTGATGGGACGGCCTTCGGCCATTTTGGTGTCGTCGTACTTAAAACCGAGGACCCAATTCCCGGCGGGCGTCTGTGCGGCGCGTTTGCGGATGGCGTCTTTGATGGCGGCAATGGAAGGAAGATCCGTATCGACGGACTGGAGATGCTCGAGCCCGGACTGGGCCACATGCATGTGAGCGTCGATGAAACCAGGGAACACAGGAAACTTGCCGAGATCGATTCGTTTGGTGCGCGACGTTGCGTAGGCGCTGATTTCGGCGTTCGTGCCAACCGCTAGAAATCGGCCGTTTGCGATGGCGACGGCCTCGGCCTGGGGATTGGCCGGGTCCATGGTGTGAATCACACCGTTGAGCAGAATGAGGTCGGGCTCGGTGGACGAAGCAGAAAGGGCAGTGGCTCCGAGAAGGCCGACGAAGTCGCGACGCGAGAGGTGCATGGTGATCCCCACGATGTATTGTATGCGAGTCAAGATAAGATTACAGCGTGGAGCTTCGTGGCGGCATCTTCCGGATCGTTCAACCGCAGGACATTCTCTGGGTAGTGCTATTCGGAGTCCTGGCGGCCTTCGGCCCGGACCAGAACCCGTACATGGTGACGTTCCTTTGCGCGCTGGGCCTTTTCCAGATTCTGGAGCCGAAGCTTCCGCTCAGCTCGTTGCCCGGAACGATACTCGCATATACGATAAAGCTCGTCCTGTGCTATCTGCTGATTGGACAAACGGATGGAATCATAAGCAGGTACTACTTTGTTTTGGTGCTGCCCGCTATTTCGGCAGCGACCAAAATGGGAATGTTCGGAACGATTGTCACGAGTGCCATCGCGTTCGGGGCGTATCTGTCGTTCTGGCTGCGCTTGCCGTCCGATCTGTACATCGAAGACAAATCCGAGCTGGTCTCGCGCGGCGTCATCATGTTCTTGAGCGGCCTTTTGGCGCATCAGCTCGCGGAGGCTACCCGAGTCGAGTCGCGAAAATACCAGGATGCAGCGCAACGGCTAGCTGAGGCGAACCAGAATTTGCAAGAAGCAGAGGCGGCGGTCCGGCGGTCCGATCGGCTAGCAGCTCTGGGCCAGCTTTCGGCTGGCCTGGCGCACGAACTTCGCAATCCGCTCGGCACCATCAAGACGTCGGCGGAAATGCTGCTCAAGAACGTGCCAGCCGACAACGCCGTGGCGCGTGAAATGGCTGGTTTCATTTCGAGCGAAGTGGATCGGACCAATTCGCTGGTCACGCGTTTCCTGGATTTCGCGCGGCCGCTGGCGGTCCGGCTAGACAAGACCGATCTTACGCAAGTAATCGACCAGGCTGTCAGCGACGTGGAGAAACACCAACCGCCCTTCGACGTGACGATTTACAAGAACTACTCGCCTGAGATTCCGCCGTTCTTCCTAGATGGCGAACTGATGGAGAGAGTTATGTACAACCTGCTGCTGAACGCCGCGCAGGCGAGTCCACCGTCGGGGAGCATCACGGTGAAGACGCGCCAGATTGACGGTATGGTGGAAA
>PMUN01000006.1 GCA_003166875.1 Bryobacterales bacterium | reverse complement strand
CTAATTTCTGCGCAGAGCCGAAAATCCAAGTGAACGTTGTATCCGAAGCGGACTTTAGAGCCATCAAGAGCGCTTCTCGGCCGGAGAAGCGCTGACGGTTGGGTGCGCCATGGCCTTGTTCACGGATGGACCAATCAATGGAGCGGTAGACCTTCAGAACTACGAGAACGGCATTCTCACGGTCGCCAATACTGAACAGATAGATCTGGCTGGAAAGGGCGCACTGGCGCAAGGTGAGATCGCGACGGAGTTGATACTGTTCCTGCGGCGGCGGTACCGTCAGCCAGATTTCCTTTGGGCCGTTACTTACGGGCGGACGATCGGAGTTGATGACGTGGTTGTCACCGACCCTCTACGACGGTGGCACGCCCTAAAGACTCTGTCCCTGGTCTATCGAGACGCATACAACAATCAACTAAACGATCGATATAAGGGGAAGTGGAACGAGTATGAGCAGCTTGCCAAGGCGAGTGGTGAGAGTTACTTCCAGGTGGGAGTTGGATTGGTCTCGGGCCCGATCGCGAAGGCGGCGATTCCGGTGTTGACTACCGTTCCAGGAAATGGGCCCGCAGCCACTTACTATGTGGCTGTTGCATGGGTAAATCAGACGGGGCAGTTCGGAAGCGCCAGCGAGGTTGCGCAGCTCACAACGTCCACTGGGCAGCAGTTGGTTGTGGCCGCAGTGAATCCGCCGGCGAATGCGACAGGGTGGAATGCGTATGTTGGGGAGGCGCCCGAGGCGACGAGTTTGCAGAATAGCAGCCCGATCGCGATCGGCAACACGTGGACGCTGACGACGGCGCTCCAAGCTGGGGCTCCTCCAAGCAAGGGTCAACAGCCAACGTGGTTTCTGGTAGATCACCGGCTGATTGAAAGGGGCTAGCGTGCTGCAGATCGGTACTTTAAGCACCAATAAACTGATGGGGATTCTTCTGGCGAGCGGAGGTGTTCCGGACACAGTGGCCGCGCTTGCTGCTGAGCAGAGCATCGCCTTGCCGGCGGTTGCGTCGCAGCAGCTCATTGCTCAGAATGTTCCGCCAGAACTGGCGGAGCACAGCACAGTTATTAAGTATCCAATTGTTTGTGTCTATTGCAACAAGATCGCCAACGTACTGCGAGAGAAGTTTCGGATGTTTTCGGGAGACGCGGATATGGTGATCGAGGCACGGATTTCGCAAGATCGTTTGGAAGACATGGGGACGCAGACTCAATTGTACGTTGACGCAATTACACAAGTGCTGGACAGCAACCGAGGCGATTGGGGGGACGGTGTCTTCTACGGCGGCAAGTATGAGGTTGCGTTTGGAGGCGTGAAGCAGGGTGGGCGTAACTTCATACAGATCGCGAAGGTCTCTTTTGTTTTGGATATCAGTGCAGACTCAGCGGATTGAGAGCCGAACGACGTTCCTCACCGGCAACCATCACCGATCGTTCTAGAGTTAACGAAAGACACAACACATATGTCGTACATTCTATCGAATGACAATCGTTACTACATTGCGCTGGAGCAGACCTACGGCACTGCGGCGACGGTGACGGCAGGAAATCGAATTCCGGCGGTGCAGCTGAGTATTAAACAGCAGACCGAGAAGATCCAGCGCAAGGATAAGACCGGATCCAGAACCTTCGTGGGAAACCCGAGTGGTTTGCGCAGCGACACCACGTTTGAGTTGAAAAGCTACATGTCGAACTGGGCCAATCAGGCGGCACTCCCGGCTCACGGGCCATTATTTCAAGCGTGTTTGGGCAGCGCAGCGGCGGTTTCCGCAGGGGGAACGGTGGCAGGACTGCCGAGCTCGTCGCAGGTGGCGTTCGCGGCCGCGCATGGGTTATCTCCCGGCCAAGCAGTAACGAGCGGCGGAGAAATACGCTTTGTTTCCGCAATTGTGGACAACTTCACAGTGCAATTGCAAGCGCCCTTCACGACGCCACCCGCTACCAGTTCCTCCACGGGCCCGACTGTTGTCTATCAGCCGGCCGAGGTGCTCAACAGCGTCACGATCTACGATTACTGGAGTCCCGGGACGGCTGTCCAGCGGATTCTGTCCGGGGCAGCGGTTGACAAGCTGACAGTGAAGGTCAACGGCGATTTTCACGAGTTTGACTTCTCGGGACAAGCGCAAGATGTGCTGGATACCGCGAGTTTCACAAGCGGCCAGTCGGGGCTTACAGCGTTTCCCGCGGAGCCCACGGTGGCACCTCAGAATTATTCGATTATCCCCGGGCATCTAGGGCAAGTGTGGCTGGGAAGCCTGCCCAACCGCTTCTTCACTCTCACGTCAGCCCAGATTGCATTCAACAATAATGTCGATCTCCGAGAGCGCGAATTTGGGACGTTGTTGCCATCCGCGATTTCACCTGGACTGCGTGAGGTGACTCTCGACTTCAGCCTGTACCAACAGGACAATGCGGCGACGCAGGCACTATACCAGGCAGGGCGCCAGAAATCGCCGATCAGCGTGATGATTCAGCTTGGCCAGCAGCAAGGGCAACTGTTCGGCATATACATGAAGAGTGTAATTCCGGAGGTGCCCGAGTTTAGCGACGCAGAAACGCGGCAGCAATGGCAATTTCAGAACTGCCGGGCGCAAGGGAGCGTAGACGATGAACTTTTTGTCGCGTTCGGGTAGGACAGAGCGTGCGAGCCGGCACGCGAGCGGAGTGCGTGCACGGGACTCCTACGAGAGCGTGGTAATGGTCCGCTCGAAAGCGATGCCGGCAGTAACGTTCGTCATCAATCGCATCTCGTTCGGGCGCCGAATGGAACTGAGCAGGCGGGCGCGCGAAATCAGCAGGAAGGCGGAGTTCCTGGAAGCCGGGAGCCAGTTGCAGGAGAAGATCGAAGGGAGCATCCTGGCGCAAGAGGTTGACGCGATGTATTTATCGTGGGGACTGGTGAGCATCGCCGGCTTAACGATTGATGGCGAAGCCGCCACGGCGGAGAGGCTGCTGGAAAGAGGCCCTGACGAATTGACCAAGGAAATCGTGAGCGCCATCAAGGAGCAGTGCGGGCTCAGTGAAGGCGAAAGAAAAAACTGATTGTCGCATTCCATTTCCAGTTTGCCAATCAAGCCGCGTGGAAATGCGACACCTGCCGTAAGAGTGGCTTGGAGAAAAAACGCCGATGCGGATGGCTGGGAGAAGCCGAGTCCGGCGAGCCGAAAGTGGTTTGGGCACGAGGAAAAATCGCCGCGGCGAGTTGCCCAACCTCATACATCACACCTGAAAGCATCGCGCTGCTGGAGGAGTTCCACGCCTGGAAACTTATTGGAGCACGTGATATGTACGGGCTGCCAGCCCGTGTAGTGGAAGCAATCTTCATTTTGGAGAACGAATTGAGATCGGAGAAGCACGATGCCCCGAGGTGATTTAAAGAGGCTGTTGCCGTCGAGCATTGTCTCCAGCCGCTCTCCAAGTGAGGTGTTGCAAGAACTGGCTGCGACGTCCGTGGCTGGGGGCAGCGGGACATCTGGCGCGGATGGTTCGAGCGGGTCCCCGGCGGCGGCCTTATCTGGCGCCACGCAGGGATCACTCCAGGACGTCAACGATGGGCTCTCAACTCTCACGAACCAGATCGGGAATCTGACATCGATTCAGCAATCACAGATCACCGCGACGCAAGACAATACGCAGGCGTTGGGGCAGAACACGTCGACAAAGGGGAGCGGAGGTTCAGTTGGAGGCACTTTAGGCGGAATCGCGTCCAGCATTCTTGGATCGGGCTTATCTCCAATTATCAGTGGACTGATGAGCCTGTTCGGCGGCAGCAGCACAGAAACTTTGACCGCACCAACGCCTTTTATGCTACCGCCGGCGGTCAATTACCAAGCTGGAATTACAGGGACCGGACAAATTGGGCCCGTGGACTCCGGGCAAAACGGCCAACCGCGAGCGCAGTCAGCTAATTCGGCGCCTCAAGTTACAGTACAAGTGAATGCGATGGACAGCCAGTCGTTTCTGGACCACAGCGATGACATCGCCAACGCTGTAAAATCCGCGCTGCTCAACTCACATTCCCTGAGTGATGTCATTGGGGACTTATAGCATGAGTAACTTTCCCACTCTCAAGACGGGCGCCACTCTTCAGTATCCGGCACAAAGAGCGACCGAGTTCTCGACGGACGTTGTGCGGTTCATAGACGGATCTGAGCAACGGTATCGGGGCTATCAAGCGCCACTGAAGCGGTGGATTGTCCAGCTTGACTTACTGGATGAGACCGAGTTGCATGTCCTCCGCGAGTTTTTCCGGACCGAGAGCGGTGCGGCAGAAAGTTTTAGCTTCACCGACCCATGGGACGGCACTGTGTATCCGAATTGCAGCCTGGACGGGGACGAGATGGCAGAAGTGTTGAGCAGCGCGGAGCAGGGAAAGACGACGCTGACTGTTACAGAGAACCGAGGCTGAATGCTTTACTATCCGCAGCTCAGCAGTGGTGTCGTATCCCAATATCCGATCAACCGGCGGACGACGTTGCGAACGATTACTAACACTCTTGCTTCCGGCGACAACATTCGGATGAGCGATCCGGGCTCAGCCGTTGTTGGTTGGCAGCTTCAGTATTCAAATTTAACGGACGCCGAATGGACGTCGTTGGAGCAATTGTTCGAGGCTGCGGAAGGAAAGCTCACGACGTTTACATTTCTTGATCCGATGGACAATCTGCTGAATTGGAGCGAAGACTGGACCAAACCGGTTTGGACAGCCGATCCGTTGTTGCAGGTTTCCGCGGGAATAGCGGATCCATTCGGCGGAACAGGTGCAGTGCAGCTCACTAACACCGCACAAACAACACAGCGGGTTGTGCAAAGCATCGCGGCTGCGAGCTGGTTCCAATACTGTTACAGCATTTATCTGCGGTCGAATGCGCCTACGACGGTTCAGATCTTGTTTTCCGCGACAGGACAAGAGTCGCTCATCCAGTTCCTGGTCAGTTCTTCCTGGACACGGGCCGTAATGGCGGATAGCCTTTCTTTGCAAGAAGACGGCATGAGCTTTGGCTTGCAATTGCCTGCCGGCGTCAGCATCGTGGCGTTTGGAGCCCAGGTCGAGCCTCAACCGGCGGCCGGTTACTACAAGAAGACTACCGATCAGGCCGGTGTCTACCCAAATACTCGATTCGACTCAGACTCACTTACACAGACTACTAACGCGCCTAACCAGAATTCCTGCGCCGTTAGCCTGGTGAGCAATTTGCTTGTGGACTGACATCCGCAAAAAGTTAGCAAGGGTGATGAAAAGGAAGGTAGTGGGGAATGGGGACTATTAGCGGCCTGAAGGAACTTGAAGTTCCGGGGACACCACTATTTCTGTTTGACTGTACGCTGACATCCGGCGACGTGGAACGGTGGAGTACTCACAATGTCACCGTCAACGGCAACTCCTATCTGGCAAGGGTCCTGAAGCACAATATCTTCGAGATCAAGTCCTCTCCGGACGCCACGACGGATGCGGTTGCAAAACTTTCCATTACGCTCGCCAACGCAGATTCGTTTCTGTCGCCGATTGAGCAGAACATCGGTTGGAAGGGCGCTCAGCTGAGGGTCACTTTTCTGTTCTTTGACCTAATCAACAACGTAGTTGCGTCAGATAGCCAAGTGGCATTTCGGGGCATCGCGAACTCGCCGGATCAGTCTACCGAATCCAGTTTGCGGCTGAGCTTCACGAACCGCTTGAACCTGCAGCGAGTGTATCTGCCCGATATGAGTATTCAGAAGCGCTGCCCGTGGACGTTTCCGGCAACTGCTGCGCAGCGCCTAGAAGCAGTGAACGGCGGGGAGTTCGGCGAATTCTCAGCATTCTATCGTTGCGGATATTCGGCGGATCAAACGGGTGGAGTCGGGAATCTCAATGCCGGCGCGCCTTACACGACCTGCGATTTTACACGGACACAGTGTCAACAACGCGGAATGTTCAGCACTGACAATGCGAACAACATTACACGCAGATTTGGCGGAATCGAATTCGTGCCTGCTTCGATCATCGTTCGCACCTACGGCGAGAGAGGGTCTCATGTTTCCAATCCCCTTCCCAATCAGGCCCTATATAACGACTACGTTCCGCTGATCTATGGAACGGGATGGTACCAGCCGCCGGTGGTTTTCGCCCGGAACGACGGAAACCTGACGCATTTTGAGGTGCTGCTGGGAGCGGGCGTAATCACCGGAGTCGTGACGGTGATTGTGAACAGCGTTGAGATCCCGGCCGGGAGCCCAGGAAAAAACATGACGGCCACGGGTTGGTACAACGTCATCAGTCCGGGCACGAGAAACGGCAACTTCAATCCCGACTTCAGCGATTCTTCTGGAAATCCGTTAGGTGATCCCTACGGAAGCATGGCCTTCATGTCGGTCGTGGTGCCGAACAACATTTCGAACGGCGCCGCGCTTCCCAGCATGCAGGTATTGGTGCAAGGTCTGCAGCTAGCGACGTTCGACAGCAACGGGAACCTGGTAGACAATGTCTTCACTAATAATCCGGCGTGGGCTCTGGTGGACGTTCTTTGCCGCAGCGGATGGAGCCTGGATGAGTTAGACTTGCCGAGTTTTGCGGCGGCCGCGGCGGTTTGCGACGCGCTGGTCTCCACTGTGGATTTGAACGGCAACGCCACACTGATCCCGCGCTACCAATGCAATTTGATACTGACTGACCGCCGAAGCGCGGGAGATGTAGTGCGTGGCATAAGGAACGCCTCCGCTCTGTATCTGATTTTCAATTCCACGGGGCTTCTTCAACTAAAAGTCGAAGACACTTTGGCGGCACAGCAGCCGACGCAGCCCGCAGGCAGCAACAGTACGGAGACTCTGAACGGCGGTTGGCCAGCATATGAGTTTGGAGACAATGCGTTCTCCGGCATATTGCGAAACGCCAATGGCGGGATTAGTCTAACGATATCGGCGCGCGATGCGGCCGATTCGCCTAATCGGTACACCGTAGAATTTCAGGACCAGTTTAATCAATACCAACAGGACAGCCTCTCGCTGGTGGACGTGAATGACGCGCAGCTCTTTGGGCAGGACGTGGTGGTGTCACTCGCGGCCCTGGGATTGCCAAATCTCGATCAAGCCGTAAGAGCCACCGCCCTGCAGTTATACAAGTCGGTGGACGGCAACACCTATGTAAACTTCGACACCAGCGTAAAGGCGGTGGGATTAGCGCCAGGCGACCTGATCACGATCACTTACTCGAAAGAGGGCTTCAACCGTCAACCGTTTCGGATCACTGAAATCTCCCCCAGCCTGAACTATCGGACCGCGACCATCACGGCACAAATTCATAACGACGAGTGGTATGCCGTGGCTGACGCCGGAGTGGCGGGCCTGGGACGACAGCCTAATTTCGATGTGGGAGTGCCGCGCCCACTGATGGGTAGCGTTCTTGACAGCAATGGTAATCCACAGTTTGGAATCACAGCGTCGACGATTGCATCGAGCGACGGGAGTGTCTCGGTACAGCTAACTGTAGCGTTTTCGGTACCGGCCAAACCCACCGTGGCTAGCGTCGGGATTCCGTTAGTGGGACTCGATCCGCAGATAAGCACGACCGGAGGAACCATAGTCGGCGCGCAGACGCTGTATTACGCCTTCAGTGCGTTGGACGCGAGCGGAGCTGAGAGCGGATTATCCTTCACCGTGGCGGCAGCCATTCCCGCGGCCACAAATACAAATCAAGTTACGCTTATCAGCCTGAGCGTGTCATCCACCGCGACGGGCTTCAACGTCTATCGTGGAACAAACCCGAGTCAATTACTACGAATAGCTACAAATCAACCTGTGGCTGTCCAGTTTGTGGATTCCGGAGCTGCAGCTACACTGCAGGGACCGCCTGACTACAATTGTGATCACGCGAACTTCTACTGGCGGTTTGAACTGCAGCCTCCCGAGCAGGTAACCACACAATCAACGAACACTGTGGGTAACAGCACTTTGAATATGCTCCCTGGCGATTACGACGGAGCGACAGTGTGGATTACAGCCGGCACGGGAGCAGGCCAGGAACGGACGATAGCGTCCTACACGGCGACCACGATCACAGTCATAACGCACTGGGATACTGTGCCGGATTCCTCAAGCCTGTTCGCGATTGCCGACTCAACGTGGCAGTTTGGAGCGTCCAGCAGTGCATCGCCGGTTGTGTTCGTGGTTCCCAATCGCGATGGTACGACAATTGAGATATCAGGACGGGCTGCCAATGTCCTCGACGTCGAAAGTGATTTCGAACTATCGCCGCTGACCCGCTGGCAGATTTCCGGCTCGGCCGGATCCGGACAAGACTCCGACGTTCCAGGGCAACCCACGTTCGGGCTGTTCCCAACCGGACAAGGCACGGTCGAGATACAAGCCATCGGTTTTACATCTCTCAACAACACGTCCACCATAAGCGCAGGAACGCTGACACTAGGTTATTGGGATGAATTAAACGGACTTCCATCACTCACCGTCAATACGGCTGTCGCGCTGAGTGACACTACGCTCAACTTGTCTAGCGCGGTTACGGCTCAAGTGGGGGGCTTGATTCAGATCGAGTCGGAAGTCATGGTAGTCCAGCAGGCGGTTACTAACGCGGCCTCGTGCTCGGTGTCGCGCGGTGCATATGGAAGTAACGCGGCTACGCACGCGGCTCAGACTCTGGTGTACCTGCTCGAGAAGTCGACGTACATCATGCCGTTCGCGAATCAGTTCTTTGGGAGCCTGGCCAGCGGCAGCTACGCGTATCCGGTGGCCATTCCCGACGTGCGCGTGGCTACCGCTGAATTGTTTGTCACTAACGATCGCGGAAACAGCAGCGTAGCAGGGGAGTGCTACACCGCGACAACGGACGCTGGAATTCGGACGCTCTCCGGAGGACAATTAACGATCCAAATAGCGGGACCCCTGGCGATCCAGACCGATGCCGCGCCCCTTCTCTTGATGGACACCGCTCATTCAGTAAGAGACATCTACGCCGTGGTTAAGGAGGCGCCCACCGGCACGGCAATTACGATGCAGGTCACTCAGAACGGAACCCACTATTGCCAACTCACGATTCCAGTCAACGCCGTCATCTCGAACGACGTCGATGGATTCGCGCTGGGTCCGTTAGCAGAGAAGGCGCAAATCGGGTTAGATATAACGGCGGTGACCCAGACGTCTGGCACAAGTCCCGGTAGTGATCTCACCGTAACAATTCGTCTTTAGGGCACTCATGTCTGAAACCCTCGAGAAGCTGACTCCCAACCGTGACTTACAGTGCTACTTCCTAGAGCCGTCCGCCATAGCCGCGTTGAGTGGAACCAGCGCCACTGGCTACAACGTGTCCGGTACATGGCGCCAGCAATTTGACTGGGCGGTTATCGAGTGGGATCGCGATAATGTCTTTGAGCATCCGGCGTTCCGTTACTTACCCGACGGCGACCTGAGCGCACTAACGCTCACTTATAACGAGACTCGGCAGAACTGTATTCCTATCGATTCCACTTTGTACCCTACCGTAGACTGGCCCAACCTTCGTGTGTGGGGTGATGCCGGAACAGGGGAGCAGTTATATCGAGTTCCTCTCCTGAACTACGCCACTCCTATCGCCGGAAGCTACACACCAGCCACAGTTCAGTTCACACTCAGCGGAACGGTGACGGCGCTGGATTATGTTGGTATAGTTTTCCTTTCCGAGCACTACCCGTATTTGATGAATACAGGCGACACCTTAGAGGTGGCTATTCAAAATATCGTGGCGGGAGTTAACGCCTTTTCACCGACAATGAAAGCCACTCAGAGCGGGGCCACGATCACACTTACTTATGTTGGGGCGGGCCAAACTCTGACGAACAGCACCACCGGCGCTAACGGAAACCTAATTGGTGTATACACCTATGTCTCCAACAGCATGTCCGAACAATGGGACGCGCCGTGGAAGCAAATGGCCGATGGAACCTCACCTTCTCAGTGGCAGATCGTATTGCCATTTGCAACATTAGAGGACCCGGCACTGGGCCAGATCCCCGCGAGCGCCATCCGGAAAATGCGCTGGACCTACTCAGCAGCTCTTCAATCTGGCGCGTTCGCTCGAAGTGAGTTTCAAGTAGTGGTTTCCGACTGGACGGTAAGCGGATCGAGAACGTATTCGGTGGCCGGCCCAGGCAGCCGAAGAATTGAGGATAACTCAATCGCCGTCCAGTATACCGGCACGTGGACCAGCGGCAGTGGCAATTTCTCAGGCGGTACGATTCATTCCACCAGCACTAATTCCGACAGTCTCAGTTGTGCGTACACTTCAGCCCAAACACACAGCCTCTATTTGGGGACGAGACTCGCCGACGCCGGCACATTGATTTCCGTCTCAGTGGATGGGCAAACTCCGATAAGCGTGAACTTGAACGTGCCAACAGAGGACGTCCTGATCCGAAAACTGCTGGGGCAATACGGGCCTGGAACTCACACCGTCGCCGCAACCCACGTGGGGACTACCGGCACTTATTTCTATTTCGACTTCCTGGAGATAGCGATTCCCAACACAACGCTGCCCACGGAAAGGGTGGAAACGAAGCTGTGCTTTGCAACAGATTGGGACACTGAGCATTCCCTCGCGCTCGCTCCCGAGCGCACCGCATGGATGATCAATTCTCTAGGTATGCAGGCTCGCGTGAATCACTATGTAGGCGCGCTGTGGTTTTATGAACTGGTCTGCCCTGGGAATCAGTACGCGTCCGGTACCGTTACCTTCACGGGATACCCGGATCCGAATCTGATAACTGAGCTGATCATTGGCCGGACGGACCAACCTGCTTCGACCGCAAACACGATCCAACATCTGAATCTCACCGGAGATACCGTGCAAACTCTGGCGTTGGCGTTCTCGCTGGAGTTGAATCGGGGTTACACGGCAATTCGTGCAAGTGCAAGCGGCAATCAACTCACCATTTACTCGCGGTCCCTGGGAACAGATGGTAACTTGATCACGATTGCGACCAGCGCCAACACCACCAACCTTACCATTCAGCTCTCTGGCGCCACGTTTAGCGGCGGCGTCGAAGGTGTTTGGCTGACTGACTTAGCAGCCCGTGTTTAAACT
>PMUN01000251.1:23311-44052 GCA_003166875.1 Bryobacterales bacterium | reverse complement strand
TTCAAAGATCCGCTGGCGCCTGTGACAGTGATGGTTATGCCTCCCGCTGAAGCGCCACCAGTTGTCGTAATGGTCAGCGTGGTGGAACCGGAACCGGTCACCGTAGTGGGATTGAAACTTCCCGTCACCCCGGAAGGCAATCCCGGGGTTCCGAAGCTCACTGTACCGTTGAATCCATTGTTGCCCGTCACTGTGACCGTGTAAGCCGCGCTGCCGCCCGCCGCTACGCTACCAGGACCCGCCGTCATCCCGATAGAAAAATCAGGCGCCGGCGCCGCACTGCCAACCGTCCAGGTTCCGTGCATGGACCAGCCGCTATCGTGCGTCGCGTTTGCCACTTCCATGTACACGTTCTTCGCTCCTGCAAACCCCGACTTGAAACTGAGCGCCAGGTTCAACGTGAGCGTGGTGCCAGACATCGATGCCGACGACGCCCCCACGTTGATCGCGCATTGGCTGTTCTGCAGCGTCCCCGTGCTTCCGATCGGCAGCGGCCCTTGCCACACTCCCGCATCGCTGGCTAGATACAGCTCGTTCAATCCACGCGGGTAATACACATAGCACGCTCCCGACACTGACAGCGTCGAGCTGATATCGATCTGCGCCGTCGTAATATCCGCCGCTCCATTTCCATCCGTAAAAGCAAATGTAAAAGTCTGGCTCGATCCGCTGCCTGTGTTTGGCGTCACCGAAACCGCTGCCGGAACCGCCGAAGCCGAACCCGTGATCGTAGCCGAGGCGGTACCCACTACGGAAGAAACCGCCTGGCTGGTGGCGTGCACGGCGACCGTGGCGGGCGAGGGGACTATCGCGGGCGCCGTATAGAGGCCGCTGATGGAGTCGATGAAGCCAACCGCGCTATTGCCTCCGACTACGCCGTTCACATCCCAGGTGACAGCCTGGCTGCTGTTGCCCGTGACCGCAGCACTAAACTGCTGGTGCGCGTTGACCGGAACATTGGCGCTGGGTGGAGTTACATCCACTGACACCGAGTTCTGCAGCGCCTGACCGCTGTTGGGATCCACCATCAGCGGCGACACGTCGACGGCTTCGAAGTTGGAACCGGCGATGTTGTTCAGAACGTGCAGGTCGTCATTGCTCCAGCGCGAATCCGTTGCGCCTGAGATGTACCACGACGAACCGTTATCGGCCAGCATCATGCCGTAGAGTTTGAGTGCCGTCAGGATGATCTGATTGGTGGCTGAAAAACTGGAAATGTCGAAACTCGCCTTCAGGCGGAAGCGTGCGCCCATGGGAGGATAACTCGCGCTGGTGAGCGATGAGGCCTCGTGCCGCGCCGGCCATACATAGGTATTCTGCGTTTGGGGAACCGTAAAACGGATGGCGTGCCGGATCTGGCCGGCTACGATTTCGTCATACCGGACCAGGCCCGGGAATATGGGCAAACCAGCGGCATCGGCCGAGGTCCACGAGGCCGGCCGCAAAGCGTCCGACAGCAAATTAAAGATGACTCCGGACCCACCTTGCCAGCTCGCCGTTTGCGGATAGGCATCGTAGATCTCATAAAGGATGCAGTTATCGGTATCAACCGAAATGACGTGGCGATCTCCCGTGCTGGAACTACCGCCTTCGATGGGGGCGGTGAGTGGGATGGCGTAAGGGCCAGGGTCGCTTTCGCTCTGATAGGTAAAGGTGGCCGGATATTTGGTTTGCGTTCCTGGAACCGTTACATACGGGATACCGATCGGCTCGCCATTATACAGTCCAGAACCAAAATCGGGATGCAGATGCGCAGAAGTGCCGATCGTATTTACCCAGGTGCTCGAATTCGGGCTCACCGGCAACTGATCGATGCGCGTGTTCCAAATATTGTTAGCTGGAAAAACCGAACAGTTGCCAACCGTGGGCGGCTGAGCAGCGGCGAGGCCGGCCAGCGCAGCGAGGACAGCGAAACGAGTAAGATTCCTCACGGCTCGGATCCTCCAAAGCTCAGAATAGATCCGCGAAGACCGGCGGACAATTAGGTAATAGCCTGAGGGCTCTCCTTAAATGATAAGGGACGCGTCGAGCGTCTGCCTCAGTTTAAACTTACGGGCGCACAGAGGAATTGCCGGACCCAACTGTCGTCTCCGGAAGATCCACATCGGCAAGCCCCCAATTTTGTTGGGTGAAAATCAACGGAGCGTTGAACCGCCGCATCTGGTCGATCCATTTGACGACGTCGTCATTTTGGATTCGGCCGACACCCTTCGATTTTATGCGCTCGTTGAGCTCCTGCTCTCCTTCCGGCGTCCAACCGGCGCCGGACCGGTGTTCGATGTGGAATATGCGCAGCGGTTTGGGCAGGATGACTTCACGCACGCCGGCATGATGAGCGGCATAACAGAACAGAGAATCGATGTGCATGGGCCAAATCGGGAATTCGCCGTAGCCTCTCAAATCGAGCCAGTCCTGGCGTGACAATAACGTAAAATCGCCGCATCCATTGGTGTGCAAGTGCGCCGGGTTGCGCATTAGCGCTGCCGCCGGGCTAGGCGCTTCAAACGCGCTGCCCCAGTCCGTTCCCGGTTGAGCGCTCAACAACTCCAGGCTCCAGGCTGGATCCACAAAGTCCTGGCTTCCTGAACCCGGGCCGCCATCGCCCCCCGAGAGCTTGAAGCCAACATCAATTGTCAGGAAGCACTGGCGGCCATGTATCGGATGCAATTGATCCGTGGACACCTGAAAGAGCGTGTTCCCCGCCAGATCGCTTAGATTCGCTTTCAGGTTCGTCAGAGTCGATCCGGGCCCGGGATTCAGCTCAAGCTGGATGCGCCGGGCATCCCGGGAACGCACTCGAATGCTGGCATCCTGCCCTGAGGATGCGCGAGCAGAGCCCGGTGGAACTTCCTGAGTCTCCCAACTTAATCCGAAAAGACGCAAGCTGAGGGTGCGTAGATCACGCTCCAGCGGAACATTCGAACTTTGAATCCGAAAACGGAGCGCCGCCTCGCAAAGTTCATCCGGGATATGCAAGCGCAGTTGGCATCGGCCTTGCAAACTAGCCGAGGCCAGTACAGATTGTCCGGGATCGACAATTTGGACGTCCACGGGCGCGCCTCCCGCGCTGGGTCCGGTCTCGGCATCCAGTAGCAAGGCAGAGGCGCCGGCTGGCCTCTGGAAAATGATTTCCGCCTCATCGGCGAGCCAGCGGGACAACGTGTTCCCGTAGGAATCCACCGGATAGCAGCCCGCCCCGAAACGGATACCTGAATCCGACGGAACAATGTCTTTTGCCTCGAGCACCCGTAGACCATCTGACGCCAGCTCGAACCCTCCCTCGGAAGTGAAAACCCGGAGGATATGGCTTTCGCAATAGGCCGTCAGTTGTTCCGCCGAGGCAGCGTTCGGAATATCGCTTGCCACGTCATGCCGGTCGATACGGTAAAGGGTGCGCCGTTCCAGCCGGTGTTCCGCCAGGAATCGCATGAGCTCCGGCGAGAAAACGATATCCAGATTCGTGGTGAGCACAAATTCACCGCGAGCACGGCGAATACCGGCGTTCTTGGCGATCATTTGATGCAGCGAAATTGCATCCGCGTTCTTGAATCGCCCATGAACTTCAGGCGGAACTTCGATAAATCGAACCTCACACGGACGGGTATCCTCGGGCCAATGCAGCACGTCGATCAGCTTCGGCCGATTGGGCGGTGGATTCCATTCCACGATGATAATCTCGGAAGGCAAGCCGTATCGTTTCGCTTGGCCCAGCCAGGCATTCAAAAAAGCCTGCATGCGCGTCAGCATGTTTCCACCATGATTGTCATTCCGGGCGGCCACAACCACCGAAATATAAGGCGGGTCCTTCGGAAGCGATGACATCGGCCGGTCTGGGTCAAACTCGGGAGGCATATAAGACCGTGCTGGGAGAGGTTTCGGACAATGCCGTTCCGGCCAGACCCCAGTTCTCCAGGTTGAAGATGACCGTCGCGCCAAGACGCCGCATCTGCGCGATGGACCATACCAGTTCCTCGTAAGACACGGACTGTATGCGCTTTTGGGCCAGGCGTTCGTACAATTGACCCTTGCCTTCCGGAGTCCAGCCCGATCCGATGCCGTGCTCGATGTGGTAGATGCGCATCGGTTCGGCCAGAACTCTCTCGCGCACGCCGGCATGATGGGCCGCGAAACACAACAGGGAATCCAGGTGCATGGAAAACAGGTCCAATTCGGCGTACCCGCGCAATTCGTCCCAATGCTCCCGGGCCATGAGAGTAAAGTCGCCGCAAGCGCTCAAGTGGAGAAAAGCCGGCCTGCCCATCTCCTCGATTTGTGTCCGCGACTTCTCCAACGTCGACTCCCAATTCACTTCGGGGGCCCGGGATGCAATGGTCGCAGCCATCCAGAACCGCGCCACTCGGGGTTCAATTGTACCCGTGGCCCTGGCCTTTCGCACACCTCCACCACAGGCATACACCCGGAAGCTCAGTACACGTTCGTCGGAGCTGGTACGCGTTGTTCCACCTTCCGGCTCGAAAACCAGCGTGGCCAGCGTTCCGCGCGGCATAGGTAGCGCGACATCCAAATAGGTCACTCCGCTTACCGGCGCGCGCGCGATTAACTGGCCGCTGGAATCCCGAATCAGCAACGTGAACGGCTGGAAGCCTAAACCCGGTCCGGGCTCGACTACCAAGGCCAAGCTTCGAATTTGTTCCGTGATTCGCACCGCCAGTTGCCCTTGCTCGGACACCCAGCGGAACCTTTCGGCGCCAGCCCGTTCCAGCTCGTGCCACCCCGGTCCCAAACGATACTCCATGCCGGCTTGAAATATGTCGTCGCCGCGTTTCTTCATCAGGTCAACCGTGCGCCACAGAAGGCCGGGGCCTTTTACTAAAAGGGACACGATCCCGCGCGATGCTCGCCGGGCAGCCAGCATACGCATGAGCATTGGACGAGCCTCCTCGAACACCGCAAAAGCGGAACGCTCCACCGCCGCATGGATGTGAGACTCAGCCCAGTCGCAGCGGAAAAATCTGAAATTGAGAATGCGTGGATCATGCACTACCGGCAGTCCCCCACCCGGCGCTCTAAGCCGAAACGATTGAGTCCCCTGCGGCAACATCAGTTCGAGGGTGGTTCGCCCCTTCACAGTCCATTCCGCTACAAGCGAGCCGGAACTATCCAGCACCTGCAAAACCGCTATAGCCGAGCCAAGACCAGGGCCCGGTTCTACCTCCAAAACGATTACCCCGCCCCTCTGCTGTGCGTTCGCTAGCAGGATCTCCGCTTCGTCGGCGATCCAGCGAAATGGCTCCTGGGACTCCCACCGCTCCACCGGAAACCAACCGCTCCCAAAATGAAAGCCGGAACCCGGCGCAGTAATGTCCTGCACTTCGTTCTGACGGAACCCGTCTTTGGTAACCGGATAAATACCCTCGCGCGCGCATAGCCGAATCACGTGCTGCTGGCAATAGGCCAATTGCTCGTCGAGCGGACCATTCACCGGAACGTCGCTCATCACATCGGTCCGATCGATCCGGTACATGTGGCCCTTCTCCAGCCGGCGCTCCGCCAGGAACATCATCAGTTCGTCGGAGAATACGATATCGATGTTGGTCGCGAGAATGAACTCGCCGCGCGCGCGCCGGATCCCGACGTTTTTCGCAATCATCTGGTAGAGAGCAAGCGCGGTGGAATGATAATACCTGGCGTGTAACTCAGGCGGAACCTCAATAACGCGTACTTTACATGGCGCGGTGTCAGAGGGCCAACGCAACGCCGTGACCAACCGCTCCCTATCCGGCGGAGGATTCCACTCCACCAGGATCAGCTCCGAGGGCAAATGGTGGCGCTTGGCCTGGTTGATCCAGGCGTCGACGAATATTTGCATGCGCCGAAGCAGGTTGCCGCCATGGTCGTCATTCCGGGCGGTAACGACTACCGACAAATACGGCCTATCGGTATCCTTATGACTCACACTTTCGTGAGGGGCTTGCATTAGTCTAACTCTATAGAATAGCCGTTTCGACTCAGAACCCTTCCGAGATTTCGCCGGAAGTTGCCGGCCATGGCCGATAAACGCTGTCCGGCAGGCGGAATCCAACGGGCGCCGCTATCATGTTGTCGCTGTATGCTCCGGAAATTGCCGGCGCCGGCAGGCCGGAATACGGGTCAAACAGATAGAGTTCGTATTCCAGCGTCCGCAGGTAGTGGAGTAACTGCTCCCGGCTGGCGCCTTGCTGGCGGAGAGCGCTATCGGAGGCTTCAAAAAGCAACAAGGGACGATGTCGGCTAAGCGTTGCGGTGGCGCCTTGGATCACCCTCAATTCAGCACCCTCGACATCGATCTTGATCAAGTCCAGCCTGGCCAACTGGTTCTCTCTTACGACGTCGTCCAGCCGGACCACGGGGACAGTCTCCCTTCCGCCTTCTTCGATCTCATAGATCACCTTACCCATCGTATTTTGTCCTTCATGCCCATACCCGGCCAAGGTCATTTCCACCTGCCCGGCTTGATCGGCCAGGGCCACAGGAAAAATACGGACGCTCAAATTGTTCAAATCCAAATTGCCGGCCAACCGCTGCACTTCCCTCTGGCTCGGCTCAAACGCCCAAACGGTCCCCTCCGCGCCCAGACGTTGCGCGGCAAAGACTGTATAGACGCCTTCGTTCGCGCCGGCATCCAGAAAAGTCATACCAGGCTGAAGAAAGCGATCTAAGAAAGCAAATTCGTTGGGGTCGATACACCCTGCGATATAGATCTGGCGGCTTATGTCGTTCCCCAGGTAGAGGCAAAGACGTGTGGCGTGGTGCCAGCGAGCGACCATGCCCGCTGCGCGCTTCCGGTCGTTGAAATACTGCCATAGCCGCTGGCGCAGCAGGAAAGCCAGATCCGGATTGGTCCAATCCGCATCGAAACGCCATTTGGGATATGGAACCAAGGGCCGCAGAACCGCCAACGATTGCGCCAGCTCGATCACTTCCTCCTCCGTCTTTGTCTCCAGACGGCCGGACTCGATCGGGAAATGATACAGGGGCTTCCGCATCACGATTTCCACGGCATCCGCGATGGTCCCGATTCTGCCGGCCATATCCACCGTGACTTTGGAATGTAGTTCCGTCACAATGTTCGTTGTCTCCTTGAGCCGCTCTGACAATCCGCTGATTCTGTCCGAAAGCTGATAGAGACTCTTGGTCACATCTCCCAGGCGCCATCCCGCCTCTTCGCGCGCACGGGCGATCTGAGCCTCCAGGCGATCGCCGATGATTTGCGCCCGCTCGATCTGATCCCGGTGTTGTTCCGCTTGTTGCGCTCGCGTATCCACGAATTGCCGTTCCAGGGCGCGGGATTGAAGCCAAGCCCTGCGCGCATAGATAACGCCGCCTAAGGCAACGGCTAAAAACACGAGACCGAGGGCGATCAAAGCAGGATTCATCCGGATACCAAGTGTACATTGTCGCAATCCGAGCTCGGCGCCGCTGCTCGCTATCTACGGCGGGTCCGGCGCGCGGTGTGCGAACAGCGGTAAAATAGGCGCTTATCATGAAAAACGAACTCGCCGTGATAACCGGGGCCGGGGGTTTTATCGGCGGAAGCTTGGTGGCGGATTTTCGCAAACAGGGCTACCAGAAGATCCGCGCCGTGGACATCAAGCCGCTGGATGAGTGGTACCAGCGCTTCGACGACGTCGAGAATCTCTCGCTCGACCTGAACCTCAAGGAAAACTGCGAGAAGGCCGCCCGTGGAGCGTATCAGATTTATAACTTCGCCGCGAATATGGGCGGCATGGGGTTCATCGAACACAACAAAGCGCTATGCATGCTCTCGGTGCTGATCAATACTCAAATGCTCGAAGCGGCCCAGAAGTACAGAGCGCAGAAGTTTTTCTATTCTTCCTCAGCGTGCGTTTACAACGCCGACAAGCAGCGCGACACCGCCTGCCCCGGGCTCAAGGAAGAGGATGCCTATCCCGCCCTCGCCGAGGACGGTTACGGTTGGGAAAAGCTGTTTAGCGAACGCATGTGCCGCCATTTTCGTGAGGACTACGGACTCTACACGCGCGTGGCCCGGTTTCACAATGTCTACGGTCCGCACGGAACCTGGTACGGCGGCCGCGAGAAGGCGCCCGCGGCCATCTGCCGCAAAGTGATCCAAGCCAAACTTTCCGGCACGAACCAGATCGAGATCTGGGGATCCGGCCATCAGACGCGCAGCTTCATGTACATCGACGATTGCCTGGAAGGGGTTGAGAAAATCATGAACTCCGAGATCCTGGAGCCTCTCAACCTGGGCTCGTCCGAGATGGTTTCCATCAATCAACTGGTGGACATGGTGGAAGAAATCGCAGGGGTCAAGCTGAAGCGGAATTACAATCTGACCGCGCCCAAAGGCGTCAACGGCCGCAGCAGCGACAATACCCTGATTCAGAAGTATCTCAAATGGGAGCCCAGCACGCCGCTGCGCGCCGGCCTGGAGAAAACTTACGCATGGATCTTGGACCAATACAAAGCGCGAGAGAGCGGGAGCGGCAGTTTTATCAAAGAAGCTGCCGTAGTGTGAGAACGCGCCAGGCTTATGTGGAACGGTGATTATTGGTTTGTGATCCGGAGCCTGGTGGCAAAGGACTTCAAGGTCCGCTACCGGAACATGTCGCTGGGCGTGCTATGGTCGCTCCTGAATCCGCTCATCATGATGAGCGTGATGACTTTTATTACTACTCAGATTTTTTCCAGTACCATGAAGCATTACCCGCTAGCGGTGTTGTGCGGCTTGGTCCCGTTCAATTTCTTCTCCTTGGCCTGGTTGACCGGAACCGTGTCACTGCTCGAGAACGCATCGCTCATCAAGCGGGTGCCGGTGCCCCGCCAGATCTTCCCCATCGCCAGCGTGCTCTCAAACTGCATGCATCTGGTCATTCAGATCGGCCTGCTTCTGGCCTTGGTTCTGGTGTTCGGAAGTGGCGTGAATATCTATTGGTTGTGGTTGCCTGTAATCTGGGTGTTGGAGATCATTTTCGTTCTGGGCCTGGCGCTGACCTTTTCGGCCATCAACGTCTATGTGCGCGACACGCGCTACGTAGTGGAGTCGGCGAACACCATCCTCTTCTGGCTGGTGCCTATCTTCTATTCCTTCGCGGCGATTCCGGCCCGCTTTCGGACGGTGTACGAGTTTAATCCAGTGGCGGCGTTGGTGATGATGATGCGAACCATTCTGCTGGAGGGCCAAGCGCCGGCCATGTCCACACTGCGGAATCTGGTTTGTGTTTCGCTCTTCACCTTTATTGGCGGCTGGCTGATATTCCGGAAGCTGAAGCAAGGGTTTTACGAATATCTGTAGCGGACCTAGTACCTAAGAACATGGCGCTGATCGAATTCCAGAATGTATCCAAATGGTTCCCGCACAGCACGGGCCGCGCGTTGCTGCGCACGCACATCGCGCAGTGGTTTGGAGCCGAACACAAAGAAAAGTTCGTCGCACTGAAGAACGTCTCGTTTCGACTCGATCCGGGTGAAAGCTTGGCCATAGTAGGTAGCAATGGAGCGGGCAAAAGCACACTGCTTAGCCTGGCCGCCGGACTGGCCACCCCCAACGCGGGGCGCGTCATCGTCAACGGGCACTTAGCCGCGCTGCTCGAGCTTGGCTCCGGCTTCCACCCCGACCTTACGGGATCTGAAAACCTGCTCCTGAATTCCGCGTTGCTGGGCCGCAGCCGCAAGCAGACCTTGGAGCTGGCGGAGAAGATCGTTGATTTCTCCGGCATCAGAGACTTCATCGATGATCCGTTGCGCAATTATTCCTCCGGAATGGTGATGCGGCTGGCATTTTCCATCGCGATCCATACCGAGCCGGATATCATGCTGCTGGACGAAGTGCTCGCGGTAGGCGATTCCGGCTTCCAGGCCAAGTGCCGCGAAGCGTTGCTAGATTTTCAGCGCGCGGGCAAATCCATTTTGTTCGTGTCGCATTCTCCCGGCCACGTCCTGCAAATGTGCGAGCGCGCTATTTGGCTGGATCACGGAGAGCTTGTCATGGAGGGCGATGCCGCCAGCGTTCTGGATGCCTACAGCGGCGGGCTGGCTCTCAAGCAACAGGCCGGCGACCAAGGCGCCTAGCAGTTCGCAGGCGAAAGCGCCTGCGCCACTTGCGTTCCGCGAATGCCTGTGATAGAAAGAGATCCATTCGGGACCTTCGATGCCCAACGAAAGCGGTACCACTAGCGCGGCACTTCCACTCGCCGCAGCTGCGCCTGCACGAAACTCGCTAGGCCGCAGGCTGGCGGGATGGCTGCAGGCCAGCCACATGTCCCATCTCGGCATCGCCAACACGATGCGCCTGGCTCGTGTCACAAACCGGATCAGGTTCTACCGGCAGGACCGCTGGCGCCGGGAGTTGTATCGCGACGAACTGGCTGCTCTGCTTGAGGAGAACGGCTCGCCTACCCGTCCGGCCGTTCAACTAAAGGATGGCTGGGCCATCGACGCATCTCTTTCGTTGCCGCACCTAGGCCGCGTTCTGGAGGATTCCGAAAAAATCATCGCCGAACGCTCCGGCTCCCGCCTTTCCGCGGATCCGTATCGAAGCTATTTTCAGGATGTCTGGAAAACCGAGGATTTGGAGAAGTACCCTTCCGTGCTCGACTTCGCCACCTCGAGCGATCTGTTGGCGACCGTGGCCGATTATCTGAAATGCATCCCGTCTCTTTCCACTACGCTCCCGCCGGGCATCCGCTTCGTTGAATCGAACGCAGCTTTTGACGATCAGCCCGACAATCCGAAGGACAGCCAGCTTTATCACATTGACTACTACTCTCGCCCCAATGTCTACGTGATTGTTCTGCTGCGGGATGCAACTCCCGAACATGGCCCGTGGACGTTCCTGCCGCGCTCAGCTTCACAAAAAGCGGCCAAGGCGCTGGGATACTGGAGCCGCCGAAGAGGCTACCGAGTCAGCGACCAGGATGTTTACTCTGCCGCGGATCGAAAAGACGTGCTGGAATTCTGCTATCCGCGCGGCACGGTGCTGTTCATCGATTCTTCCGCGTGCTTCCATTACGGCAGCCGCAATTCCATCAAGTCGCGATTCCAACTCATGCTCGGCTACACGGGCGCCTGCCGGACTGACTTCAGCGAAGCTATTCTGCCGCCCAAAGTTTATCCAATACGCGCGACCGATTCGCGTTTGAGGAAAATGGTGCTGAATAAGAATATGCTGGGGATCAGCTCCACTACCGAACCGCGAGCGTAAGCGACCGGTCGTTGCGATTTTTTCACGGGTTCATCTCGTGAAACTCGCCGACGTATTCATGGCTCGACTTCGGAACGCGCTCACGCAGGTTCTCCTTCCCCACATAGAACGGCCGTCCCGCCAGCTCTCGGCGGTGCCGAGCTAGCATGTCGTTCAATCGCGCTACGCGCTCTTCTGAAGGCGGATGGGTTCGGAAATACGAGCCAATCGCTTCGCCCGCGGCTTCCGTGACTTCACCCGCCGGTGTAGTCGCCTGCACTCTGGAGGGCTCATGGAATTTCGTTTTCATACGCGCGAACAGCGCCGCCTCAGCGTCTGGATCGTAGCCCGACTCGACGCTCAGCCGCTCCCCTTGCGCATCCGCCTCCAGTTCCTGCTGCGGTGAAAACCCGGCCGTAACCAACCGATGGGCCATTTCCACGATCCCACCCAATTCCGGTGCGCGAGCCTTGCTCAGCTTGGCCTCATACTGATAATGCTCGATACAGTGCCGCAGATCCACGTGCGACATCTCGTGTCCCAGCACTGCGGCCAACTCGGCTTCAGATTCCACGAATTCGAGCAGCCCGCGCATTACGAAGATTTGCCCGCCCGGCAAGGCGAAAGCATTGATCTGGGGTGAATCGATCACGTGAACCTGATAGCGGATCCCTGGACGCCGCAAATGGGACAACAGTGGCTGCGCCACTCCTGTAACGTACCGAGTGGCATCCGCATCCTCGCGTCCCATATCCGCGACCCCTCGTGCCAGATCGGCTCCAATCCTCATCTCCTCGGCATCGGACACGCGGGTCAGCTTCATTCCGATCTGATCCGTATCGCGCAATGTATCCGACCACAATTCCACCAGCGAAGCCAAGCTCACCTGTGGATCAGACGTCCCACGAGTAGCCAACACCGCACCCCGACGAGCAACGATAGTACCAACGCGAATTTTGTCCAATTCATAATTACCTTTCCTGCCGCCTGCCTCCTGCCGCCTGCCTTCTGCTACAAATACCTCTGAATGCGGTCGCGGAATCGCGTGTAGATCCAGGAAACACCGACCAGCATTAGCCCCAGCACGATGAACGAGAGAATCCGATACATCGTCTCGAGATGCCGCAGGTCATATACGAAGAGTTTCAGAATGCACACCAGAAACAAAAACATCCCGGATAAACGCTGCACGCGATCGTTGAGTGGAAAACCAGCGATCAGCAACGCCACTCCCTCAACGCCCCAAGCCACCGTAAGTACACTGCCTGAAACTTCGTAGAACAGGAGCACCGCCAGCAAAGTTGCCGCGAGCAACGAGTAGAACGTCCGCGCGTGACGCTCAACCCCAGTCTCCTCGCTCTTCCGTGGAATCAGGAGTTGCGCCGCGTAAAAACAAGCGATCACAAACGCGCCCGTCAAAATCCGGCCCGAGACGCCGGCGAAATTTTCAGGCGCGTAGAAATTGGTGGTCCAACTGCGCCAGAAAGCGAGCGCCGCCAGGATGTAACTCTGCCAGCGCAGATCCACATTGCTCCAGCGCCGCCCGAATACGAGGAGTCCGAGCGCAAACGCGGCCCAGCCGGCCACGGCCAGAACGCGGCCGAGTTCGAAACGCATTAGCACCACCATCAGAACCGCCGCCGCCCACAGATAGACGCGGCCAAGCGGCAATTCCCACTCGCGCAGCCGCGCCCTTTCGATTCTTTGCCTCGACCACTGGTAGTAATAGGAGACCAGCACTGGAACCACAGTCAACACACGATGCGAGACAATGCCCACGCGTCCGAGGCCTGTGAAATTGGCAAAGAACAATCGGTCGAATGCAGCGCCCGCCGTCAGATGCGCCTGCAACCGCAAGCTGGGAAGGTCCAACGCGAACCCGGCTTCCATCAGTAATAGAGCCACGATGGCCCACGCCGGACCAATCACCACTGCCGGCAGAAGCGCCCACAGTCCAGCTAACAGGAACAGTGTGCCCACAGCAGAACTGAGGTTGAAGACGTTGGCGCTTTCCGCTGCGCTGGCCATTTGCTTTCGTGCAATGTGGATGCGCGACGCCAGCAAATACGCGATCAACGCCGCGCCGGCCACGATCCAACGTTTACTGAGTGGGTTGTCATTGGCGATCGGCACGAAGTTGAAGTAGCAGACGCGGAGGGCGCCGAGGCCAGCCGTTAGGTAAGCTTGCATCCGCAAATCGTCTGGAAGTCCACGCAGGCCGAGCTCCAGAATCAGCAACGCGAGCGCCATCCAGCCCAGGCCGAGATAATCCGCCGGAAGCACGCGCCACGCGAGCGCCAACAAAGCCGATGTCGCGGCCCACGATCCGATGCCGCGCAAACCGTTTCGTTCCCATTCATCCAGACGATCAGCGCTGGAGCGCAGCCCGCACAGCGCTCCCAGATAACTCAGCACGGCCGCGCACGAAAGGGCAATCCAAGGATGGCGCAGCGGCGGAGCGTAACCGAACTCCACATCCGCCTGATGAATCGCGATCCCGCCTAGCCCCAGCGCTCCGGACAGATAGCCCTGCACACGGAAATCGCCCAATCGACGCCACCATCCAAAGGCGAAAAGCAGCGCGGCCAGAATAAACCAGCTCAGCCCCATGTAACGCTCGGGCATTTCGAAACCCAGGATCAGTGCGACCACGGCTGATCCCGCATAACCATAGAACGTGTCCGCGCTGCGCAATGCCCGATTGACATAGAACAGCAGTGCACTTGAAGCCGCCACCGGAGTCCACGGCTTGACGTTCCAGTTCCCAACTTTTGTCGTACCGCCGGCCGGGAGATCGACGATCAGCATTTTGCCAAGCCCGCCCGCAAACAGGGCCGCGCCGAGTTGCCGTGGATATGCTTCTTTGAAGAAGAGTCCGGCCAGGAACAATGTCTCCGCTTCGGCCAGCAATCCGAAAAGCGCCGGCGCCCCGTGAAATTTGAGGAAAATCGCCGCCACGGTCAGGGCTGCCGCCAGCGAAATGGGCCCTTCGTACCCGCCCGACAGAGCGCGTTCCACGGTTGTCGTCTCCGGCGCGAAGCTCGATGGCGGCCGAAGCAGCGTGCGCAGGATGGTGCTCACCAAATACGCCGTTCCGATTCCGGCGGCGAGTAAGTGCAGATGTTGCGGAGCCGCTGCCGACCATTTCATATATGAGAGTCCGATGAAAGCCAGTGCGTTGAATGGAAGAATGGCGCTCTCCCACGCTGAGTATGCCGTGCGTCTGGCGGCGCGCAGCAGATCGAAGCCTTCGAACAACAGCCAATAGGTGCAGAACAGAAGTTGCACGGATGGTAGCGGAGCGCCCGAATCACCACGCGACGCGCACGCGCCATAGGTCGCGATGAGCCCAAGGAACGCCATCTCCGACCATTGAAAACGATAGGCGACGTACAGCAGCGACGCCGCGAGCGGCGCCAGTGCGATCACCGAGAGGGTGGTCACACTAGCCGGAGTGACAGCGGGGCTGAGCGTCGCGAAAGCCACAAAATACGCCAACCCGGTCACGGTTTGGGATTTGTATCGCAACGAGTGCAGAATCATTCCAGCCGCTACCGCCAATAACAGCGCGCCACCCAGCCACGGATTGTCGATCACCTTCGCGGCATCTACCGCCTGCATCGCGTAGGTTGTGAAATAGAGCGCGGCCCATCCCCCGCCCAGCAGGCCGCGAGCGAAAATCTTGTAGCGCGGCTTTTTCTCGAGCAAGAATCCGCCGCCGAGCATTGTCACGCTGACGCCGAGTCCGATGGCCGCCCGGCCACCCGGACCCACCTGCGTGAACGAATAACCGAGGAACAGAGCGATGCCGATTACCAGCACCAACACGCCGAGCTTGTTCAGCCAACTTCCGCCGACCACAGCTTCCCACTCCTCGCCTTTCATCGATTCGCGGACGCGCTGTGAAAGAGTCGGCCCGGTGGGTTGCGCCGTTCGCATGGAAAACCTGGGGACTGGAACCGGCTCCGGTTCTAATTGTGGAAGCGGCGGAGGCGTGGTCTCGACGCTGCGGCATGAACATGTCGCTGGTGGTTCCGGAAGCGCGCGGCCGCAGAAAGAGCACAACTTCACGGATTCCCAAATCCGCGGGACTTCCGGCTCAAGAACAGCCGGCTCGAAAATGACCGGATCGAGCGCCGGTGCCATGTCCCCTTGCTCACGCGCGGGGCTTCCTGCCATCGCGCGCAACTCCTTCACGGCCTGCTCCAGCGCATACACTCTCGCGATGAGCATGGGCTGGGTGGTGTCGGCGGTGAGCAGCTCGATCTTTTGCTGCATGCTGTTCATCTTTCCGGACAAGACCAACCAGCGAACGAACAAGGTTATCAACACGACTACTAACAGGGCCGATTCCATGGTGTGTGCTCCTTATGAATTAACCGGGCAGGCGGCGGCCAATTGTTGCGCTTTGGCCTTCACGCCCACTAGATCCAGCTTGCCCGTGCCCAGTGTCGGCAACGCGTCCACCAGATAAACGTTCTCGCGCTTAGGCAGCCATAGTTTGGGAAGGCTGGTTTCCGATAGCCGCTGCCACAGCTCGAGGGGTGTCATGTCGGGTCGCGTGTAGAGTGCCACCAGACGCTCGCCCCGTTGGTCGTCGGGAATCCCCGTCACAGCGCAGCCATACTCGCCGATGATGCCGTAGATGGCTTCTTCCACTTTCAGATGCGGCACCATTTCACCCGCGATCTTGCTGAATCTCGCGAGGCGATCCGTGATGCGGAGGAAACCTTCATCGTCCAGCGCGCCGATATCGCCCGTCACGTACCAGCCATCGTGCACCGCTTCCAACGTTCGCTCTGGCTGATTCAGATAGCCGATCATCTGGTTGGGACCCTTCACCAGCACCAGTCCTTCCACGTCCGGCGGCAAAGGTTCCATGGTCGCCGGATTCACAATCTTCACGGCAATTCCTGGGAGCGGATGGCCCACCGTGCCAGGCTTGTTGCCCAACTGCGTATCCCGGCCCGCTTCGAAATTCGGACCGTTCACGGCCACCACCGGCGACATCTCCGTGCATCCATATCCTTCCAGTAACTCCAGGCCGAATTTCTCGTGAAACGCGGCGGCTATCGTCGAGCGCAGCTTCTCCGCGCCCACCAGCACGAAGCGGAGACTCGAGAACTGCTCAGCGGTACACTTGCGTGTGTAGCTGGAATAAAACGTGGGTGTGGAAACCAGAAGCGTCCCGTGGTATTTCGCCACTATTTCGCCGATCTTCGAAGCCTCAGTGGGGTTGGTATGATACGCAGCACCGCATCCGCTCACTGGTGGCAGCCAGATCGTGACCGTGAACCCGAAAGAATGGAAGAATGGCAACACGCCCACGATTACATCGTTGTCATTGATCCAGAACACCTGCGCCATGGCCTGAATGTTCGCAAGAATGTTGTGGTGCGAGAGCATCACGCCCTTGGGGACGCCGGAGCTGCCGCTTGAAAAGATGACTGTCGCCAATGAATCGCTAGTGCGTTTGCCTCCCGCCGCGAGCAGTCGGGCCGGCAACAGTCTCGCGGAGATCAGCGCCTGCAGTTTCTCGAGACCGCTCATCTGGCCCAGAACGTCCTCCAAATAGACCATGCCGTCCATGGCTTCGATCTTTGCTTTTGCGAGAAATATCTTCGACGTGAGAATGGTCCGGATGCCGCACTGCTGCACTGCCGAAGCCATTGACTCGCGGCCGGCCGTGAAGTTCAGATTCACTGGAATCTTGCCCGCAATCATTACGCCGGTATTTGCAAGAGCTCCGGCTACTGAAGAAGGCAACAGCAGGCCGATCATTTTTTCTGACCGCCGATTCTTCCGCACCCATCCTGACACCAGGAGACTCCCGGTGAGCGCCCGCCCGTAGGTCAGCTCACGGCCGCTCGAATCGGCCATCGCGAATCTACGCCAGTTCTTTTTCGCCGTGCGGATAAAGCGCAGGTCCAGCAGATCGCCCGAGCTCTTCGAGTAGATAGCAGCGTCGCTGGCTAGTTCCTGAATCGCTTGCCGCACGTCATGCGCCGATGAGGATGCCGGCATCGGCGTTCCAAACGAAACGGTCACCGGATACGGAATCCGTTTGGGCCACTTCCACAGAAATCTCCCGCGCTCGAAGCTGAAAATGCTTCCCCACAGCCGATCCAGATGCACCGGGATTACCGGAACGTCGAGGCCGTCCACAATCTTTTCAAGTCCTCGCCGGAACGGCAGTAGATTTCCGGTGCGACTGATGGCGCCTTCGGCAAAAATGCAAACCACGTGACCTCCTTCGAGTTCCTTGCGTGCAGCTCGAATGGAAGCCACAACATCCCGCGGGCCGCCGGTACCCACCGGGATCGCCTGGGCCAGCTTGAAAAACCAGTTCAGCACTTTCAACTCGTAATACGGCTTCCACACCATGAATCGGATGAAGCGCTGGATGCAGGCGTTGATCAGAAAGCCATCGATGTGCGACATGTGATTGGCAACCAGCAACGCGGGACCGCGGAACGGTACGTTTTCCTGACCCACGATGCGGATTTTGAACAGCGTGTGCGTCGCCATCCACAAAACGAACCGCACCAGAAACTCCGGCACCACGCTTACAACGTAGACTGACGAAATCAAGGTGACGACGCCGAAGATCAGCATCAACTTGTCCGGCGACAGGTGGAGTTTGTCATGTAGTCCGGTAAGAGCTCCAGACGCCAACAGCAGTCCCACCGTGTTGTAGAAATTATTGGTGGCGATAATCCGGCCCTTCTCATGGCTTTCGCTTCGTTGCTGCAGATAGGCATTCAGCGGAACGATGAACAGGCCGCTCGCTACGCCCAGCAGCGAGAGCGAAATCACGGAAAAGGTATAGGAGCCTCGCGACGCATAAAGAACGATGCAGAAGATACCCATGAACACTGCGCCCAAAGGCACTAGACCGAGTTCAACTTTGTTGCCGGATAGCCGCCCGGCCAGCATGCTGCCCACGCCAATCCCGATCGCGAGCGCCGTCACGAGCAGCCCCACTTTCAGATCGGTCACCTTCAACACCTCGCTTCCAAACAAGAAGAGATCCATTTGAAACAGCGCGCCCAGGAACCAGAAGTAAGAAATTCCAAGCACTGTGAGCGTCAGGGGACGCTCCTTCAACAAGTGCTTGGTTCCGATCCATACTTCTCCAAACGGATTCTTTTGAAATGGCGCGACCGTGCCTGAAGGCGGCACGCGCGTGATTTTGAGGCTGGTCAGGAATCCCGCCACCGCTACCGCGAGCGTCACCACGCCCATCTTCCACGGCTCGTTTTTCCAAGCCGCGAATAAGAACGATCCGATGGATGTGCCCAGCACGATAGCGACAAACGTGCTCATTTCGAGCAATCCATTGGCGCGCGATAGATCCTTATCTGGAAGCATTTCCGGCACGATGCCATATTTGGCCGGGCTGAATACGGTGGAATGCAGCGCCATCAAGAACAGCACCACCAGCATCAGCTCAATGCGCGTGGAGAAGAATGCCGCCAGGCCCAGCGTCATGATAAAGATCTCGAACACCTTCACCGAGATCAAAACCTTGCGCTTCGAGACGACATCGGCTAGGTGACCGGAGTATCCGGAGAACAACAGAAATGGAACTACGAACACCACTCCGGCCAGCGACAAATACATGCTGCTTGGCTGGCCCGAGTTCGCAGCGACGTGTACGGCGCGCATCGAAACCAGAATCTTATAAACGTTATCGTTGAATGCTCCGAGAAATTGCGTCCAAAGGAAAGAATGGAAGCCGGCGTTCTTCAGCAGATCCTTGAAACTGTTCTGGGCCACGGGGTGCTCCTCTCGATCGTCCTTGTTGCTGGCCATCATAAGGGCACGGCTCTTGCCGGAATCGACGGTCTTACTATTCAATTACTTACAGGGGGCAGACTCCGATCTCACGACCGTCTTATGTACATTCCATGCCAATCAAAGTACAATTCATGTACAGCGATGGCGTTTCTATCCTCCAAGGAACGGAGCTTCTTATCGGCGGTATCTCAGCTAGCATACTCGAATCCCTTCCTCCCCGAGCGTGCCGATTGCGAGCGCGCGGCACTTGGCCGCGACTACGAAGAGGGTGAACCGGTATGGAGTCTTCCCGTGGGAGATCCAGAACGTCCCCGCGCCAACGTGTGGCGCATCAACGAGCGCCTGGTACCGCTGGCCGAGCAAGTTCGAACGCGACTGCTGGCTTCAACCCAGGTGCGCGAGCAGGATCTGGTGTTGTACGAAGATGCCATCATTCATGTTCTATACAATCGGTACTACCCGAAATTCTTCGAAACCAGTTTCGGCAAAGACGCAGCGAAGGAACAGGCCAGCCGTTGGAGTTTCTACCGCGACTTTCTGGTGGACTGGAAGCACTTTTATCCGGAACAGATCACATTTCCGAGCCGTCACGATCCGGTTCACACTTTCGCATGTTACCGCCAGATTCAACGGGCCTTCGAACAAATCTTCCACGCTATTATCGGTGCGTCACTTCCCGCCGCCCGGCTGCGAGCCGCAATCTGGCAATCCATCTTCACGCATGACATGCGCCGCTATCGCCGAACCCTGTATGCGCGCATGAGCGATTTCACGACACTCATTACAGGGCCTTCTGGAAGCGGCAAGGAACTCGCCGCGCAAGCCGTCGCAAAGTCACGCTACGTTCCTTTCGACGACCGCAAGCTCAACTTCGCCGCCGAAGCTGTTTCGTTTTTCCCCATCAACATCTCGGCGCTTTCGCCGACGCTGGTGGAGTCCGAGCTGTTCGGCCATCGGCGCGGCTCATTCACAGGCGCCATCGGCGACCGGAAGGGATGGCTTGAAACCTGCCCGCAACTCGGATCCGTCTTCCTGGACGAACTTGGCGACTTGGATCCGGCCATTCAAGTAAAGCTGCTTCGAGTGATCGAGACCCGCACCTTCCATCTGGTGGGCGATACAGCCAGCCAGCGATTCCAGGGCAAGCTGATCGCTGCCACGAATCGCGATCTGGCGGCCGATATCCGCAACGGACGCTTCCGCGAGGATCTGTATTACCGGCTCTGCTCGGACCAGATTGCGACTCCATCGCTGGCCGAACAGCTGGCCGATTCGCCGGAGGTGCTGCACGAGCTGGTGGTTCACATCGCCCGCCGCATCGCAGGCGACGAAGGCGAAGAACTCGCGGGCGAAGTGACTGGTTGGATAGAGCAGCATCTCGAACGCGGCTATAGTTGGCCTGGCAATTATCGGGAACTGGAGCAGTGCGTAAGAAACGTGCTGATCCGCCGCGACTATCGGCCCGCGCGCTCAGTCCCTCATGATCCGATAGAGCAGTTCACTACTGATCTACGCGCCGGGCGCCTCACCGCCGATCAAGCGCTCTCGCGCTACGCGACCATCGTGTACAAACAAACTGGAAGCTACGAAGAAACCGCGCGCCGTCTTGAAATCGACCGGCGGACAGTGAAGAGCAAGATCGACCCGGAATTCCTGGAGTGTTACCGAGCCGCGACCGGAAGGGAGCGATGATCGACACGCTTGCTTCCGCGCGCGGCTCGGAAACATGTTAGATTTTAACTCCGTGCGCACCATCATCGAGCCTTTTCGCATCAAG
>PMUN01000251.1:0-23287 GCA_003166875.1 Bryobacterales bacterium | reverse complement strand
GCCATGATGCGCGGCGACGAATCCTACGCGGGGAGCGAGAGCTTCTACCGCTTCGAACAAGCCGTGCGCGAGCTCACTGGATTCCGGCACGTAATTCCAACCCACCAGGGCCGTGCGGCCGAGCGCATTCTGTTTTCGATCATGTGCAGGCCCGGCCAGAGCGTGCCCAACAACACGCATTTTGACACCACGCGCGCCAATATCGAATCCAACGGAGCGCGCGCTTTGGACCTGCCGTCTCCGGGCGCCGCCGATACGCAAGCGCGCCTTCCATTCAAGGGCAATCTGGACGTGGAAGCGCTTGAGAAGCTGATGGAGACCGAAGGGCCGGCCAAGATTCCGCTGGTGATGATCACGGTCACCAACAATTCGGGCGGCGGCCAGCCCGTATCGATGGCCAATATCGAAGCGGTTCGCAAAGTGACTACGCGTTATGGGGTGCCGCTCTATCTGGATGCCTGCCGATTCGCCGAGAACGCCTGGTTCATCAAGCGGGATGAGCCGGGCTATGCGGACTTGACTCCGCGCGAGATCGCGCAAAAGATGTTTTCGCTTGCCGACGGCTGTACGTTTTCTGCTAAGAAGGATGCTTTCGCGAACATCGGCGGATTCCTGTGCACCAACAACAGCAAGCTGGCCGAGCAGGAAACTAATCTACTGATCCTCACCGAAGGATTTCCCACCTATGGCGGATTGGCCGGGCGCGATTTAGAAGCGATCGCGGTGGGGCTCGAAGAAGTGCTGCAACCCGAGTATCTGGAATATCGCATCGCATCCACGGCTTATTTAGGACGGCACATTGCCGATCATGGCGTCCCGATTGTGGAGCCGCCCGGCGGCCACGCCATCTACATTGATGCCGGGCGGATGCTGCCGCACATACCGCGCGCGCAATTTCCCGGCCAGGCACTGGCGGTGGAGTTGTACCGGCACGCGGGCGTGCGGTCTGTCGAAATTGGCTCAGTGATGTTCGGAGCAGAGGCGCGACATGAGCTGCTGCGCCTGGCGATCCCGCGTCGCGTCTACACGCAAAGCCACGTGGACTATTTGGTGGAAGCGATACTAGAGGTCAACCAGCGCAAGGATAAAATTCGAGGATTCGAGATCGTGTCACAGCCGCAATTCCTGCGGCACTTCACGGCGCGGTTCCGGCCAGTGTGACGCAGGCTACAATACCGTTCGACATAACCCCAAGCGTCAGCGCGAGACAGCAAGGTAGCCCCGCACGTGAGTAAGGGGACGTTTTTCGGGGCTACAATACAGCATGTCCATCGCTGCCATCGACGCCTGGGCGCAAATGCCCATTCCGAATCCACGCCAGATGTTGCCGGAAGTGGTTCGTCTGTTCGAGAAATCCGGGACCGCGCAGTTTTTGGATCGAACGCTCACCGTCGATGAAGTAGTGGCCGCCATGGACGCTGGGCAAATGGAAAAGCTCATGCTATGCGCCTGGTGCGGTCCGCGTGGTTGGATGTTCACCAATGATCAAATCGCGGAGATTGCGCGGCAACGGCCTGATCGTTTCGCCGGTGTAGCTACCGTCAACCTCATGAATCCGGTGGAAGCTGTGCGCGAGCTGCGCCGCGCAGTTACCGAACTGGGCCTGAAGGCGCTTCGCATGGTGCCATGGCTGTGGAAACTTCCGCCCAACGACAAACATTACTTTCCGCTCTACGTCACCTGCATCGAGTTGGGGATCCCTTTCTGCACGCAGGTGGGCCACACTGGACCGCTGATGCCGTCCGAGACTGGACGTCCAGTGCCTTACCTGGACGAGGTTGCGCTCACGTTCCCGGAGTTGACCATCGTGGGCGGACATATCGGGCATCCCTGGACGGCGGAGATGATTGGACTCGCGTGGAAGCACGACAATGTCTACATCGATACCTCCGCGTATCTTCCAAAATATTATCCGGTCGAGCTGGTGCAGTATCTGAAAACGTACGGTCAGGACAAAGTGTTGTTCGGGACCAATTTTCCCCAACTGACTTTCGATCGCTGCCGCGCGCAGATTGCTAGCCTGGAGCTGCCCGCCGCGATCGAAGAGAAGTTCCTGCGGACCAACGCGCAACGAGTGTTCAAGGTTTAACCTACATGGACGACATTTCCTACACACAGCCGCCGGCAACGCTGGCGCGCATTTTGAAACGGACCTCGGAACTCGGATTCGAGCTGGCATCCGAAGACCGCACTGGCGCTCTGCTGCGCACGCTGGCCGCATCGAAGCCCGGCGGCCGATTCCTGGAACTGGGAACAGGCACAGGCGTGGCAACGGCCTGGCTGTTGGATGGAATGGATGCGACATCCCAGCTCGTCAGCGTCGACGTCGACGCGACGTTGCAGGAATCCGCTCGCGAGGCCCTTGGCCATGATGCGCGGCTTACGCTTATCTCGGAGGACGCAGCAGCCTTTCTAAAACGTCAGCCAGCGGCCGGTTACGATTTCGTTTTCGCGGACGCAATGCGCGGGAAGTATGAAAACCTGGACGATGCGCTTCGCATCGTACGAGCGGGCGGATTCTACATCATCGACGATATGCTGCCGCAATCGAATTGGCCGGACGGCCACGGCCCTAGAGTCTTGGCGCTTCTGGAGACCCTTGCCACGCGTCCCGATTTCGCGATGGTTCCAATGGCCTGGGCCAGCGGACTAGTGCTTGCGGTTCGGAAACCGTCGTAGACTGAAAGGCGGCGCGCAATGATCCCGCTGATATTGGTTCTGGCAACATTGCTTGCTCAGGAAACTGCGTCGTCCGCGTCATCTTTGGACTACGCTTTCTTTCGAGATCACGTGCAGCCCATCTTTCTGGCTAAGCGCCCCGGACACGCGCGCTGCATTGTTTGTCACGATCACACCACTCCACGCCTGCAGGAACTATCTCCGGGCGCCACTTCCTGGGACGAGGATCAATCCCGAAAGAACTTCGGGGCTTGGCTACAATTCGTGGCGCCAGGCGACCCAATGTCGAGCCGTATGCTGATGCATCCTCTGGCTGCGGCGGCGGGCGGCGACCCGTTCCACGCCGGCGGAAAGCACTGGACCTCTCAGAGCGATCCGGAATGGCAGACGCTAGCAGCTTGGGTTCGAACCGGCGCGCCCGCGGCAAAATCGAGCGCGCCCGGGTCGCTAGATTTCGAATTTTATCGCACCAGAATCGAGCCTATTTTTCTGAAGCCTCGCCGGCCTGGTGAAGGCAGCGGCAATGCATGCTACACCTGCCATACCAAGGTTGCGAGCCGCCTGCGATTGCAGCCTTTTTCGTCCGGAGCAACCTCATGGACCGAGGCGCAGTCTCGACAGAACTTCGAGATCGTTTCACGCCTGGTGATTCCTGGCGAGCCTCTCAAAAGTCCGCTGATGCTGCATCCGCTGGCATCGGAAGCCGGAGGCGATCCCACGCACACCGGCGGGAAGTTTTGGGTGTCGCAAGCAAATCCCGAGTGGCAGATCGTAGCGGCTTGGGTACAAGGTGGAAAATGAACATCAAAAGAACTGTGTCGCTGATGCTTGCCTCGCCCCTTCTTGCGCTGGCGGCGAGCAACGCGCGAGTGATCCAAACCAATTCGGCCGGCGACAACGTACACGTCATTGATCCCGCCTCGAACCAGGTGGCCGGAGTGATCCATGGCATCGAGGTTCCTCACGGTGTAGTGATCGCTCCCGATGGAAGCCGCCTCTATATCACCGAGGAGCCGACGCGCACTTTGGACGTGGTGGATGCGAAAAGTCTCAAGGTAACCAAGAAAATTCCGCTCAGCGGACGGCCCAACAATCTGGCGGTCACGAACGACGGACGGCGGGTCTACGTGGGCATCGCGCAAGCGCCGGGCGGCGTGGATGTCATCGATACCGTTGCGCTCACGAACGTGAAAAGCATTCCGGTGGACGGCGCGATCCACAATGTGTACGTCACGCCGGACGGCCGCTATGCGGTGGCAGGTTCCATCCCCACCCGCGTCATCAGCGTTATCGACACTGCGAACAATACGCTGGCATGGTCGGTGAAGCTCACGGGCGGCATTCGTCCCATGGCGTTTACGAAGAACCCTGATGGCTCCACGAAAGAAATCGTCGCGCAGCTCTCCGACTTTCACGGATTCGTGCTGGTGGATTTCCGGACGCACCAGGAGGTGAAGCGCGTGACGCTTCCCGACGTGCCTGGCCAGGAGAAGGCCACCGACGGCGTGCAGGGTGCGCCCTCGCACGGACTAGCCATCACGCCGGACGGCAAGGTGCTATGGGCCACCAGTAAGTGGTTCGGCTATGTGGCGGCTTACTCACTTCCGGATTTGAAATTGCTGAAGGTGGTTCCGGTCGGCTTAATCCCGGAGTGGCTCACCATTCCGCCCGATGGTAAGAATCTGTACGTGGCGGTGGCTGGTCTGGATCAGACGGTGGTGGTTGATAATANNAATCACCCTTATGAGCAGGTCCGCGATGCGTTGGTTGCGGATGCTCCAGCGGTGTTCCAGGCGGCCACCAAGGCCGCAGCATCCCGCGCGCAATCCGTCGCGTCTGAACTGCGTGTCAATATCGGCGGCATCGGGGTAGCCACCGATATCAGCATTTCGGTCAAAAAAATCGAAGAGAAGATGTCCGAACTCGCCGCGATCCCCATTACCCGGGTGCAGATCGAATGGGAGGCCGCCAACATGCCTAGCCTGTTCCCATTCATGAAGGCCGAGCTCGATATCTATTCACTGACCAGCACCGAAACGCAGTTGGATTTTTTCGGCGCGTACGAAGCGCCGTTGGGCCCGGTGGGAAAAGCCCTGAACGCCATGGTGGGCCACAGCATCGCTGAGGCTGCCGTACACCGCTTTGTGAATGACGTAGCGGGATACCTGCGCGAGGCCTTGAGTAACGCACGATAGATGGTACGCGGATTTCGCAAGTCGGAGACTTGCGCTACGTAGGGCAAGTCTCCGACTTGCCAAAACGGCACATCCATTTCCCGAATGGTATTCTCAATCCGAGAATCATCATGAAATACCTTCGACGCGCGGTGATTGGCGCCATCGCTGGCCTGGCGGCGGCCTTTCCTCTGGCTCTGACCCAGGAGAATGTGCCTACCGGAATCCTGCTGGCCATTATGGTGGGCATCGTGTACGCTATCACTTTCCATCCCACTTCGCGCGCTTATGCCGACAGTGCGATGACTGCGGCTGCGCTGGGAGTACCGGCATGGGTTATCTTCGGCGTGATCCTGTTCCCCTTATTTGCGGGCGAAACGCCCGAATGGTCGAACCAGGGCATGCGCGATCTGTTTCCTGAATTGATTGGCTGGGTGCTCTATGGCGGTGCGCTGGGGCTGATCGCACAGGCTCTGAATGATCTCGCGTTAGCGAAACTCGGTCCGGAACCGGAGCGTGCCAAGCCCGCGACACCGGAGCCCAAGCACATCGTGATTCTGGGCGGCGGCTTTGCGGGGATGACCACCGCGCAGAACCTGGAGCAGGTCTTCGGCGCGGACCGTTCCGTTCAGTTCACCCTGGTGAGCGAGACCAACGCTCTACTGTTCACGCCCATGCTGGCTGAAGTGGCCGGCAGCAGCCTGGAGCCCAGCCACATCAGCACGCCCCTGCGCACCAGCTTGCGCCGTACCCAAGTGGTCCGGGGGCGAGTGAGCGAAGTGGATCTTGAAACTCGCCGTGTCCGCATCGCACTGGAGGACGGCGCCAATCGCGACTTGGTCTACGATCATGTTGTGTTCGCACTCGGCGCGGTGTCCAACTACCTCGGCATGCAGAATGTTCAGGAGCTGGCGTTCGACTTCAAGTCGCTGCTCGACGCCATTCGAATTCGAAATCACGTGATAGAGATGTTCGAGCGCGCCGACCGCGAGACCGACATGGAAATGAGGCGCGAGATGCTCAGCTTCGTGATTGCGGGCGGAGGCTTCGCGGGCGTCGAGCTGGCTGGCGCGCTTAACGATTTCTCGCGCGGCATTCTGGCCGATTATCCGAACCTAAGTCCCGCCGATGTGCAGGTTGTGGTGGTGCATTCGCGCGAACATATTCTGCCCGAGTTGAGCGAATCGCTGGGCCGTTACGCGCAGGAAAGCATGGCTCTGCGCGGCGTCACCTTCCGCTTGAATTGCCGGCTCACCGATTGCCGGCCCGGTTGCGTAGTCCTGAGCGATGGTGAAGTTCGGGCGCGAACGTTGGTCTGGACCGCCGGCACCGCGCCGAATCCGTTGCTGAAGACGTTGGGAATCGAGACTGATCGCCGGGGCGCAGTCGTGGTTGAAAGCACGATGTCTGTGGCGGGACATCCCGACGTGTGGGCGCTGGGTGATTGTGCAGCTCTTAAGGATGGAAAGACCGGCGCTGCCTGCCCGCCCACCGCGCAGTTCGCATTGCGTGAAGCACGGACGCTGGCCCGCAACATTCGCGCCTCGGTGCGGGGCCGCGCTCTCCAGCCGTTTCACTTCGATTCGCTGGGAGCGTTGTGCGTGGTGGGCCATCATACGGCCTGCGCCGAGCTTACTGTTCCATTTGCGCGCCAGAAGTCGATGCGATTCCGCGGACTGCTGGCGTGGCTGCTATGGCGCGGCATTTATCTCGGCAAATTGCCGGGATTGGAACGCAAGGTTCGCGTCCTGACGGATTGGGTGGTCGAATTGTTCTTCCCGCGAGACATCGTGCAGACCATCGATTTGCGGTGACGCGATGAACGATCCACTGTCAGGCTCGAATCGCGCGGTCCCCTTGCTCGCTTGCGGCATAACAGGCGTGGCAGGCGGAGTGGTTTTGATGTTTGCCGTTCACGCGAGCATCATCTTCGGGCCGGTACTGGGCGCCGTTTACGGCATGCTGTTCGCGCTCGTCTTCTGGAACCGCGCGCAGGACCCGGGTTCGGGTTTGCTATGGGGACTGGCCTACGCCTTTCTGCTCTGGCTCGCAGTGGTTCCCGGCGCACAGGTGATCGCCGCGAATTTGTCCAGTACATTCCGGACACAGCGCGACAATTTTCCTGAGCTGGTTGGGTACATCCTCTGCTTCGGGATGCCGCTTGGCCTGGTGCTGGGGACTTTTGGCGGCCGGCGCAATCGAGGCACGCTCGCGGCTGTGAGTTTTCCCCGTGCGATTATCGGCGGCGCGATGGCTGGAATTGCCGGCGGCTGGGTATTCGGAAGATGGATGGAACAGGTCAACTTTTATTCAGTGATCGCGAGCTTAGTGGGGTCCACGTCAAACATGGTGGGCAATGCGCTGCACTATTTGTTCGCCGCCCTCATCGGCGCCAGCTTCGGCGTATTGTTCCAGCGCGATCTGCGCGGCTACGGCTCCAGCATGGCGTGGGGCATGGCCTACGGAATCTTCTGGTGGTTCCTGGGACCGTTGACCATCCTGCCGTTGTTACTCGGAAAACCGATCGATTGGTCATACATTCGCGCCAGCGCGGAGTTCGGACCGCTCATCGGAAACATAATGACTGGCTTGATCATTGGCCTGTTCTATTCGGTGGTGGACCGATTGTGCGTGCGATTTCTCACCGAGTCCGATCCCATTCATCGTGAGCCCGAGGGGCCGGGATTGCGTTTCATCCGCACCGTGCAGTGGGGCGGAGCGGCCGGCCTGGCGGGAGGGCTGCTGTACGTGCTGGTGCTCGTGTCCACGGGATCGCTTGGAGAAATTGCCGCCATTGTGGGCGGGACCTCATCGGCGTTGGGCTTGACGGTACATCTGTGCATCAGCGTTCTGCTCGGCGTGAGCTATGGTTTGTTGTTCCAGCGTGAAGCTCCCAACCTGGCATCGGGGATCGCCTGGGGATTGGCTTACGGCCTAATGGGGTGGTACATCGGACCTCTCACGCTGTTTCCGATCATATTAGGAAGGTCCAGCCTGTGGGTTCCGACCGTGGCCGAAGCGCAGTTTCCCGCCATGATCGGCCATCTGATCTACGGAGCTGTGGCAGCCGCTGCGTTCTGGCTGTTGGAACACCGTCACAACCAGTGGCTCTTGCTCGACCCGCGCGTTGCGGCGCGCGAGGAGCGCTTGCGGCGTCCAGTCGGCACGGCTGCACCGGCGCTGTGGTTGTTCGTGCTGGGCATGGGTGTATTGCTTCCGATCCTGCTTGCTTGACGTGGCGCACGCACTCCTGCGGGCCGCGTNNGCGAACACGGCACGCACGAGTGCGTGCGCCACGGCAATCCTACCGGCACTCTCTGTGCACCGCCTGAATCGCGCGCTCCAGACCATCGCGGTGGACCACTACACTGATGGTCAGCTCGCTCGATCCTTGCGCGATCGCGATGATGTTCACGTCCTTTTGCGAAATGGCGCTGAAGATGCGGCCGGCCAACCCAGGCGTGCCGCGCATGCCTTCGCCAACAATCGCCAGCAGACCGACGTTCTCGTCCACTTCGATCGGCTTCAAATAACCGTGCGTCAATTCGAGCGCCAGATCCGACTCGAGCGACTTCATCGCGGCCCCTAGCTCTTCTTTTCGCACCAGGAAACAAAAACTCTGGCGATAGCTGGAGCTAGTGAACGCCAGCACCTCGGCATTGGCATCGGCCAAGGCTTCG
This sequence comes from Bryobacterales bacterium, assembly GCA_003166875.1. Lineage (GTDB taxonomy): Bacteria > Acidobacteriota > Terriglobia > Bryobacterales > Bryobacteraceae > Palsa-89. Next base: position 14,754 of record PMUN01000251.1, on the reverse strand, counting down.
AGCGCTCGCGACATCAAACGGCTGCTGCTCACCGCCGAACTGGCCGGTTCCATGGAGATCAGGGCGACGTTAGTCATCGACGTGACGGCACGCGGTCCGGGTGGCGCTTCCATTTTAGAGACGATGCGCGTGCCGGGGTGCTCCAGATGGAAACTGTTTTTACTCCACACCGGAATCTGCCGCTCGATGAGCGGCGCGAGCGTGCGCGGATGCAGGACTTTCGCGCCATTGTACGCCAATTCCGCCGCCTCGCTATAGGTCACCGTATCCAGCACGCGAGCATCGGGCACCAGCCTGGGATCCGCGCTCATAATTCCGTCCACGTCGGTCCAGATCCAAAGCTCGGAGGCATTGAGCACTGCGGCCAGAATGGATGCGGAGTAATCTGATCCGCCGCGCCCGAGCGTAGTAGCGCGGCCATCGATAGTGGCGCCATTGAATCCGGTAACCACTGGAATGACGCCGCGTTCCAATAGCGGCCGCAGGATTTGATCGGCCTTCTTGCGCGTTTCATCCATCATCGGCGTGGCGTTGCCAAATACAGCATCTGTTACGATGACGTCGGATCCATTCACGTCCTGAGCCGGAACGCCGGTGGATTGAAGATACGCGGAAATGAGCAGAGCCGAGAGTCGCTCGCCAATAGCGACGGCCTCATCCACCGATCGCGGCGGCCGCTCGCCCAGCATCAGCATGCCGTGCGCGATGCGCCGGAAATCGGCCACCAACTCGCGGATCCCTGAAGTAGTAGTATCGTGCAGGTCACCCGACAGCAGCGCGTCGCAGGTTTCCAGGTGCCGTTGGGACAGGCGTTCCAGGTTCGTTTCGATCCCCGCCTCGTCGCCGGCTTCCGCATGCCGCAGCGTGTTGAGCAACAAGTCCGTCACCTGTGACATCGCCGAAACCACCGCGACCACCGGACGCCGTTCCTTCTGCTCCCGGCAGATTTGAGCGGCCACCTTGATTCGCTCCGCGGAGCCCATGCTGGTGCCGCCGAATTTCATCACCAGGAGATTGGTCATCTATTGCGTTCTTTCCTTCCCGTTGGAAGTGCGGTCGCGAATGATTTTCAACAGCGCCGCTTCCACGTCGTCCACACTCAAGCCCGTAGTATCCACATAGACGGCGTCCGGGGCCTGCACTAGAGGGGATTCGGGACGCGTGCGGTCCCGTTGATCGCGCTCGCTGATTTGCCGGGCGATGATTTCGGGCGGCAGCAAGCTCTCCCCCGCGCGCCGTTCCACGCGCACTTCGGGCCGAGCATCCAAAAAGATTTTGACCGTGGCATCGGGAAATACTACGGAGCCGATGTCGCGGCCTTCCATCACCACGGACGCGCGCTCGCCGATCTCGCGTTGCTTCGCCACCATCGCCCGCCGCACTGCGGGCACCATGGACACTTTGGACGCAGCTTCCGCGATCTCAGGGGCACGGATGGCCTCCGTAACATCTTCGCCATTCAGCAACACGCCGCCCGATCCGGGCACGAATTCGATGCGTGCTTCATTCGCAAGCTGTTCCAATCGATGCATGTCTGAAAGCGCAACGTTGGCGCGCACCGCCCATAGCCCTATGGCGCGATACATCGCCCCAGTGTCGATGTAGAGATAGCCAAGTTTGTCCGCGATGCGGCGCGCGAGTGTGCTTTTGCCGGCGCCCGCCGGTCCATCGATGGCGACAGTGATCCGCTTGCTCAAATATTATGAAAGCACATGCACGAGGGTTCTTTCCAAGCGATCGAGTCTGGGGCCACGGTAATTACGGCTAGCCGCCGCCTGGCCCGCGTCCTGACGCAGCAGTTTCACGCCCGCCAGCGGGAGCAGGGGCGCTCGGTTTGGAACACGCCGGATATTCTGCCGCTGGATGCTTTTCTTAGGCGGTCTTGGAGCAACCACGTTTGGCGTGGGGAACCGTGCGGGACGCTGCTCGATCCGCTGCAGGAGCAAGTGGTGTGGGAGCAAGTGATTCGCGAATCGCCGGCGGGGGACTCGTTGTTGCGGCTTCCGGAAACAGCCCAGCACGCCATGGATGCCTGGCAACTCATGCAGGCTTACCGGCTGCCACTGGATGGCCGATTCGAAGCCTCGGACGATTGGGCGGCTTTTGCGGCGTGGTCACGTGCGTTTCGCAAGCGATGTTCGGCGAGCAATTGGCTGGAGGCGGCACGGCTGCCGGATGTGGTGGCGGGTGTGTCGAATCCAGCGCAACTGCTCCTGGCAGGCTTCGATGAGCTTACGCCGCAACAATCCGATCTGTTCGATGCGTTGGGCGCAAAGGCAGACGGGGAATCGAGCGGCTATCCATCCGAACCCGAGCGCTGGATACTGCGTGACAGCACGGAAGAAACCCGGGCGGCGGCAGCCTGGGCGCGGCGTCTTCTGGAACAGAACCCATCCGCGCAGATTGGCATCATTGTTCCGAACCTGACTAGCGTGCGCGCAAAAGTGGAGCGAATCTTTCGCGAGACGCTGGATCCGGGTTCCACATTCGACGATCACGAACGGTCATTCCATGTGTCGCTGGGTCCTGCGCTGGATCGATATCCAGTGATAAGGGCCGGGCTGCTGATGCTGGAATTCGCCTCCGGCAGCCTGACTTTGCCGCAAGCGGGAATGTTGCTGCGCTCTCCCTTCCTGGGCGGCGCCGGCACAGAATTCACCAAGCGCGCACAACTGGATGCGAAGTTGCGAAGGGATGGACTGTGGGATATCACGCCCGTCCTGTTGCGCGACCGCGCTGAAAAATGTCCGCAACTGGAACGCCTACTGAGGAAATTCGAAAAGCGGCGGCGACAATTGGTTCAAGAACAATTCCCTAGCCAATGGAGCCGCGAGTTTTCTGAGCTGCTCGGAGTGTTGGGCTGGCCGGGCGATCGGACATTGAGCAGCCGGGAATATCAAGTGATGGGGAAATGGCATGATTTGCTCGCGAGCCTGGCGTCACTGGATGCCGTCTTGCCGCCGATCAGCTTGACACGGGCACTCTCGCGTCTCGAGGAACTGGCCACGGCGTTATCCTTCCAGGTCGAAAATGAAGGCGCACCAATCCAAATCATGGGCCTGCTGGAAGCGTCGGGGCTGCAGTTCGATCACCTGTGGATTATGGGCCTGCACGATGAAGCACTCCCCGCGGCTGCGAATCCGAATCCATTCCTGCCAATCTCCTTGCAGCGGGATCATCAGCTGCCACATTCGTCAGCGGAGCGCGAACTCGAGTTTGCGCTAAAGCTGGTGCAGCGATTACTGGCAAGCGCTCGGAACATCGTGCTGAGTTATCCCGCCACTGAAGCAGATCGTGCGCTGGGGCCGAGTCCGGTGGTGGCTGGTGGCCGGTGGCTGGTGGCTGGTGAAAGCGTTCTGCAAACCGAGTGGGTGCGGAAGATGCGGTCCAGCGTCGAGATCCAGGAACTGCATGATGAAACCGCGCCTCCGGTAGTGGCAGAATCCATGCAGCCTGGCGGCGCATCGTTGTTCAAAGACATGGCTGCATGCCAGTTTCGAGCGTTTGCAAAACATCGTCTGGGCGCGAGGCCGCTGGAGGGAACGGATTTGGGAGTGAGCAAGAAAGATCAGGGCAACGCGGCTCACAAGACCATGGCTCTGCTCTGGGGCGAGCTGGGATCGCTTACCAAGCTGATGGAACTGACGGCCGGCGAAATTAGCGAATTGATCTCGCGCTGTGTCGCGAGCGCTATCCAACAGCTCGGAAGCGGAGTCGGCCACGGGCTGGAACGGCGGCGCTTGGAGAGGCTGCTGCCGCAGTGGCTCGATATAGAGAGAGCGCGTGACTGGTTCACAGTGCAGGCCACCGAGCAGGACCGTTTGGTTACGCTCGGCGGATTGCAAGTGCGCACGCGCGCGGACCGCATCGACCAACTCGCGAATGGCCGCGAGATCATTCTCGACTATAAGACCGGCATTGTGAAATCCACCGGCTGGGATGGCGACCGTCCGGACGAACCGCAGCTCCCGCTCTATTGCGCATCGAGTGACGAGCCGATCGCGGGCGCGGCGTTCGCAGTCATCCGGACGGGCGAACTCCTGTTTCGCGGCGGCACTGAGGACGGGGTTTCGCTGCCGGCCCTGAAAGTGATGCGCTCGGAGACTCCTCGATCGTTCGGCGAACAAATCGAAGAGTGGCGGCGCGTGCTGGAGCGGCTGGCCGACAATTTCCGTGCCGGCTTCGCCGAAGTGGATCCGAAACAGGGCGCGTGCGATCTGTGCGGCTTGCGCGCCTTGTGCCGCATCCGGGAGTTCGAAAATGATCGCGGATAGCCCGGCCCGCGAGCGGGCGCTCGATACCTCGACGTCGTTCATCGTGCAGGCTCCCGCTGGATCCGGAAAGACCGAACTGCTGATCCAGCGATATTTGAAATTGCTCGAGACGGTAGATTCACCCGATAGCGTGGTGGCAATCACATTTACGCGTAAGGCCGCGGGCGAGATGCGCGCGCGTGTGATCCAGGCATTGCGGAAAGCGGAAGCGGGCATTGCACCCGAGGCCCATCACGAGCGGGTGACATACGAAATCGCGCACCACGTGCTAGATCACGACCGCCGGCTCAAGTGGAATCTTTTGCAGAATCCGGCGCAGATGCGGATCGAAACGATTGATGCATTATGCGCTGCCATCACCCGGCGCATGCCTTGGCTGTCGCGCTTTGGCGCGATGCCAGATATTTCGGAAAAGGCCGCGGACTTGTATCGTGAAGCAGCCCGCAATACGCTGCGGCATGTGGACGAAGATGATCCGGCTCTGTCTTATTTGCTTCTCCATTTGGACAACGATTTCGCGGCCGCGGAACGCCTGTTCATGAACATGCTCGAGCGGCGTGACCAGTGGCTGCGGCATACCGGCGCAAATCCGGACTTCGATGCAGTGCGCGCCGTGCGCGAGGAGTCGCTCGAAAAGCTGATCCTCGGCGAGTTGCAACGGCTACGGGCGGGCTTCGACGCGGATGTTGCAGCAGAAATCGCGATGCTGCGCGAGCTGGATCGGTTTCCGGAGGCGCAGCTGGAGGATATCGAACGCTGGAAAATTGTGGCGGATTTGCTGCTCACTGCCGGCGGCGACTGGCGCAAACAGGTAAACCGAAATCTCGGTTTTCCGCCCAATCATCCGATGAAGCCGCGCGTGGAGCAGTTGCTGGCCCGGTTGCGGGGAGACGATGCGCTCCTGGAAGCGCTGCAGCGGTTTCGTGAGTTGCCCGCGCCACGTTTTTCGGATTCACAATGGCAAGCCATGCAGGCCGCGGTTTCGGTGCTGACTCTGGCCGTGGCCGAACTCCAAATGGTATTCCGCGAGTGCGGCCGTGTGGATTTTTCCGAGCTGGCAATACGGGCCTCCGAGGCGCTGGGTGAAATCGAGTCACCCACTGATCTCGCTCTTGCGCTCGGTTATCGCATTCAGCACATCCTGGTGGATGAGTTTCAGGACACCTCGTACACGCAATTTGAACTCATCGAGAAATTGACGGCGGGCTGGGAGCCGGGCGACGGTCACACGTTGTTCCTGGTGGGCGATCCCATGCAGTCCATCTACCGTTTCCGGCAGGCCGACGTTAGCCTGTTCCTCAAAGCCCGCCTGGAAGGGATTGGCTCAATCCAACTGGAGCCGCTAGCGTTGAGTGTCAATTTTCGATCGCGGCCCGGAATTGTCGAGTGGGTGAATGAAACATTCGCTGGGATTCTCCCGACCCAGGACGATCCCGGATCGGGTGCCGTTGCGTTTTCGAAGAGCACTGCGGGAGAAGCGAGCGCCGAAGATCAGGAATGCGTGAAGGTGCATGGATTCCTGAGTACTTTCGACGAAGCGAAACGTGTGGTCGAGTTGGTGAAAACGGCTGGCGACGGGAACGTTGCCGTGTTAGTGCGAGCGCGATCGCATCTTGTGGAGATTGTCGGCGTTTTGAAGCGGCAGGGAATTCCGTTTCAGGCTATCGAGATCGATCAGCTTGGCGAGAGACCTGTGATTGAGGACTTGGTGGCGCTCACGCTGGCACTGCTGCATCCGGCCGATCGTGTTTCGTGGCTCGCAATCCTGCGCGCGCCCTGGTGTGGATTGGAACTGCGCGATTTGCACGGGCTGGCGGGTGGCGATCACCGCGCGACGATCTGGGATTTGCTGCATTTCAAAGATTTGGCGCTCACTGCGGATGGAGCGGCGAGAATCCGGAGAATCCTGCCGGTCCTCGATAAGGCGGTCGAAGAGCGCGGGCGCCGGCCGTTGCGGGATTGGGTGGAAGGCGTGTGGTTCCGGCTGGGCGGTCCCGCTTGCGTTGAGAATGAGACCGCGCTCGAAGACGCTTCCGCCTATTTCGATTTGTTGGACGAGTTGGCCGAAGGAGCCGACCTCGCCGATTTCGAATGGTTCCGTGAGCAGGTGAACACGCTGTTCGCGCAGCCGGACGCGCGCGCCGGGGACCGTCTGCAGCTCATGACCATCCACAAAGCGAAAGGCCTGGAGTTCGATACGGTAATCCTGCCGGGACTCGGGGCCATTCCACGGCAGGAAGAGCAGCGCTTACTGTTATGGCTGGAGCAGAGCGGAATGCTACTGCTCGCGCCGATTTCCGAGGCCGGCCAGGAGCCTGATCCCATTTACACATACCTGTCGCGCGTGGAAGAACGCAAGATCCGTCGCGAAACCGCGCGGCTGCTTTACGTCGCCACCACTCGTGCGCGCCTCCGGTTGCATCTGCTTGGCACTGTGAAAACCAAGGAAGATGGATCCATCGCGGAGCCGGCGGGCCAATCGCTCTTGAAGCTGCTCTGGCCGGCAGTGGCGCAGGCATTCGATAATCTGCCGCGCGCGGATGTTGCTGGAGAGGAGCGGACCGTTCGGAAGATCCGCCGCGTGTCCACTGGCTGGAAGACTCCGTCACCGCCTGAGGCAGTGGAATGGACGCGCCAGGAAATCGAGACAATACAGACTTCGCCGGTGCCTTTCGAATGGGTAAGCCAGAGCTCGCGGCTTGCCGGCACAGCGCTGCACGCGTTGATGCAGAAAATCGCTCGTGAGGGTTTGGAAGCTTGGAACGAAAACGCCGTGCGATCCAGGCGCAGCCTTTACCAATCCATGCTCGCAAATCTGGGAGTGCCGCCGGGCGAGTTGAAGGAGGCTGCAGAGCGAGTTGAAACCGCACTGCTGCGTACGCTGCGCGACGCGAAAGGCCGCTGGATTCTGGACCGTCATTCCGAAGATGAATGCGAGTTGCCAATCACTGGCCTCGTGGGTAGGAAGCTCTGTGAGACTGTGATCGATCGAACTTTCGTGGATGAAGACGGAGTGCGCTGGATCATCGATTACAAGACCGGTTCACACGAGGGTGGCAATCTCGAAACCTTCCTGGATAATGAGAAGGAGCGCTATCAAGATCAACTGGAACGCTACGCCCGCTTGCTGGTCCAGCGGGATTCGCGGCCCATCCGGCTGGCGCTGTATTTCCCGCTGCTGGGCGGCTGGCGCGAATGGCCAGCGCCAGTGGCTACGCGCAAGCAGGGATCGCTGTTCGAGTTCTAGCTCGGGCGATATGTTAAGATGACATTGCCGACGTAATTCACACCTCAAAGGGGACGTAGTTCAGCTGGTTAGAACGCCGGCCTGTCACGTCGGAGGTCGCGGGTTCGAGCCCCGTCGTCCCCGCCACTCTCTTCTTTTTTGTTTCATAGACATAGCTTTCTTCAGTGCTCCACGGGCAAACATGGGCAAACATGCGGGGAGATTACGAGGGTACATGGAACCCGTTCCGTTCATTGAACTTGGCCTCTTTGCATCGATGCATACCGCAACGCCACGCCTTTTACCCCTGTTTGAGAGCGGACCATAGGCTGAGCTTACGGAGAATGATACCGTGCAGATGTTGGACTCGCGTGTGCGCCGTTAGTCGGTACCCGTTCGTCGGGCGGGTCCTTGAGTTCCAGTCGAACGCGCCGCCGGACGTGCGCTGGCAATGACCTCAGCCATCGAGTCGTTCCACACTTTCGCGGCGGCGCGGGCGTCCGCGGGCAATGCGTGACTGTAAATTGAAAGAGTGATGTTCTGGTCGGCGTGACCCAGCCGCTGGGACACCACCGCCGGCGGGACTCCCTTGCTGAGCAGGATACTTGCGTGCGAATGACGCAGCGAATGAAGGCTCACGCCGTGAAGCCCCACTTTCCTCATCAGTTCCACGACGCGGGCGCCTAACCGATCAGGCGAATAGTAATGACCATCAGGCTGGCAGAAAATCAAATCATGGTCGGTGTAATCCGCGCCAAACATGCGTCGGTCGACGTTTTGGTCTGCCTGGTGCTCCTTCAGCACACCAAGCGCCCATTCTGGCACTCCCAATTGTCGCGGCTCCTCGGACTTCGTACTCTTCACGCGAAGACCGCCTCGGGTCTGCTCCAGGGACTTGGAGATGGTGAGCAAGCCCGTATCAACATTGAGGTCCGACCATTGAAGCGCAATCAATTCTCCCCGCCGACAACCTGTGGCGGCAGCCAACACGATGAACGGATAGAGTCGGGTGTTGCGCGCTCGGTCAAACAGAGTCTGAAGCTTGCGCTCGTCGAGTACGGCGGGCCTTTTCTTCGTTAGCTTCGGCAGTAGGACACGGCGGTTTGCCATTGGATGCGCAATCTGGAGTACGCCAAGACGGTCTGCGTCGGAAAGCACCGTGTACAGCAGCGTCCCAAGGTGCCGAACGGTCTTAGGTGCCAATACTCGTCCTTGCGGTTGAGCCTCGGTGCGGCGGCCGCCGTGGTCCTTTAGACGGTGGATCGCTTCCTGAATCTTCGACGTGGCCATCTCATTTAGCCGCACGTCTCCCAGTTCGCGGATCAAATACGCTCCGAGTTCGCCGTATCGTTCAAGCGTCTTTGGCGCACACCGCCGGCTCGCATGTTCCTTGAGCCAGTACTCAAAATACTGAGCAAACGGTGGACCGGCCTTCTCAATGGCTTCTTCAGCGTGCCGGAGCTTTTGCGCATCGCGTTCGGCGTCGCGACGCTCGACTGCTCTTCGGAGACCAGCTTCAGCTTCGGGCTTGGTCTGATAACCGGTTTCGTGAATATCGCCGACGGAGAAGGCCCAGATCCGCCGACCCTGCGATCCCATCTCACGCGAGACCTTGCCATTGTCTGCTTCGTACTTCTCGATGGCGACGCGGACGGCTTTGGATGCTGCGTCCTTGGTGGGGAATCCAGCTTTGGAAATCTGGATCCGCTTCCCGTTTGTGTCCCAGCCACCAAAAAAAACGTAGCACCAGCTTACGCTGCTCTTCCGCTTCCTTTTGAAAACGCATCCTGTCATTGGCGACCTACTGCCCGCGTCATGACAGTTACCTCTGTGCGGCCACGCGACGCAACTAGCTTGGCGCGCTCACCTGCTTGAACCGACGCTTGTTCGGCTCCTAGGCTACGACCGGCGGTCAGTAACCACTCACCGATGGCTGCTTTCGGTAGGATAAACCGGCGCCCGACGCGGATGTGCGGAATCTCGCCGCGTCGGAGTGCGTTGCGGGTGGATCTTTCACTTAATCCGATCTCTGCGGCCAGCGCGGCGACTGAGCGATATGTGCTCTCGCTACTGCCCGTCGGTGATTCAAGTTCCGAGCACTTCGGTGGCTGCAAACCGTCTCGCATGGTCGTGTCCTTTTCGACACCCACAACGATCTCCGCTTTGCGGCAGTTTCGCTATCTGGTGGCTAGATTGAAATTCAAGCTCTCAGTGTATATATACCGCGGCACTCACTGAACTGTGTCACCGAGGAAGCTTTTTCAGATCATGAAACTCTCACGAACGGCGATCCTACCAAGTTGGCTGGTTCGATCATTCAGAATTCGTGACTCCGACCAAGATGGATCTGCCGTGGGTCGAAATGGTCTCTCCTATTGACCAGCGGGCGGTAACGAGCTACATGAATTCTAGGACCATCGCATCATTATCTGCTGCCCGCTTGGTCGAACAAGAAAAGGATGTTGTAAAAAAGTCGAAGTTCATATATGATCTGAAAGAGTAGTAGAAGTCGAGTTCAGCGCTATCCAGTCTTACCATCGGCGCTGGGAACGCAACTACGGCAGTTCCGTAGAAACGCAACACCCGAGCAGTCACCGCGCAGTACAAATCCTACTTCAGGAGATGCGCCGGTGAAACCCACAGCGCCTCGGACGACCAAAGATCTCATCCACGCAGCCGCCGTGGAAACTCGCTTACGCAAGCCGTATGGCAACGACGAAGCCATCTCGGCCAGGCACTCTGTTCAGCGCTTTTCCGACCTTTCTGAGCCGCGCCAAGTACTTGTCAGGTTGTGTCAGTCCATAAATTGGGGCCAGATTCAGCACCTCGTTGTGCGGAAGGCCGATCCCGTGTTCAGCCCGCCGCCCATCGTGCTGGTTGACATTAAGTTGGACACCCACGATGGACAGGGGCCCCGGCCGGAGTTTGAGCTAGCTGATTTCGTCCTGTGTGACGAAGTGTGCCGGCTAATGGCGCAGCTAAACGAGATCGACGAAGGAACAATAGACAGAATCGAAGTTCGCGCAGGAATCGCGCGCCGCATAATGTACAACTGCCCACTAACGACGGTGCGGCGATGACTCCGGCATCCGAATCGTACATCTTGCAGCAGGCCGAGCACCGCGCTAGCATCCTGGTCAAATGGGGTGGCTTCTCGCCCCAGGATTGGGCGGACGTGCGGCAAGACCTGGCTCTCGACTGCCTGCGCAGGATACCAAGGTTTGATCCGACCCGTGGCGAGTGGCACGCTTATGTTCGGGGTGTTATATACAACCAGTCCACGCTATTGTTCAGCCGAAGGCGCCGGCACTTACGGCGAGAAATCCTGGCTGACGACCTTGTTGTCCGCGATCGCAGAACGCGCAAACATCTCGAGCACTTCATGGAAGGCCTGGTGTGGCGCGACAGCCTCGCGGCGCCACGAAACCTCGCCGAGCTACGCATAGACATTTCACGGGTTTTGGCTAGCGTCTCACGTTTCGACCGTAGCGTCGCTGAGTTCTTGGTCGGCCATTCTGCGATCGAGACGGGTCAGAGGCTAGGAGTCTCCCGCGCGAGCGTGTACCGTGCGATCGGACGGCTGCGGGTCGCCTTCTCGGTAGCTGGGTTCGCGAGCTGCCGAGCTCGTCCACCCGCAGCTTGCTACTCCAATCGTGATTCGCGGATCGAAGTCCGTCGGCAAGAGGCTTGGGCATGACCGGCACCGTGGCGTTATCAACCTCGGATCTCCACGTTCCCGATGATCTTACCGAGCACGATCAGTGGGTGGTGTGGCGCAACGAAGTCCGGCAGGGCAAACCCACTAAGGTTCCGTACCAAGTGAGTGGCTATCGAGCGGACAGCACTAACCCCCGCACATGGACAACCTTCGAGGAAGCACTAGGCACGTGGCGTTGTGATCTGCGGCGGTACGCCGGACTTGGCTTTGTGTTCTCCAAGGTTGACCCTTTCGCCGGCATCGACCTGGATGATTCGCTAGATGAACAGGGCCTAGTCAAACCGTGGGCGCGTGGAATCGTCGAGCGGTTCAGTGACACATACATGGAAATCTCGCCGAGTAGCCAAGGGCTGAAGATCTGGGCGCATGGATCACTGCCTGCAAACCTGCCCGGCGTACAGGTGGGCGACGGCACAATTGAACTTTACGACCATGCTCGCTACTTTGCGGTGACCGGCCGAGCGTTCCGCGGTGCGCCGCTTCACATCGAGGATCACACGAGCGACCTGCTGTTGTTATACGACCGGCTCACCTTGGCCAAAAAGGCTTGGCCGCTGCAGCCACTGCCAAGCGGGCAGATTCCTCGCGGCCGGCAACACAACACACTGGTAAGTCTCTGCGGAACCCTTCGCATTCGAGGCATCTGCGAAGAGGCGATTGAGGCTTGTCTGCACATAGTTAATGAGAAACAATGTGAAAAGCCAGGGCCGCGGGAGAACATAACTCGCATTGTGCGGAGTTCTCGTCGGTGGGGCAAGAAATGACTGCCGACCCATCTGAGTGGCTCCCACCAATGTCAAACTCGGCGTTAGAGGGGACCCGATCGCGGCGGGATTGGAAGACTCAGTTACTCGTCGGGAGGCGTGGGCGACCGTTCGGGAATGTCGCGAACGCCATTAGCGCGCTACGCCACGCTCCAGAGTGGCAAGGCGTGCTCTACTTCAACGAAAGTACGCTAGAGACTCTCGCGAAGGCTGCGCCACCATTTGAACGCGCTCCCGCTGTACCCTTCGTTTGGGCTGACGGGCATGATGTCTTGACGGCCGCATGGCTCCAGCATCAGGACATATCAATTAACAGGGAAATCGCCGGGCAAGCTGTTCAGGCGGTCGCACGAGAGCATTGCTTCCACCCGATCCGGGATTACCTGGACTCGCTCACGTGGGACGGCATAAAACGGATCGACGATTGGCTTTCGCTCTACTTAGGTGCGGACCCATCGGATTACGTGCGGGCCGTGGGTACGCGCTGGCTCACCGGCGGCGTAGCGCGTGTGTACCGACCAGGGGTGAAGAACGATACCTGCCTTATCCTCGAAGGTCCGCAAGGGCTGCTCAAGAGCACAGCATTGCGGATTCTGGCGGGCGATGAGTTCTTTAGCGACGACATCGCTGACCTGGGGTCCAAAGATTCTGTACTGCAGACAAGGGGTGTGTGGATCATTGAGCTTGCCGAGCTAGACGCAATGACGCGCCCCGAAAGCTCTCGGGTCAAGGCCTTCATATCTCGCCAGGTGGACAGAGTCAGACCACCTTACGGCCGGCGCCCGATCCAGATGCCGCGCGAGTGCATCTTCGTCGGTACCACTAACAAGACTGACTACCTCAAGGACGAAACAGGCGGACGGAGGTTTTGGCCTGTCGAATGTGGACGAATCGATATGGCAGCACTGGAGCGCGATCGCGATCAGCTTTGGGTCGAAGCTCGCGAGCGTTTCCGGGCCAACGGGAAGTGGTGGTTTGACAGCCCTGCTTTAATAGACGCCGCAACCACCGAACAACGGAACCGCTATGAAGGCGACCCTTGGGATGAAAAGATCAGGGAATGGATCCACTCGCGAGAAAGCACAAGCGTGCCGGACGTGCTGAACAAATGCCTGGAGAAAAAGGCCGAAAGCTGGACGCAAACAGATCAAAACCGCGTTGCGCGGGCACTTCGTGCTGCCGGCTGGATCCGATACCGGGAATCAGGGGGAAGCAGACCTTGGAGGTACCGGCCCGGTCCCAGTGTAGGCCCCTCTTTCCCAGTTTGAAAGATTGTGAATGGGACGATATATCAACTTGATTCCATGCCATCTGTCCCGGCGTCCCATCATGTCCCGGTTGTTTATGTACTTGAGTAATAAATGGAGCGATCAGATGGTCAACGGAATACATGTTGAGTCTATTGCAAGCATATAGGACAACCTGGGACGTCGGGACAAGTGCCTATGAACGAGCGTAATACGGCGTCCGGGTACGACAAATATACTGGGACCGGCCGAGAGCTGGGGGGCTGGTAGTTAGCATCTGAGTGCTGTGTAGTTGAATCCGAGGTGATCTTTGATAGCGGGGGACGGTCGTTTGAAGAGATCGCGCAAAAGCGTCGCAAGGAGGTAGCGTGAATCGAACGCTGCCGCCGGGAGATCGCGGCCATCGAAGCAGAGATCTTCGCCGGGGATCCGGACTTACACGGACTGTGCCTGGCGCTGTCGGACCTCCCAGGCAATGATCTGGCTGGCACGTCGGTATTCAAAGCGATTACCGGCGGCGACCGCGGCCGTGCAACCCCTCCCGTTAGAGGTCCTTGACGAGTTCCCGCACTCTGACATCGAGCGTATCAGCAATCAGTTTCAGCGTACGGAGAGTCATGCTCTGCTTTCCGCTTTCGAGCCGGTAGAGATGTGTGCGGTTTAGTCCGGCCATATCAGCAAGCTGGTCCTGTGTGATCCCCTTGCTTTTGCGGATCTCCTTGATTCGCTCTGCGACCGCAAGCTGGATGTCTTGCAACCCATCAGGCTATGGGGTATGCTGCTTGGGTGCACCCTGCTTAAAAGCAACACGGGGAATTCGATGAAACTGCTTGCGAGTATGCTAGTCCTCTCCGCTATTGTCGCGGTGGCGCAGGACAGGAGCGCCGATCCCGGCGGATGGACGAAAGCCAAGTGGGGTATGCTGGGCCCGCAGATCAAAGAAGTGTTTCCAGAAGCGAAGGACATCCCTGTTGCAGGATATTCGCATCCTTTACTTGGCCTCCAGCACTACCAGATCGGGCCCATCAAATACCGCATTACTTTTGATTTCGATAAGAAGGCGGGTGGCTTGATCGGCGTTTCGCTGATGGCAGAAGAAGCCGCCGATACAACGTTGGGCGTCTATGCGAGTGCAGCCAAGGATGCTCTCTTGGGCGCACTTCGGGATAAGTACGGAGAGCCAACCTCAACCCAGGACACGCCGGATTCCCTAGGCGTCACACATGATTGGAAATGGCTGTTGCCGCAAACCGCGCTGGATCTAACATACGTGGAGGCCCGCGAGCGAAAGTACCGTTTCACGATTTTGCAGTACAGTAAGCGCGAGAAGTCGGATCAACTTTAAAAGGAATGCCTATGCTCACAGTGAGGTGCTCGGCCACCGAGCTCATTGGATATTGGCGGCGCGCTTTTTCCCACATGAGCTGAAGTGCCTTGCGGTTGCTGAGCACCTACCGACTACTCGCGACTGCGCCCTCGCGACTGCGCCCTCGCGACTGCGCCCTGTCAACGCAAAGTAGAAATG
>PMUN01000059.1 GCA_003166875.1 Bryobacterales bacterium | reverse complement strand
GGGGCTCGGGGCTGGGGGCTGGGGACTGGGCGCGCGAGAGGACGTCGGCTTCGAGGAGTGGAATACGATTCATGCGCCACGAGGTGTCGGCGAGTTCGTGGACTAGCTGGGTTTCGGTGGGAGTCGCCGGGCGGTATTCTTCGAGGAACTGGCGGCAGTGTTGCTCGAAGGCGGCCGGGTCTTCGGAGGGGAGGACGGCGGTGCGGGCCGTTAGTCCATGAGTGAGAGCGTTGAGCGCCGAACGCTGCTTGCCGGCTTCGGATCGAGGGCCGGTGGAATGTTGTGCGTTCGCGCGATTGATGGAGGTGCGTTGGATGGATACGGGGGTCATTGAGATGTCACCTGGCATTGGAATAGCACGGGGGAGGGGCAGTTGCGGGGGTAGGTTTGGGGAAGTGGCTGAGGTTGAAGGGAAGATTCGGAGTATTGAGTTAGTGACTCGCCGATGGCGGAGCAGAGGGTAGTTGGGGGTTGTATTGAGCCACTCCGTTTGCTAGTTTGGCGTAGATGCCGCCGCCTGTGCCCGAAGAACTCAGCAGGACCATTGAGACTCTCTACCGGTCGGAATCGGGCCGGGTTCTAGCGACGCTCGTGCGCCTCCTCGGAGACCTGGACCTGGCCGAAGAGTCGATGCACGAGGCGTTCGCTACCGCTCTGGAGTCCTGGACGCTGGCTGGCATTCCGGACAAGCCACGCCCGTGGCTTATTTCAACGGCACGCTTCAAGGCCATAGACGCTATGCGCCGGCGCGCGCGCTTCAATGGAGCACAGAGAGATCTTGTTGCCCATATGGAATCGCGCGTCAACGACGCTCCCAGCGGGAATGAAGAGATTGGAGATGAAGAGATCGAGGACGATCGCCTCCGTCTGATTTTCACCTGCTGCCATCCCGCTCTGCCTCCGGAAGGACAGGTCGCGCTCACTCTTCGCGAAATCTGCGGCCTGACAACGGAGGAGATTGCCCGGGCATTTCTGGTTACGCCGGCGACACTGGCGCAGCGCATTGTGCGCGCAAAGGCAAAGATTCGAGAGACACCGATTCCATACGAGGTGCCGACGCCGCAGGAATTGCCGGAGCGACTGGACGCGGTGCTTCACGTCATCTATCTCGTCTTTAACGAGGGTTACTCGGCTGCAGCGGGAGCGGAGGTAACGCGGGCGGAGCTAACCGGCGAGGCGATTCGATTGGGCCGGTTGCTGACCGACCTCCAGCCAGAGCCGGAGGTAATTGGGCTGCTTTCCCTGATGTTGCTGCAGGAATCCCGTCGCGCCGCGAGAACCTCTCCGACCGGAGAGCTGATTTTGCTGGAGAATCAAGACCGCTCACTCTGGAACCGAAAACAGATCGCGGAGGGAGTGGCATTACTTGAGAAGGCCCTGAACTCCCACCGTTTCGGCTCCTACACACTGCAGGCTGCGATTGCAGCCGTTCATGCGAAGGCGGAATCGGTGGCTGCGACCGACTGGCGGCAGATTGTTGCGCTTTACAACCAATTAGTACGAATTCACCCTTCGCCAGTAGCACATCTAAATCGTGCCGTGGCAATTGCCATGCGCGATGGTCCAGAGGCTGGTCTGGCGCATATCGACGCGGTGTTGGAACATGGCGAATTGGCAAATTACTACCTGGCGCATTCAGCCCGCGCGGATATGTACCGCAGGCTCGGCAGGACCGCTGAGGCCCGGTCCTCTTATGAGAAAGCTCTGGCGCTGAACCAACAGGAACCAGAGCGGCAATTCCTGCAGGAGCGGATTCGGCAGCTGAAATAAAAATTGGGATGGCTGTCGATTTTCCGTCTCCCCAACGACTATAGGACAGAAGAACGATGAGCTACGGTTCCTGAGTGAACAGGAAACGAGTCATCGGAAACAGACCATAGAAAACAAGGAGAAGTCATGCCACAGTATTTCGTTGCTATCTACCTTCCCGACGACTTTGACCCGTCCACCCAAACCGAAGAGACTATCGAGGAGATCCACGCGGCTAACCGCGAATTGACCGCTTCCGGCGCCCTGAAGTTCGCCTGCGGTCTTTTCCCCCCCAGCAACGCGAAGTCGCTGCGGTACCAGCCCGATGGCACGGTCTCCGTCACCGACGGGCCGTACACGGAGACCAAGGAGTACATGGGCGGTTTTTCGGTTATTGAAGCTGCTGATTTGGACGAGGCACTCGAGTGGGCGCGCAAGGGTGCCGTCGCCTGCCGGGCGTCGGGCGAGGTGCGGCCGATTTTTTTCGTGCCGGACCCGAAGGAAGAAGCGGAATAGTCTGGCCGCCGCGACTTCGGAAGATGCATCGGCTTGACCATGGGATGAACGAGCCAGCGTGAAGCTACGCCGATGGCTCCCACCCGGAAGGAAGAGGAGAAGAACAGTGAAATACCTCTGTTTTGGCTACTACGACAAAGGCAAATTCGATGGCATGACTGAGAGCGAGCGAAACGCCAGGTTCGATACATGCTTTGAATACGACGACCATCTTCGCGCCAGCGGGCACTGGGCCGGAGGAGAAGCGCTTCAGGGGCCGGAGACCGCCCTGACCCTGTATTGGAAGAACGGCAAGGTGGCAACAACCGACGGTCCCTATGCGGAAACCAAGGAACAACTCGGCGGCATTCTCGTCCTTGAGGCGAGGGACATGAATCATGCTGTACAGCTCATCGGCCAGCATCCGGCGCTGACGTATGGCAACATTTTCGAGATTCGGCCAGCGGCGGACATGAATGAATTGATGAAGGCAAGCGAGCAGCGACGGCGAAAGGAGACCTCGCGATGAGGGCGGACTGCTTTACGGCACGACCGCGCGATCATTCATTCTCACTCTTGCTCGTCTCCGACGGCGTCGGGAAGCGTTCTTGAACCCAGGCTTCCCAGAGCGGTGTCTCGCGGGCGACGGTCCCGGCCGCCTGATCGCCGTAGAGGTAGAAGCTTAGCGTGACCATGCTCTGGCCGCCGAAGTTGACGGCGCCAAGGGCGGCGGTGCCCGGCCCCGGCTTGTCGAGCCGCAGCAGCGCATTGTACGGACTCTGGCTGACGTGCTCCACCACGCCGCTGAGCACCGGGACGCCCGCCGGGGTGGTCCAACTCTGCCCGGCGCTCACGCCTTTCAGCCCCAATACCGCGGTCAGCGTTTCCCAGGCCTCCGCTTCGGTCCCCGCGGCGGGGGCCATCCACTGCATCATCGCGGAGCGTTGGCCGCGGAAGTGCGTGAGATAGATCTTCAGGATGCGGAAGAAGCCAGGCCACCCGGATTCGGTGCCTTCCAACTGGTTGTCCCAGTCGTCCGTGCTGGCGAAGAGGCTATGCACGATGCGGACGACGCAGATGCCTCCCCCGCGCGCTTCGACGCTCCACTCGTCCGCGATGACCGGCGAGCCAGGGACCCAGCCAGGGGCCTCGGCGGCAAACCTCCGGGGCGGATCCCAGGCCGTCACGACGGAACTGGACTCCATGCCCGGGCCGAAGTTCAACTTCACCGCAACGGGCTTCCCGTCGCGCTCCTCGAACTCAGTCGGCACGAACCAGGACGAAATACCCGGCCCGGTGGCGATGGCCTGCCAGACTTCCTCCGGCGTGCCCGGGACCTCGACTTCGACCTGGACTGAACGGCGTCCGGATGCTTCTTTCTTCACACTCATGATGGCTCCTTGGGATGGGGTTTCTGCGGCAGAGGGTGCGCCACGACCACCAGGCGATGCGCGCGGCCGCCGGGGGCGGATTCATCGTGNNGCGAGCAGCGACGGCGAAAGGACACTGCACGCTGAAGGCGGTTCTACTTTGTCACCGGCGGAATCGACGAAGCGTTGGCACGCGCAAAGAGAGCCCCGGGCAGTGTGCAGGGATTTTCCGCAGCGCGAACTGTCAACTGTTGCCCACAGACCAAGGCGCTCATTGAAAACTGGTTAGGCGCCCCTCAGTGGACACCTGAAAACCGGCCATGCGTGGACACTTCAAAACCGGCCAACGGACCGCGTGAGCCGGGACATAGTTCGTTTTACACCGGGTGATGCTCCCGACGCAAGTCTCGTGTTCCTTCTTAGCCAATTATTTCTTCCCGAAACCAGTTGCCGCGCGAGGAGCCGCGATATTGTACGCTGAGTTCGGGGACGCCGAGGTGAAAAAGCCTGTAGCAATGATGTTCGTGCTGGCAGAGCTTGTTTCGGTCGGGTATGGGCAAGACCCAAAAGCGGCGAATACTCCCTTCACGCTGACCTGGAGTGAGGGTAAATGCCTCGGATGCAAGATCGCCGCTAGGCTCGGAGAGATTCAATTCGTCAGTCGTAGCGAAGTCTGGGGCGTTGGCTTCAAAGACGAGCTAAATGCGGTGAATACGATCGTTGTCCATAGCACGGACGCCGGCCGCACCTGGAGGGAAGTGCCCCAGAGCCATCAGTACACCGACCCAGATGGACGACTCGCCTTCTCGTTCCTGGACGCAGCGCGCGGCTGGATCGCGTCGTGGGACAACCTCGCTGACGAGGCAAAGATGATCAGTACGCGGGACGGCGGTCAGCATTGGCAGCGCGTCTCCCAACAGTTCCTGCAAAGCATGCAGTTCATTGATGATCGCCATGGGTACGGAACCGTGGCCGACGAGTTCTTTCGTACGGATGACGGAGGCCGCTCTTGGGTGGAAACCAAGATTCCGGATATCCGTTTCATCTATCGCATGGTCTTCCTGACGCCCGACAATGGATGGATCGCCGGCATCGACGGAAAGGACTTCTTGGTGTTCCGGACCGTCAATGGGGGGAGGGACTGGGAAGAATCTCGAACTACTCCTCCGCAACAACCGGAACGGGTTCGTGATCTGTTCTTCTTCGATCAACAGCGCGGCTGGCTCACCACTTGGAATCACATCGGTGAGGGCACCTATTTGTATTCCACGGTTGACGGAGGAAGGCATTGGACGGCGGACTCTGATCTATCGTTTCAAGGGAAGGACAAGCAGGCAAACGTAGTTCGATTTACTTCCAGAGAAAGAGGCTTCGTCTTTTTTCTAGAAGGCGGGCAAAACAGGCTTGCGTTCACCACCGATGGCGGCAGGCATTGGTACAAGCAGGCGTTGCCGAGATACGTCGATGATTGCCAGGTCTTCGAAGGCGATCTGTTGTGCAGCTCTGCGCCTGGATTCCGCCTCTTGACCCTACATCCGAAATGACACCGTGCATGATCACTGGCGTCCGGAACGCCGTGCGTGGAAGTGTTGTGTACGTTAACTTGATGGCATCCTGCCCACACCAAACTGATCCAATGCCGGTTAGGGAGCAGCCGGCGCTTTCGGACGGCGGAAACAATAGCGGCCTAGCGCCTCCAGCATTCCGAAGATCTTGAAGTTTACCATGTGCCGCGCCCAGAACAATTCTCGCTTATCACAAACCGTGGATTCGCTAAATTTCGATATCTCGCCTTGCAGGCTAGCTTCGCCCTGGCCGGCCGCGAGCCGCGCTCGCAGTTGCCGGGCATCCCGAATACGCTGGGCCACTGTCTGCCCCCGGCGGGTCGAAATTCGCTTATGTTTGAGTTTGGACTGATTCAGCTTTTCGGCGGCATCGTAGGTGGCGTCCACCAGCTCGGCGCGCGTCATCCACTGTGTTTCGTAGCTGAGGATGCGCTCCCAGCTTGGTTCGACCAATAGCCGCCGGTGATCCTCCAGGGAACGGGCGAACATTCGATAGCCGAATTGCTCCGGCGCTTCGAATATACGGCTGCCTGGGTCAAGGAACGGTCCCATTGGGGAGATAAAGCAGGACAGCCGCCGGTCGCTGATCTCAAACAGACGTTCACAATAGGCAGCCGTGTCCTGCACGGATTGGTAAGTCTGCTGAGGCATGCCGATCATAAAGAAGACGTCGATGCGTGTGCAGCGCAACCGCAAGGCTTCCAGGATCGCTTCTTCGAACTGTTGATTATCGTAGGGCGCTTCTCCCTCTTGCGCCCCGCGGACCTTCTGGTCGTGGCTTTCAGGGCTGAGTTCCAGGCTCCAGTTGCGGACCGATGCATCAATGCGGCGCAGAAAATCGATGGTTGGCAAATCAAAGAACTCGAAGACGATTTGATTTTCGACATCCGCGACCTTTAGCCGCTGGAGCACCGCTTCAGCATGCTCGGTGCCCGCCTGAAGCAAGTCGCCGACCAGAAAAATCGGGCCACGCATCAGCCGCGAGTGCGCTACGATGTTGGCTACCAGGCTGTCAGGGCCGCGAAAAGTGGGCGCAATTCTTTTGGTCAGGTGCCCGCAAGTGGTGATGGAGCTGCCGCAAGTCGCGCAGTTGTGCGCGCAACCTTTTACAGTGAAAACGGCCGTGATCGGATTCTTAAGCCAGCCTACAAAGGGCACTACGCTCCCCAGGTCCCGATAGCGCAGCACCATCTCCACCATCAGGTCCATGCGCAGGTCCACATAGTCGAGCGAGGGCGGCAGAAACGTCATCGGATTCACTCTTGGCAATCCGCCTTGCTTCCACGTCAGGTTGGGGATCTTGTCCAGCGGCTCATGATTTTTCAGCGCCAGCAGAAGTTGATGCAGTGGAATCTCGGTGCTGTCGCCGCGCAGCACATAATCCACCTGTTTGTAGGTGATGAGCTCCTGATGGAAGTAGGTGGAGGAAAGTCCGCCCATGATTACGGGGACGTCGGGGTGGATTTCCTTCACCAACTTTGCCACCTCTAACGCGCCGTGCGCGTGAGGGAGCCAATGCAGGTCGATGCCAACCGCGCTGGGATGCACCGATGCGAGAAAATCGCGAACCGCAAACTTCCGGTCCTTCATCATCCGCACTGCCAGGTTCACGATGCGCACTCGCATCCCTTGCGCCTGCAGGTAGCTCAGAATCGTGAGGAACCCGAGCGGATACATCTCGAATACGGTGGAGGAAGGAATCACATCGCTGATGGGTCCATAAAAAATGGACTTCTCCCGGAAGTCGAAAACGCTGGGAGCGTGCAGGAGTAACAGGTCGAGCGGTTTGTCTCGCGCCATTAGTAAACGCTATTTCCGGGCTCGTGCTAGGATCTCCTCAATGATAGCTGTCTTGGCATCGGCGTAGTGCTGGCTGTACTTCCAGGGGTGCGCGACATAAATGTGGAACCCTTCGAGGGTGTAGCCGAGCCGCGACNNCCGGTCGCGGCTCGGTTTTTCGTACGTTCCTACATGCTTTCCATTTTTATGTCGCGCACCGTACTTCCAGTCCTTCTGGGCCAACGCCAGCTTGCTGCGTGCGTAGAGATCGCGATCAGCGGCGTTGCTGCGAAGCAAGTAGCCGGCCGACGCCAGCGCCGGAATGTACGCGTCTTCATCTGACGAGTCGGTTACCACCAGGAGCACGTCAATGATGGGTTTGGCGGCAAGGCCCGCGACCGACGTCGATCCGGTATGCTCAATTCGCAACGCCCGTGGCCCGAGCGTGGCTCGGATTCTGTCAGCCTCACGCTTAAATAGTTCCGGCCAGCACGGATCGTAGTCCACAATCAGAATTCGACCGGATAATGGGTTCAGCTCTCCGATTGTGTAGGCGCGGATGTGCTCTTCGGTGTCTTTCGACATGGTTACCCTGATCTAATTCTAAGAGGANNCGGCGGGTTGTTAACCCGCCCTTGACAAGCCAGAGGCTTGTCCTACGTAGGGCAAGTCTCCGACTTGCCGTGCGCTTGATAACCCGCCCTCTAAAGCAACGAGGAAACGAAAGCGCACAGCCGGCCAGCCGCATCGGTGTTGTGCGAGACCCGCACCCACGCTACCCGAGCGCGCTCGCCTTTGGCGCAGAAGAATCCCACACCGCCGGATTTGGTGCGGCTGTCGGACCACGAATCGATGAGCTGTCCCTCAATGAAGAGGGTGAAGGAATCGCCACGCACCTGGATATGGATGTGATACAGCGTGTCCTTTTGAAACGTACCAGGACAATGGACGCGCACTCGCGCCGATTCCTTCTCCCCGATCACAGCGTACCTTTCCACCACCAGCGGAGGCATGGGACCCTTGCCGTCTACGATGAGCTTCGCCACCTGATAGGACCGCATCCCCGATGCCCGGAACACCAGGCCCAACCCCTTGCTGACCACCTGTGCCACAGAATCCACATCGTAGTCCGTCAAATGCAGCGAGGGAGTAAGGACGGCGATCTTACCCGGAATGGCCAGTCCGCCGTTATCGTAGGACCAAGTAGAGAGATTGTCGATGCTTTCCCAGGAATCAAGGCCGCTCTGGAAGTCGTCAAAGATATCCAGTTCCGCTCGTTGGCGGATATCCTTCTTGAAGGTATCCCAGGCATCCGGCTTGTGACGGGATGGCTTTAGGACTACCGCACCTGCTATAGCCGTCAAAGCCAACAGAATCCCGAGGGCGAAAAGCTGCCTTCGAAGATTGAAGCGATTCGGCAGAAGGTATGACCAAGATCTCATGGTGCCTGAGGCCGCCGGATAGGCTGGCTCACCTTAAAGTATGGGCGGGACAGCCAGAGGAGTAAATGCAGGGTTCAGCGTGGTATCCGAGGAATTGAACCCCAGTACCCTTAGAACCCGATTGGCTAGGGACCGGTTGGGTAACAGGTTGGGTAACTGGCTGGGAGCCTCACGCACCCGCAGATCGAATCATGGTGGGCTCCAGGCCATCCCACCCATCGCCGGGAGCGGCTTGCAGTTTACGGCTCATAGTCCGGAATTGGTACTGCGTAAATGATAGAGCGAAGCCGGACTCCAGGCAGCGTACTACCTTTCCAACCGCTACCAACTGCAAAGGGACCTGGCCATCTAACAGCGAAGGCCACTCGATATTGAGCTCAATTTTTGCACCCAGTTCCGTCCGCTGGTCCGCGGCGATCAGTAGCCCGCCACTGCTCATGTTCATGGTCCGTCCCACACCAGATATCCGATTAGATCGTCCGACCGTACGGTATTTTACAGTGAGGGATACGGGATAGCGTATCTTCGACCGACGTTCCAACGGAGTCGTTCTGTTCATTGCTTGCACCGAAGCCTCCTTAGGGCGCGGTACAGGGAAGGGCACGTTAGTGACCATAGTTTCCGTGTAGGCTTGCCTTACTCAAGCTATTGAAAAAACAGAATTAAAATCTGTTGATCGAGCGTTGATCAGCTGCGAGTCTCGCTCCGGAGAGAATCGATCAATTATACCATTAACCTTTCGGTTAGTACTTTAGTTTTGGTAAACTGGCTTCGAAGGACAGTACCGCCATGCTCAGAGTACTCCTGCTTACTTTAGTAACCCTGACGGCTTTCGCGGCCGAGAATTCGTGGGACAAGGTTCGCGAACTCAAGACTGGTACGGAGCTTCGGATTATAAAGAAGGGCGCGAGGCAACCCCTCATCGGCACCATGGATGAAGCCAACGACGAGCGGCTCATCGTGGTGATCAAGAACGAGGAGATAGCGATACAGAAGGACGACATCGACCGCATCGACTTCCGGCCGGCCACGAAGTCGCGTGTCGCCAAGGAGACCCGCACCACGCAGTCCGATACGACGCAAACGACGCCGGTGGGACCACAGCCCAAAGGAAGCCAATCTGGCCCGTCCACTTCTACGACCACCAGCTATAGCGGAGCACCGAAGCCGGATTTCGAAACCATCTACCGGCGGACGGCGAAGTAGCCAGAGCTACGCGCTCTTGACTTCTTTCTCTACCATCTCGGCGAAGTAATCAATGTCGCGGACCGTGCTGTAAATGTGCGGCGTAATCCGCAGGCCCGTGTACTCTTCGTGCGGCACATGCGCGGTGAGCACGCTGTACTTGTTCCACAAAGCTGCGTACATTTTCCCGGCATCCACACCGTTGAAGCTCAGGAAACCGATTCCACAGGATTGCTCCGGATCCTGGCTGTGCAGGATCTTGCATTTTGGATTCTGCGCCAGCCGGTTCGCCCAGCGATCCCGCAGATAGCGCAGCCGCGCCGCCTTGCGGTGGATGCCGATATTCTCATTGAAGATCAATGCGTCGCTGATGGCGTTGTGATTGGCCGCCGGATGCGTTCCGATCTCCTCGAATTTGCGGATGTCGTCCACCTGCGTGTCTGAAGACGCCATCATCGACCAAGTGCTCGCTATGCGTGATTTGCGGACGTACAAGAATCCGGTACCGATGGGAGCGCAGGTCCATTTGTGCAGGCTGGTGCCNNGCGTGCGCCATCTGGCAAATGCGCTTCACGGGAAAAATTTGTCCGGTGCGGTTGGTGATGTGGCACACCAGGATCAGCTTGGTCTTGGGTGTGACGGCGTTCTCAAACCGCTGGTAAAGATCGTCCATGCTGGGCGGCGGCACGGGGAACGAGATGGTCTTCAACACGATCCCTTCGCGGCGCTCGCGCTGGCGGAACGTGGTCAGCATGCGAGGATAATCCTGATTGGTGGTCAGCACCTCATCGCCAGGTTTCAGATCGATCCCGTATTGCGCGTTCTCGAGCGACTCGCTGGCGTTGCGCGTGATGGCAATTTCCTCCGGGTCGCAGCCGGCCGTCTCGGCGATTCTGCGGCGCACGGTCTCCACTTGCCGCTCCAAGACGTTGATCATGGTGTGCACCGGTCCCATGTCGCTATATTCCAGATAGCGGCGCAGGGCATCCTGCACTACGCGCGGCGCTGGACTGACATAACCATTGTTGAGATTGATGATGTTGCGGTCAATCGAAAAGGCGTTGCGGATCTCGCCCCAGTAGTCTTCGTCCGCTGCTACTTCCTGCGGGCTCTTGTCGCTGATGGAGCGGGTGGCCGCCGCCGCACGTTCCACGGCGTTGTTTTGGAATGCCACCAAAGCGCTACCGGCTGCCAGTTGGAAAAAGTTTCTGCGATCCATGAATCACGCCTCCCGGCCCGGAGTCTAGCACATCCGGGCGCCCGCTGGCGCTAATCTTACAGAGAGGCAAAAACCATGAATCGACGAACAGCAATCCGATCGCTGGTGGCTGGAAGCGCGGCGGCAGTGGCTCGCGAGGCAAGGGCCGACGCAACCGTGCTGGAGGTATTTCTCAATCGATGGGACAAGGCCAAGGCGTTCACGCTGCAGGTGGCCGACGCCATGCCGGCGGATGGTTACGCGTTCAATCCTAAATCGGAACTGCGGGAATACGGGAAGCTGATGCAACACATCGCCGCCAATAACGCATTCTATATCTCGCGGTTCAAGGGCGGTCTTCCGGATTCCATGAAGCCGCCGGAGCAATCCGATAAAGAGACCACGTTGAANNAAGGATCTGGCGCAGTCGTATCCGGGCCGGCCGAATCAACCGCCGCAGTCTGGTTGGGATTGGGTGCTGCACGCGTTCATTCACACCGCACATCATCGCGGGTATGCGGAGGTTTATCTGAGGGAGAAAGGCATAACGCCGCCGCGGTATTCGGTGTGATGTTTCCGCACCGCGAGTAGAGCAAAGCACCGACTCCCTCACGGTCGCGGTTCGGTAACGCTCTCTAAACATGACACTCCTACCGGTAGAAGACACCGTCGTGGCCCACCAGGACGTAACCATTGCGATAGCGAAGCGCTGTGTGGATGCCGTTCGTTTCGCCTGCGAGTTTGCCGTTCAGCAAGAGCCTGGAGTGTGGGCCGTTGTCTTCGCCGATAAGGTTCTGAGCCGAGGCGCGCGGATAGTGAAATTCGCCGAGCAATTCTTCGATCCAGAGCTGCCTGGGATCCCGCGGCTTACGAAGCCGCGCCACACGGCCGTTTGGCAACTCTCCTTGTGCGACCAAAAGATCACCGTCGACTAATGCTAGCCGTAGCGTGGCCGCGAGAGGCTGGTCGTTATAAAGCTCAATCGCGAAATCATGCCATGGCAAATCGAAATCGGTCGGGCTCTTGATCCAGTAGTTGCCGCAAATGATGTCCGGATAGCCGTCGCCATCCACATCGGTCACCAGCAATCCGCCTTGCCGTGAGCGGCTGTAGAACGAGTAAATCTCCTTGTAGTGGAAATCCGGGAATTCGTAAAAGCGAAGCTGCATGCCTCGATGCACCACCAGCACGCCGCGATGGCCTAGCAGCGTGGCGGCCAGGCAATCGTGCATGTCCATGCCGTGATCCATTTCCCGCGGCTTCCAATCCGGCGATTTACGATAGACCAGCCGATCGCCTTCCTGGAGAAAAAGGCCCGCGCCATCCTGATCGATGCATCCCGCGCTGGCAGGTCTTTCCGGAGTGGCGAGCAAACGGCTGCTTAGCTTGGGCAGAGTCCACGTTAGCAACTGATCGCCCCAGGTGTAGAGCGTATCGCCGTGGATGGCAGCTCCGGCGATGCTCGCAAAAAGCAGGCCCAGGATCATTTGATGGCCAGGATGGCGTCCACTGGCGCGCCGGTGCGGCGGCTGTCCACCTTCGAGAAACCGGCGGCGAGCAACAGCGATTCATACTCCGAGGCCGACCGCTCGCGGCCTTCGGTAACGATCAACATATTCAGCGACTGCATGTGCCCTGAGACGTAATCTGGTTGGAGCAATTTCTCGGCAATCAACAATGCGCCTCCCTCGGGAAGAACAGCGTGGATCTTGGCAAGCAGCTTCGTGATTTTTTCCTCGGACCAGTCGTGAAGAATCCGGCCCAGGCTGTACAGGTCGGCCGCGGGCAACGGATCGACAAAGAAATCGCCCGCGATGGTTCCTGGAAACAGATTGGCCACGCGGGGCAAATCGAATACGGCCGCTTCCAGGTGTGGATAACGGTTGCGCGCCGCTTCAGCCAAGTGGCCGGTTCCTCCTCCGAGATCCACCAGCCGCCGGAATCGGCTCAAATCGAAGGCAGCAACTACGGCGGGTGAGCTTAGCTGGCCGAAGCCGTGCATGCCCTTTTGGAATTCGCGCATGGCGTCTTCGGTGCGAAAGAAATGCGAAAAAATGGGACCGTCCCACCCGAACGTTTGCGTCCAGCGATGACTGCCTTCGCGAACCGCATCTTCAAGGTGTCCCCACATCGGGTACAGCGCATTATTCGAATAGCGGATGTAGCCGCTAAGCGTGTCCGGGCTATCGGATCGCAGGAATTTGTCGGCTTCGGGAGTATTGACGTATGTTTCACCGTGCTTCTCCAGCAGTCCGAGTGCAACGCAGGCGTCCAGCAATCGTGGGAGTTCCTTCGAATCCGCCGGCCGGCGCCCATCGAAGATGCCGAGTTCGACCGCGGCGAACATGGTCTTAGAACGGCGAAACGCGTCGATCAAATCAAGAACGTTGTTGGAGGTGGTCATAGCCGATTGGCGCCAGTTTTTTTCCGTGATAACGCAGTGCGCCAGGATTTCCTTTTGTTATGGTGCCGATCCGGATTCCTGGTACGCGCCGTTTCGGATGCGCCGTATATAGCAGTTCGTAATCTTCTCCATCGTGAAGCGCTTGTTCAATAGTTGCGCCGTCCAGCAGCGGCACTGAATCAATTTCCGTAGCGACGCGCGAAGCCAGGCAAAGCCGATGCAAATCGAGTGCAAGCCCGTCGCTGATATCCATGCAGGAAGTTGCCTTTCCGATGAGCTTACGGCCAATCTCCAAACGAGGAACAATCTCGCTCTTGTGCCGCCAGCCTCCGAGCGGGCCGGAAACATAGATAATATCGCCAGGTCGCGCCCCGCTGCGCCGCAGAGCCTTCCCTTTTGCAACCGCTCCGCAAAGCATGACATCGCAGATTAGCTGCTTGGCGTGCGAGATGTCGCCGCCGGCGAGCTGCGTTTTGGTCTGGCGCAGCAGATTGTTCACTCCGCGATAGAAACCATCGATCCAGCGTTGATCCGTCCAGGCGGTCAGCGCGATTGAGACCAGGCAGTACAACGGACGTCCGCCCATGGCGGCGATGTCGCTCAAGCTGCGCGCCACAGCCCGATGTCCGATTTGCTCGGGGCGCGACGCCCGGGTGAAATGCACGCCCTCGATGCTAAAGTCAGTGGTGAACAGTAGGTCCTGATCCCGCGGAGCCTGGATCACCGCGCAATCGTCACCGATGAGCGGCGCATAACGCTGCAGCTTACGGATAATGGCGTCTTCGTTCACAAAGCAGTGGCCGCCACTAGCCCTGAAGGCAGCTCCTCGCCGAAGATTTTGCCGAGATCTTCTTCCACTTCGCCTTCAAGCATCGGAATCAGCGCCTCGGGGATTTTGCGGCGAACCAGATCGATGGTGGCGGGTGCAAGGTCGCGCGTGGAATCGCCCGTGCGCCGTGCGATTGCCACCAGAGCGTCCTGCGAATTGGGAATTTTCGCCAGCGCTTCTACCCAGCGCGTGGCAACAGTTGCTTGAAGCACCTGGTTAATGGGCCCGTAGAATAGCTTTCGCGCTCCCAGCCTGCCTAAACACCACAATCCGGTTTCCACCAGCTCGCCTTTCTTCATCAGAGCGAGCAGCGTATCGCCGAGCTGGGTCTTGGTCTGGAGCGGCAACAACTCCAGGCTCGCGCCCGTGCGCCACATTTCGCGCAGCAAGCTGTTGTTCAATCTGGGCCGCTTTCCCGGACGCGGTAGCAACGCCGGTGACAGGCGCTGAAAGATGTCCACCTGCTGGTTCTTGTTTGACCCGCCCGCGATGCGGCCCCAGAAAATCCACCAATCGATCTCGTTCTGCACTTGATTCGCAAACTGGAGACCAGCGGCGTAGATACGTCGGGCCTGTTCGATGCGGTAATCGTCGGCGGGAAAACCGAAGCCGGGCCGTAAGCAGAAGCCGCACAAATTGAGCCAACGCATTTCCAGCGCGGGTGACTTACGGCGACCCTCCGCGAGTTCAAGCATACGGTCCGCCAAGCGCCGAATTGCGCTCAGCGGCCACGAATTCCGGCCCAGCGCGAGTGTTTGTTCCAGCTTCCCAGGAAGCTCCTCGGGCGCGAGCGTGCCGGCCTTGAACGCGGCATCCAGCAGCGCTTCCGCCTGACCTAGTGCGTCCTCACTCACCACGGCGGCTGGCTTACCGGACGCAGCCTTGGCGGTCTTGCGCAATTCGAATTGCAAGCGCCAGTGATGATCGCTGATTTTGGAATCGGCCCACACTTCGAGCGTTCCCACCTCAGTGAGATGCGCGCGCAGCTTAACGGGAACCAGACGCTCGCCGGATTTTCCGAATCGGATTACAGCATTCAACGGCGCGTGCAAATGCAAGTCGCTGGATGCCGTAATGGTATCTCCCACTTTGTCGTCCACGCGCGCGAGCGAACTATACAAGCGGAAAGAGACCGGCTTATTCGCCACCAGATGCAGATCCTGGCTGTCGAGTTCCAGCGTCTGCCCTTCTTCTGCGCCGCGTGGCACCAGACAAACAGCATTGCTTTCGCCCACGCCGACGTAATAGGCGCGCGGAAGCCCGCCACGAACCAGGAGCCCCGCGCCGGTAGCCTTCACATAGGAGTAATAGGCCGCGCCCACCGCGACCGCAAGATCCAGATCGCGATTTTCGAGCACCAGCGGACGCCGGCCATACCATCGCTCCATAACATCCGCCACGCGTTCGCGGCAGATTTCCGGAATGAAGAATCCGCCATTGAAAAGGATGGCGTCAGGTTTCGCATTTTCGTTGGCGCTTAGGAAAGCCGCGAGATGCCGCGTCACCGCCGGATCTGAAACGTAGGGCAGGCCGAGTTCGCGGAACAAGCTGCGCTTTTCTTCCTGGGGCTTTTCATCGATGGCGCAGAATGGCAAAAAACCTTCCAGCGTAAGTTCGAGCGCTTCCTCACGCAGGATTTCGGTTTTCAGAGTTCCGCCAACCAGCGACGATCCCGCGCCGAGCACCGTGATCTCTACGCTTTTGAGATTCGGATCGGCCAGCAGCTTCTCCTTGGCCGCGGCGCATTGCCGCCTTAGCCCACTGCGCTGGCGGATGGAAAGCTGCGTGCCCAGCTTGGCCTCCACCAGCCAGCCCAGTGTGAGATCCAGATTGTCGCCACCCAGCAGCAAATGTTTGCCAACCGCGGTACGGGTGAACTCCACGCGGTCGCCATCGCGATGCACGCGAATCAGCGTAAAGTCGCTGGTGCCGCCGCCGACGTCACACACCAGCACGAGTTGGCCATCGAACAGGCTCTTCTGCGATTGCGCCAGGTGGTTCGCGATCCAGGAGTAAAACGCTGCCGCGGGCTCTTCTACGAGCGTCAGCTTTTCGATCCCCGCATCATGCGCTGCCTGCACCGTGAGTTCGCGCGCTTCCTCGTCAAAGGAAGCAGGCACAGTTAGCACCAGGTCTTGGCCGGCCAGCGGTTCATTGGGGTGCGCCTGGTTCCAGGCATCGCGGATGTGCGAAATGATGGCGTTCGAAACCTCCACCGGCGAGAGGACGCGTCCGCCTTCCTGCGCGTCCCAGGGCAGAATCTTGGCGGTGCGATCCACGTCGGGATTCGAAAGCCACGACTTTGCCGAGTGGA
Organism: Bryobacterales bacterium; assembly: GCA_003166875.1. GTDB lineage: Bacteria > Acidobacteriota > Terriglobia > Bryobacterales > Bryobacteraceae > Palsa-89. The sequence goes on along the minus strand of PMUN01000059.1, from coordinate 29,869 downwards.
CCGATTTGGTGGGCACCAGCGCGCCTTGCTCGCGCGCATAGGCGCCGACGTAGGTCTGATCGCCCAGGAACAGGAACGATGGCAGCGTACGCCGCGGCTCTATCTGGCCCGGAGCCACGTACTGAGGGATCTCGAGCACCTTGATTTCCGGATAGTCCGGCGAGCCGGAGACTTCGGCTACGTAGGCTAAAGCCGAATTGGTGGTGCCCAGGTCAATGCCGATGTTCATCCCGCTGCTACTCGACTTCTATTTCGGCCGGAGCAATTATGGATGCGCTGGCGAGGGAAACGATCGGTGGCAGGTCGATCTTTTCGGCGCGCCAGCCTTTGTGACGCAGCAGGCCGCCCGGAGCTTTCCCGCTGACCGGGACATTGCCGAGCAATTTCACGGACGCGGGATCGTTGGTGTCGATCTTGGTGAAGCTGCCCTCCACGCCATCGATGACGGGCGCCAGCCGCAGGTATCGATTCAGCGAATCGCGCGATTGGCCGTGCAGGCTGCGCACCGCCGCGCCCACTTGCTCATCTGAGTAAGCCGAAATGTCCTCCATCAGAAAGTCGATCAAGCGAGCGTCTCTTTGGAGGATGCCCAGGATCTGTACCGCGCCATCCTGGGGACGCGCCTGGGCAGTGGGCTTTGGCGCAACCGGCTGGGTCCTGGTTAGGGTAAATCCCAAGGCCTGTGCCACTTCCACGGGAAGTTTCCCGGTAAAGAGAATTGCGAAAAAACTGCGAAAAGCAAGTGCGATCCTGTTCAAAATGCGCCTCTAAGCACTAGGATACACTGGCGGTGGGCACGGTCGGCCTGAGAGTGGACGTTCGTTTGCAGGAATTTTAACGATGGACCAGGTTTTTCGAGATCGCCAGGACGCGGGAATCCAACTCGCGGCGCGCCTTTTGCGCTACGCAGGCGATCCGAAGGTGTTGGTGCTCGGTCTGCCGCGTGGAGGCGTGCCGGTGGCCTACCAGGTGGCGCGGAGGCTGGAGGCTCCCCTGGATATTTTCGTGGTTCGCAAACTGGGCGTTCCGGGACATCGCGAATTGGCCATGGGCGCCATCGCAAGCGGAGGCGTTCGGGTGCTGAACCCCGAGGTGGTTAACGCCCTCCGGATCAGCGAGCCTATGATTGCCGCCGTTGCCGCCCAGGAACAGAATGAGCTGGAACGCCAACAGCACGCCTACCGCGGCAACGTCCCCTTCCCCGGCCTGGCTGGACGCATCGTGATCGTGGTGGACGATGGCCTGGCGACGGGATCAACCATGCGGGCGGCCGTCAGAGCATTACGCCAGATGCAGCCCGCACGGATCGTGGTGGCCGCACCCGTTGCGGCAGCAGAGACTTGCCGGAGCCTGGCCGCTGAAGCCGACGAAGTGGTGTGCGTGAGCACGCCCGAACTGTTCCATGCCGTGAGCATGTGGTATCAGGAATTCTCTCAGACAACCGACGAAGAAGTCCGGACTTTGTTGGAATCTTCGGCGCACGTTGTGCCGGTGCGTTAGTTGGAAGAGTGGGGCGGACCCCCTGGTCCGCGGCCGACGCCCACGTCGGCCCGNNGCCCCACAAATCGTCGCAGACTACAATGATCTTCAGATCTAGTAGTACAGAGCAGCATAGCCGCAACCAAAACCGGGCCGACATGGGCGTCGGCCGCGGACCAGGCGTTTGCCCCAACAAATCGTCGCAGGCTGCAAAAATTTTCAGGTCTGGTAGCACAAAAGGAGGAACAGTCCAATGACCAAAGAACGAACGGGTATCGCGATTGAGCATCTGGCCGTCACGATACCAGTGGAATCGCTTCGCTTGGAAGGGGACCTCAGCATCCCGACGGCGGCAGCCGGCGCAGTGCTGTTCGCGCATGGCAGCGGCAGCTCTCGGCGGAGTCCACGGAATCGGTATGTGGCCGACCTACTCAATGAGAGCGGACTGGCCACGCTGCTGATGGACCTGTTGACCGAAGACGAGCAGCAGGTGGATCTGCAGACCGCGCACCTTCGCTTCGACATCCCGCTGCTGGCGAAACGGCTGGTGGCCATTACTCAATGGTTGGCTGAGCATCCGGAAGTTGTGGGTTTGAAAATCGGCCATTTCGGCGCAAGCACGGGCGCGGCCGCTGCGTTGGTTGCCGCAGCTCAGCTTCCGCAGATGGTACGCGCTGTGGTGTCGCGCGGCGGGCGGCCGGATCTGGCTGGCCAGGCGCTCGGTCACGTGAAAGCGCCAACTTTGTTGATCATCGGCGGAGCGGATCCAGTGGTGCTGGATTTAAATCAGCAGGCGCTGGGATCGATGCATTGTGAGAAAGCGCTGAAGGTGGTTCCGGGCGCCACGCATCTATTCGAGGAGCCGGGTGCGCTCAAGAAAGTGGCGGAGCTGGCGCGGGATTGGTTTGTGGAAAAGCTGAGCTCCTCCGCCGCTTAGTCCGGCTTCAACCAAATCGCGACTCCCTGCTGGCTCTCGGCCGATCCGATGAATAGCGTGACGGGAACCTCCGCTGGAACCACTGGATTATGGACATCTGGGTTGGCGCTAAACAGCTTGGCCAGATCCGGAGCGTACACGCTGATCTCGTAGACGTTGCCTGGTAAACCTGGGACCTGTTTCATCACAGCGGCAATACCGCTGATGTAGAATCCATCTATAAAAACGGCTACCGTCTGATTTGTGACAACATACGGCCCGACATTCGAGACCTGACCGACGCCCGTGGCAAAGATTGTGATAGGCGTACCTGGCACGGCGGGATTCGATTCCGAGTTCCGCGTGCCGTCAGCGTTCAAAATGTAGCCTTGGCCGAAACCACTGTTGTCGAAGGAATAAATTCCAGGCGAAGCCGCGGCCACAGGCATGTTAACCGGATTCGAACTGACACCGCCATTGGAAGCGATTATCTGAACGCTGCCGGATGTCGGCGCGTCAGTTGGTATGACGGCCACGATACGGTCCGTGTTGGCGAATACAACCGGCACGGGGTTGCCGTCCAGCATCAACTTGGCATCCGGTCCAAAGCCCGAGCCGACAATCTCGATGGCTTCTCCCGGGGACAAAGGCACGCCCAGGCGGCTGGCATAGTTCACGATTGAATCCACCCGCACAGCGGGAGCCGGGGGAAGCGCGATCTTGTTCACGATTACAGTAGTCGCCACGGTGAAGGGAAATCCCGGATCGTAGATTTCGTAACTGCTGTTAGAGGATTGGGTTGTCCCTGCTATCAGCAGATTTCCATTTCCGTCAGGAACCCCGCCCTGAACGACGAAGGGCACCGCGTCGCCTAGATAGGTGGAAAACAACAAGTTGGACAAGCTGGGATCTAACCCAGCGACAAATCCGGAGCGTGCCGAGAAAGACCCCTGAAATGGCGCGCGCACCGGGAAGGCCTTGGAATCCGTATAGCCGCTGACGATGACGTTGCCGGAAGCGTCGAGCGCCACACTCGCGCCGGCGTCCGTGCTCTCGCCCCCAAGGAGCGTCGCCGCCAGTACTTTCGAAAGCGTCCCGTTATACTTCACGACGAACGCATCAGTACCGCCCCCAGCTGCGCCGCCGCCCGGAAGACTTGGAATAGCGGGCTGCGGAGCGGACTGGAAGGCTCCCGGAGTTGAAATGAAAGTGCCGTAGGTGCTGCCGGTCGCGTACAGATTGCCATCCGTGCCAAGCGCGATCGAATTAATTATGACGTATTCGCTGGTGTTCGATTGGAGCAGAGCGCTCCCGGTTGCGTTCATCAAATAGACACCGACTGCGCTGGGAATTGGGTCGTTGAATCCGTTATAGGCGAAATAGATGTTGCCGCTGGGAGCCAGTGCTATGGCATTTACGACCTGAACAAACTGCTGTTGCTGATTTTGGAAGATGTAAGTAGAGAACAGTAGCGACGAACCTTGCGCATTGAACTTCGTTAGAAACGCCGAGGCATTCACGAAACAAGGTCCAATGCTTCCCGGCGCGCAACCGGTCGGTGTGAATTTGGTTTCATAGGCTCCTGGAGTGACTGGCAGGTCGCCCGATGTTTGACCGCCAATGTACGGATTTCCAGCGGCGTCCACAGCGATCGCGTGGGGCGCGGAATTGCCATCCGCGAAATACGTCGACCATGCCAGCGATCCATCGGAATTCAATTTGAAGACAAAACTCGCTCCGCTGGTTGCGTAGGCGCCTTTGGTAACTGGAAAATCGGTGGAGTTCGTCGAGCCGGTAACGTAGACGCTGCCGTCGTTTCCAAGCGCCATGCCGGCCGGGTTGTCAGAGCCCGAGCCACCGAAGTATGTGGAGTATACGATGTTGCCGGCGGGATCGAGCTTCGTCACGAAAACGTCCGTGGATGGAGCGGCTACGGCAAAGAGGTACGATCCCGCAAATTCGAGCTCGGTGAATGTGTTTGTAGGCGCGATGGACTTGTAGGTGGTGAATCCGTCGGTACTGGCGATGATTCCGAATCCGTTCCCACTTGCATACATCGCGGCCTTCTGCGGATCGGCTACGATTTGCGTCGTTGGGGTCGCAGAGATTTTCTGGGTCCAGGTCTTGCCGGAATCTGTGCTTTGAAACAGGCCGGTGCTGGTCCCGCCGTATAACGTGCCTTGGTGGAATGGATCCGCGGCGATCGTGTATGCATAGGACCCATCCGGCAGAGGAGCCAGTGAGGTCCAGGTCTGGCCGTCATCCGCGCTCTTGTAGAAGGAATCCTGCGCAGGCGCGTAAATCGTTTCCTTGGCAAACGGATCGGCAACAAGCTTCCCGCTTAATGCGGCCGGAAGAGGTGACACGCTCCAGCTTGCACCAGCATCAACGCTTCGCATCAGACTCTGTGGGTCTGCGAGAACAAACATCACGCCGGGCGATTGCGGATCCACCCAGATTTGGTAGGCGTCCATCGACTTGACGCTTCCTGAGTAACCGTAGACAGTCACAGTTTCGTTGGAGACGGTCGGGATGCCGTTATTGATGCCGGTCCAAGTGGCGCCGCCGTCCGTACTTTTCAGCACGCCGAGCGGAGTAGTGGCCGCGTAGAGAATGTTGCTGTTCGCGGGATCCACGGCCACGGAGTCGAGATTCGTAACCGAAGGGAAGCCCGTTAATGCCTTCCACGTGTTTCCGCCATCCGTGCTACGCGACAATCCACGCGGCGAAGCAGCGTAGAGAGTCTGGGGATTGCTGGGATCTTCGGTAATGCTGGTGGCCGCAGCCAAGAAGGGCGAATAGATTTTCTGTGACGCGCCAGAGCTGGTGTTAATCCGGGTGAGAGGTGACCCACCGGCATTAGGCTGGGCGGCGGCCGCAGTTGGGAAATCCAAGGAGGTTGTGCTGCCTGCGATATAGAAGTTCCCATGCCCATCGCTCGCGGCCGCAGCGACGGCGCTCGTGCCTGATCCGCTTACCGTCTTGAACCACTGCAACGCGGGCGCGCTGGATGAGTCCGCGTTGAGATAAGCCTGAGAAAAGATCAGAACGGACGAAAGAACGAGCCGCTTCGTCATAGGAAAATAGTGCTCCTGTCGCGACGCGGGGTTGTTNNGTAGATTCCTTCAATTTGTCCAGTTCGCGGCGGGCGATGGCGGCCCACGAACTGCTGGGGTCCAGCTTCAAATACAATTTCCAGTGACGTACAGCTTTCAAGGGCTGGCCGATGGATTGGTAAAGAAGCGCGACATTGTAATGCGCATCCGCATAGCTTGGATGAATCTGCAGCGCGGCCAGGTAGTGGGCCAATGCCTCGTTTCGATTGCCCCTCTCATCGAAAAGATTGCCCAGGTTGAAATGCGCCAGCGCATATTTAGGATCCACTTCCAACGCTTTGCGATAGTTACGCTCGGCCTCCCGCCAATCCCGTGCGTTGAAATACACGGTGCCTAGATTTACCAGCGCCCCCGCCGATGTTCGATCTATCTCAGCTGCTTTTTGATAAGCCTCAATAATCTGCTTCATCGGAGCGCCGGTCTGTTCCAGCTCCAGACCCTTTTCGAACCAATGCTCCGCCTCGCGGCGCGTCTTATGCTTCTCGCCGGCGCCGACCTCCTTGCTGGACTTGTGTGGAAAGGACAATAGCTTCTTGATCTCGGCCGCGTCGAAATCCAGCAGCAGTTGCCCCGAGATCGGTTCCATTCGCTGTCCTTCGAATAGAACCTGGATTTTCTTGCCCTGGGAATAAATCTTGAGCTCGGTGAGCGGATTGACGTCGCTCAACCGCTTCCGGAGCGCCTCCAGAGCCTTGCGGATCTGGGCGGGGGCAATCTTGCTCTCTCGCAGTTCCACCAAAGTGCGTAGCGCAAGCAGGTCCGAAAACGTGAAGGAACCGCTGGATGAAACGAACTTCTGCTTCTCCCAACTGCGCAATAGGCTGGCCGATATGTCCAGCAACCGGCACACTTCTTCGCGCGAGTAGGCCTGCTTAGTTGCTGTCGCGGGCACGGACAAAGTGTAGCAGAGGGGCTAGGGACTGGGGGCTAGGGTCTGGGCGAGAATTATGCCTATGGTCCTATCGTTTACTCCTGAACAGGCGGAGCGTCACATCCAACACCTGGTTGACTTGTTGATTGACGCGGTGGACAGCGGGGCGTCGATTGGTTTTCATGCCGCCGCTCGCGGAAAGCGAGGCGCGGATTTATTGGAAGGGCGTCGTTGCGGCTATGCGGAGTGGAACCCGGGTTCTGCTGGTGGCTCTTGACGGTGACCTGATTCAGGGCTCGGTGCAGATTGATCTCGAAACGCGAGCGAACGGAAACCATCGCGCGGAAGCGATGAAACTGTTCGTGCATCGGCGCGCGCGGCGGCGTGGATTGGCCAGGGCCTTGATGGTGGAGCTGGAATCCACTGCGCGGAGGCTGGGTCGGACGCTGCTCGTCATGGACACGCGCCAGGGCGGAGAGGCGGAGAAGATGTGCGAATCCCTGGGCTACGTGCGGTACGGCGCAGTGCCAGGTTACGCGCGCAGTGGAGATGGCCGGTTGCACACTACCGTGTTTTTTTGCCGCCAATTGGACGAATGACCGGCCTTATTCGAACAGTGCGGAGAGCGGCATGCTGATGACGGGATCTTTTGTTTCCAGGACTCCGGAAGTAGCTTCCACCATTCCAGCTCGCGTCACGACATACGCTTTCTTATTGCGTGGACTGACGATCCAGACGTAGGGCACACCGAAGTCCAAATAGTCGTCGATCTTCTCCTGCATGTAATCCATGGTGTCGTCTTTGGAGAGAACTTCAATGCAAATGAAAGGTGGCGAAGTGACAATTGGCTCATCGGATATCCGAAGAAACGTAACGTCTGGAATTCTGTAGCGTGTTGGGCTAACTTGCACGCGCTGCTCGAGCAGGACCTCCATACCAAGTTCCTCGGCTCTGGCCGTGAGACGGAAAATGAGCTCGCCTTGCATTCTGCTGTGAGGCTTTTCTCCCAAGTTCCTCCCCACGATCTGCCCGTCCAGATACTCGCAGTCCGGCTCGTAGCTAGTTCTTAGATACTCCTCAACAGGGACGATTGGGTAATCCAAATGTCGACTGGACAAGTTCTAGAGCATCCTCCTTGGTGTGAATCTTCGATTCGAGCTGCGCGTCTTCCACAGCCTCCAGCATGCGTGCAAATGCGGGGCCAGGCCGGTAGCCGGCTTCCTTCAGATCGTCTCCCGAAAGCAGCCGGGGCGGGCGCAGCACTTCCGGCGGCGATTCCTCAAACTTTGATTTCACAAACTCGTAGTTCTCCAGATGCCCGTGGCTGGATCTGCAATCCAGGCGATGCAGCTCCAGGTGCTCCTCGAACCGGTCCATACGCAACATGCGTTTGAGTTTGCTATCGCGCATTTCGAGAACGTGCTTGAATCGCATGTGATTCGCAATCAGCGCGATCACCTGATCGATGTCCGCATTCGAAAACCGCAGCCGAGTTAGGATGTCGCGCGCGATGCGTTCGCCCAGCTCCACATGGCCATCAAAGCGAATGCGATCGGCCACGCGAAAAGTTCCGGGTTTACCGACATCGTGCAGCAATACGCCAAGGGCTAAAGTCGGCGTGGGATCGCGCAGTCCTTCCAGCATTATCAGCGTGTGGGTCCATACATCGCCTTCGGGATGAAACTCGGGTGGCTGCTCCACGCCCTTCATGGCCGCTACTTCAGGAAGAATGTCGACCAGCAGCCCGGAGACATCCAGCAGTTCAAAACCCCGGCGTGGTGCTCCTTCGGTGAGAATCCGCACCAGCTCGTCGCGAATGCGTTCCGGGGAAACGCGTGTGATCCGCAGATGCAGCTTTTGGATGGCGGCTAGCGTGCTGGGCTCGATCTCGAAGCCGAATCGCGCGGCGAACCGAATGGCTCGCAGCATGCGCAGGTGGTCCTCTTCGAAGCGCTGCTCAGGGTCGCCGATGGCCCGGATGATCTTAGCGCTAATGTCGGCCATTCCCCCCACATAGTCAACAACCGGAGAAGTCAATGAAGCTGGATCCTGTAACAACGCGTTGATGGTGAAATCACGCCGCAGAACATCCTGCTTCGGATCGGTTTCGAACGTAACATCTGAGGGATGCCGCCCATCCTGATAGGAATGATCGCTGCGGAAAGTTGCTACCTCGACGCCGTCCACCACCACGACGCCGAATTGCGCGCCTACTAACTGGGCTCGCGGAAAGATCTGGAGCAACTGATCGGGCCGCGCGTCCGTCGCGATGTCATAGTCCTTCGGTTCCCGCCCCAACACCAAGTCGCGGACGCAGCCGCCCACCAGCCAGGCCTGATAGCCGTGCTCGCGAAGCTGCGCTGCAATCCGGATGGCCGTGCTCGGACCCATGTGATCATCGTAGGATAGAAACGTGGCCCACGTAGACTGGAGCATGGGAACTAGTCCCGCCGATGGCATCGGAAGTTAGCAAACCCACCACGACCCAAGCCAAAGTCGTGGTAGCCACCACCGTAGCGTTGTCCTTCATCAGCTTCTGGCGTGGCGCATCCATCGTTCTTTCCGACCTCGCCTCTTCGGCCTTTTACGCCGGCGGCATTGCAGTCACCGCGGTTGGCCCCGCGGCGCCGTGGTTCGTGCTGGCGGTCATGCTGTTCAGCTTCGCGGTGCGATCCGTGTACATGGAAAGCTGCAGCATGTTCGTGCGCGGCGGCGTGTACATCGTGGTGAAAGACAGCATGGGACCTTTCATTGCGCGCCTGTCGGTTTCATCCCTCATATTCGATTACATTCTCACCGGACCCATCAGCGTGGTCAGCGCCGGGGCGTACCTGGGGCATTTGCTGGATGAAATCGCAAAAATGCTCGGGCAGTCGTTCCCGTTCAATGTGAACTACTTTGCCGCGTTTTTCGCTGCGCTGGTGACGTTGTACTTTTGGTGGCAGAACATCAAAGGCATCCACGAATCCAGCGGCAAGGCTCTTCGCATCATGCAGATCACCACCATCATGGTGGTGGCGCTGGTGATCTGGTGCCCGTTAACAATTTTGCTGCGAGGGCACGTGCACTTTCCTCCGGCGCCGCTGCCACGCAATCTGCAATTCGGTCCTACGGCGCTCGGCTGGTTCAAAGGCACAATCTGGCCGACCATTCCGATCGTCGCGTTGATCATCGGCTTCGGTCACTCGCTGCTCTCCATGAGCGGATTTGAAACGCTCGCGCAGGTCTACCGCGAGATCGCTTATCCCAAATTGAAAAATCTGCGCATCACCGCAAACATCGTTTGCTGGTACGCGGTAGTGTGCACCGGAGTGATCACGGTGTTCGCCGGCATGATCATCAGCCCCGAGGATATTCGCAATCTGTACGCCGACAATCTCCTCGGTGGACTTGCAATGCAGCTAGCCGGGCCGGAGCTATTGAAGCTGGTGTTTCACATCTTCGTAGTGATTGTGGGCGTGCTGATTCTTTCCGGCGCCGTAAACACATCAATTATCGGCGCCAACGGCGTCCTGAACCGCGTGGCCGAAGATGGCGTATTGCTGGATTGGTTTCGCAAGCCCCACAAACGCTTTGGAACCACACACCGCATGGTTAACACCATCACGCTTCTTCAACTAGCCACCATCGTTGTGAGCCGCGGCGACGTGTACCTGCTGGGCGAAGCCTATGCGTTTGGCGTGGTGTGGAGCTTTTTCTTGAAGTCGCTCGGCGTGCTGGTGCTGCGCTATCAACGTCACGATCAGGAATACAAATTCCCCTTCAACATCCGGCTAGGCAGAGTGGAGATTCCCATTGGGTTGGGAGTCACCACATTGATCCTCGGATTCGTTGCCATTGCGAATTTGTTTTCGAAGGAGTACGCCACTAAATACGGCGTTGGATTCACACTGGTGGTGTTCGTGGTCTTCACCATCTCGGAGCGCATCAATTCCAGGAAGCGCGCCCTTCAACATCTGGAGAAAAAGCCGCTTGAAGAATTCAATCTGGAACACCAACCCCAGGCCACCTCCACGCTGCACGCCCGGCCCGGCTGCATTCTGGTGGCGGTCCGCGATTACCACAACATGGAGCATCTCCGTACCGTTCTGCAAAAGACGAATCTGCGGCGGCACGATATCGTGGTGATGACCGTCCGAACCATCACAACCGGCGCGGGCGAATATGATCTCTCGGACGATCAGATTTTCAGCGACTACGAGCGGGAACTATTCACCCACGTTGTGGAGATAGCTGAAAAGGAAGGAAAGCCGGTGGAACTTCTGGAAGTTCCTGCAGTGAATCCCTTCGACGCGATGGTGCAATCCGCCGCCAAGCTCAAGGTTTCGCGATTGGTGACCGGCGTTTCGGCTCGTATGACGTCCGAGGAATTGGCGCATCGCATTGGCCTGGCGTGGGAAAGTTTGCCGGAGCCCCGCCACGCGTTTTCGCTCGAAGTGATCAGCCCGGACCGGCCATCCATGTATGTCAACCTGGGCCCCCATCCGCCGCGTCTCTGGCCGGAAGATGTCGATCGCTTGCATGAGCTGTGGCGGCGGATGAGCGAAACCGAAGGGGTGGGTTCGAAACTCCACCATCGCGATATCGTCGGTGTCGCGCTACGCCGGCTGGAGAGGGATTTGACGTCCGAAGAACGGGACCAAGTGTTGAAAGATTTGAGCGACGAGTTGCGGAGAAGTTAAAAACGTTTCTCGTTTCTCGTTTCTCGTTGGGAGGCGACTGCGACCACCCGTATGCGCCGATAATCCAACATCCAGACGCCATCGCGGAAGAGCGTCGGGCGCAAATGCGCGGCAACTTCGCGGACCTTTTCCTTGACGCCATTAGCGGCCAGATCCCGGAAATAGCTTCCGCAGAACATCTCGATCCAGTCTTCCATGCCGCGCTCTCCTTCGATAGGCGTCGGCCGGTCGAAGAGGCTGGCCTGGCGCACTTCTAAACCGTGGCGCTCCAGCAAGGATGCGTATTCACCGATGCCGGGGAACCACCATGGACAGCGCTCCTCGGCTGTCGCGCCCAAAACCGTTTCGAGCGCAGCCAGTATCGACCGAATATTGCCCTCGCCGCCGAATTCGGCGACGAAGCGCCCGCCCGGCCGGAGCGCCGCGGCTATCGATTGCACCGCCGCTTCCGCATTCTTCACCCAGTGCAGCGCGGCGTTCGAGAACACGGCGTCAAATGATTCCTCGAACCGGAAGCTGGCAGCGTCAGCCAAAACGAATTTGAGATTCGGATAATTCTGGCGCGCCTGGCCCAGCATCTCAGGAGAACTATCCAGGCCTACCACCTGCGCGCCGCTCGCGGCTATCTCAGCGGTCAATTGTCCCGTGCCGCAACCGAGATCCAGAATCCGCTCGCCGTCGCGCGGCTGAAGCAACTCCACGAGGCTGCCTCCGAACTGCCAAACGTAGGAATGCCTGCCTTCGTATTGCTCCGCGTTCCAGGCGCTCAAGCTTTCTTGCCGCGCGCTTTCGCCTTCTTGGGTTTCTCGGACGCTTCCGGCTCGGCCTCGGGCACTGCTTCGGTCGCCGCTCCGGGAACAGCGGCAGCCAGAACCTCCTTAAACAACTCCGCCTTCTTGAGGTCCTTCTTGGAGGGCGGCGCCTCCCCGTTGCGAAAGTCGTGATCGTGGTAGCAGGTTCGGCAGCGGACCTTGGCTGGCTTCGCGGTCACGATGGAAACGATGGAATGGTTGGTAATCCGGCGGCACTTAATACAGTGATCGTCGATTACATCCCCTAAACGAAACTCCGACATAGATAATGACGAATCTCGCACGAGTATATCAGAACGGGAACAGCCAAAAGCGGATTGCTGGTGTGTCAGATCACCTTGCGTGCCGTGTTCGCACCGTCGAAAACACTTGGCCTCGGATGGGCGAATGCAACCTGGGGCGGACTTCCCTGGTCCGCGGGCCGACGCCCACGTCTGCCTGCTACTGGTATTTGTCAANNTGCAAGCCCATGAGATACACTCTTCGGAACACAAGTGTGCCGTGGAGATGCAGGCGTTCACGACTGTGAACGCGGCACTTCGCTATTGCACCGCCAGGATCGCGGGCGGACTGGATACTCCACCGATCGTAATCACAATGGGAACCGTCGGCGGAGGAGAAAAGAGGTTCGGTACCTGCACATTGATCTGGAAAACGCCAGACACCGACCCCGGCGCGGAACCGGCGTAAGTAACGTCGGCATTGACGTAATTTATCTGCACGCTGACGGGCAGCGTGAACTGCGCCAGTTGACTGGACGGCCAAATACCGCCATCGACGCCCGGCGGGTTCATCGCGCCTCCTCCCGTGCCGTAGAACGTCACCACGCTTCCCAGTTTTGCGGGATTCGTCGGCGAGTTGGGTGTGCCGTCGGCATTCGTGATGGCGGCTAGCTGTGTCAGGTCGTTCGCTAGGAAGATTCCGGGCGCGGTCTGATTCAGGAGGACGGCGTTACTTACGGAAGCACCGTTGTAAGTCACTTGAACCGACACACCCGGATTGGGCGAGCCGCTGCCGGCTTCCCACGGGACGACCGCGTTGATCTGCTGGGACTGCACGTACAGCAACGGGGCCGGAAGGTTGCCGAACAAGACCTGCACGCCGGCCAGTTCGGTGGGGAATCCGTTGGGTCCCGCCTGCGCATTGATGCCCTTCTGAGGGCCAATGCCTTTGCCCCGCAATGTGACAACTTCTCCGGGTGCAACTGCTTCTTCGGCAAAGCTAGCGGCATTCTGAATTGTGTAAGCGAGACAGGGACCGCTGGGATGATTTGGATCGTTGATGAGGAGATTGTCGACGAATGCCAGGTTGAAAGTACCGAACTCGACGACTCCGGGGAAATCCGTAGAATTGGTCGTGCCCGCAACGTCGATAGATCTGCCACCCAGGGCGACGACAGCGGACGCGGCATCCGCGCCGGACCCTCCCAGATAAGTCGCTCCGCTAACCGTTCCATCCGGAGCGAACTCCACCGCGAAGATGTCGGTGGCCCCTCCGTGGCTGCACGCCTGGAACGCACCGGCCGTCGTTGGAAACCCGTACGAGGCCGCGCCCACCACATATGCGTTCCCCGCGGTGTCGATGTCAAGGGCTGAAGCACCGGTGATATAGGTGGAATAGACCAATGCTGAGCCGGCCGGATTCAGCTTCGAGAGAACGTTCAGTTGGCCGCCCGATGTCCAAGGAGCGGACGGCCCGGTCGGCTGGAAAGCACCTGGGGTTACAGGGAAAGTGTTGGATAGGGTCGCGCCAAGTACGATAGCATCCCCTTGGGAGTCCACCCTGATTGCCATTCCGCCGGTTTCTAAGCCCTCGCCTGCGCTGTCACCGCTTGGGCCAACGAAGGTGGAGTAGACCAGGCTCGCGCCCGAAGGCGCAATCTTGGAAACGAAAATTCCTATCGGCGCTGGCAGTTTTGTTTGGAAGGCTCCTGGCGTCGTCGGAAAATCCGGCGACGCGGAAAAGCCAGTTACATAAGCATCTCCGGAGGCATCGACAGCGATGCCAGATCCTAAATCCCCGATATTTTCGGCGCCGCTTCCACCAAGATAGGTACCGTATACCAGGGCCGAGCCAGCCGCATTTAATTTCCCGACGACACTGGTGGATATTGGGTTCGAGCTGGAGGTCTGAAATGCTCCGGGGGTTACCGGAAAAGGAAAAGCCGTGGGATTCGTTGTGCCCACGAAATTGGCGTTTCCTTGGCGATCTACGGCGATTCCGGATACGAGTACCGGGATATAAGTGGAGTATACAAGCTGACTGCCGGCCGGGTTGAGCTTGGTGATGAAGCCCGAGTTACCCCTCGGGTTCGGCTTCGGGAACGCGGCGTTGGGCGTTGTCGGGAAATTATTCGGGGTTGTACCTGCAAGGGTTGTGCCGGCTACGTAAGCATTGCCTGACGAATCCACGGCAATGGCGCTTCCGCTGTCAAAGCCGTCCCCGCCTAGATAGGTCGCGTACGCAATTTGTCCCATCGCGTCTAGCTTGATGACGAAAGCATCCGGGCACGGGAAGTTACTCGGTCCCCCCGGGCCGATGCTATAAGCCACGCAAGTCCCGACGCCATAAGCCGGCTGTACTGCTCCCACTGTGGTCGGAAGAATCGACGACGATGTCTGACCAGTGATATACAAGTTCCCCTCTGGATCGCCCGCCATCGCGTCGACGAGAATGAGGTTTTGATCAAGTGCGAATATTACGGGATCAATGACAATCGGGTGCTTTCGATCATAACGGCCGAGCGAAAAACGAATCTCGCCATCCGCGGCCAGGCGATAGCCGCCGGTGATGAAAACGCGCCTCCCGTTGCGTTCTTGATAAACGGTCGGCTTCCGCTGGCGTAACTCGCCGGATAGAGTCTCAATTACAAGTTCGCCGTTGGCATCCAGGCGCACCCGCTTGGCATTGCTCCATCGCAAACGGATCTTCGCCGGATTAGCGCCGGGCGACACTTCGAAGTCGAACTCCAGCCCCTTCTGATCGCCGTAAAATACGCAGTCGATGCCAGGATAAAGCCGGGAATAACGAACACGCCGGTNNGTAAGTTGGAATGTCCGTCTGGCTTAAGGGGCCGTGGAAATAATTGTGCCGTTCGGCCAGCAGATCGAGCGCGACGGCCTGCGGTTCGGAATTCGCGCCGGAAAAGCGCAGCGTAGCGCCCATTACCTTCAAGCTGGACCCGCTCAGCAGATAGTCATGCGAGTTGCCGCGCGCCACAAATCGAACCGGCGGCGCAGCTTGTCCACGATTCGGCTCGAAAGCCAAAGGACGGTTCCCGAGACCGGCCGGAATGCCCGCGGCAAACACGGAAAGGCCGAGGAAGAAAAGAGTAAAAACGCGAGTCATGAGAGCTCCTGCGCTATTCCACCGCCATGAGCGGGGCGCTTTCGAGATTGGATATTCCGCCGATCGTGAGCACTATAGGCACCATAGGCGGGGGAGAAAAGAAGTCCGGCACCCGTACATTGATCTGGAAAATGCCGGAAACCATTCCCGGCGCCGAACCGGCGTAAACCACATCGGCATTGGCGTCATTTATCTGCACGCTGACGGGCAGCGTGAGCTGCGCCAATGAACTGGCCGGCCAAATGCCCCCGTCGATGCCGGAGGGATTCGTCGGTCCTCCTCCAGTTCCGTAGAAGGAAACCACGCTGCCCCGTTTCGCTGGATTGGTTGGCGAGTTCGGAGTACCGTCAGCGTTCAACACGGCGGCTAGCTGCGTCTCATAGTTCGCAAGGAAGATTCCGGGCGAGGCCTGATTCAGATTGACGCCGGTACTGCTAGTAGCTCCGTTGTACTTCACTTGAACCGTTACACCCGGATTGAACGAGTCATTGCCGGCTTCCCAAGGAACCATCGCGTTGATCTGCCCAGACTGCACGTAGAGCAATGGGGCTGGGTAGCTGCCGAAAAATACCTGCACGCCGGCGAGTTCAGTTGGAATTCCGTTAAGTCCAACCTGCGCGCTCACGCCCGTCTGGGGGCCGATGCCTTTCCCTCGCAACGTGACCAACTCTCCGGGCGCAACCGGCCCTTCGATGAAGGTGGCGGCGTTCTGAATCGTATATGCGAGACAGGGACCGTCGGACTGATTCGGATTGTTGATGAGGATATTGGCCACAAATGCCAGGTTGGAAACAGGGATCTCGATGACTCCAGGGAAATCCGTAGAATTGGTCGCGCCTGCAACGTCGATAGATCCGCCACCCAGAGCGACTATTGCAGACGCGGTATCCGCCCCAGACCCTCCCAGATAAGTCGCTCCGACAAGTGTTCCATCCGGAGCGAACTCGGCCGCGAAAATGTCGCTCGACCCTCCGTGACTGCACGCCTGGTACGCGCCCGCGGTAGTTGGAAATCCATACGACGCCGCTCCCGCCACGTATGCGTTCCCGGCACTGTCGATGTCCAAGGATGAAGCACCGGCGATATAGGTTGAATAGACCAATGCCGAGCCGGTTGGATTTAGTTTCGCGAGAACGTTCTGGCCGCCGGGTGCCCAGGCGGCAGACGGTCCTGTCGGCTGGAAAGCACCCGCGGTTACTGGGAAAACAGTGGATACCGTCGCCCCCAGGACAATAGCGTTCCCTTGCGGGTCCACCCTGATTGTCAAGCTCCCATTTCCGGGGGCTTCGATGCCTCCGTTTGAGCGTTCGCTTGGGCCCAGGAAGGTGGAGTAGACTAGGTTCGCTCCCGAAGGCGCGACCTTCGCGGCGAAAATCCCGTTCGGGGTCGGCAGTTTCGTTTGGAAGGCTCCAGGCGTGGTGGGAAAATCTGGCGACGCGGAAAAGCCGGTTACGTAAGCGTCTCCAGAGGCATCGACAGCGATTCCAGAAGCCACGTCACCAAGATAAGTACCGTAAACCAGCGCCGAACCAGCCGCGTTTAGTTTCGCGACGACACCGTTCATTGATAACTGCAACCCCGAGGTCTGGAAAGCTCCTGGGGTGACCGGAAAAGCCGCATTGGGACTGACGGAGCCTACGAAATAGGCGCTTCCTTGCCCATCTACAGCAATTCCGGAAACGGGCATGTTGGGAACATAAGTCGAGTAAACGAGCTGACTGCCGGCCGGGTTGAGCTTGGTGACGAAACCGTCGCCACTAGGGTTCGCGGTTGGCTTAAGGAACGCGGCGTTGGGCGTCGTCGGGAAATTGTTCGGTGTTGTGCCTGCAGAGGTCATGCCGGCCACGTAGGCACTCCCTGACGAATCCACTTCGATGGCGCTTCCGTTGTCACTGCCGTCGCCGCCCAAATAGGTCGCGTACGCAATTTGGCCCTTCGAGTCGAGCTTGATGACGAAAGCATCCGGGCACGAGTAGTCGTTCGGCCCTCCATTCCCCGGGCCGATGCTAATAAACACGCAGGTACCGCCGGCGTACGCAGGCTGCACAGCTCCCACAGTGGTGGACAGAATCGATGACGTGGTCTGACCGGTGAGATACAAGTTCCCTGCTGCATCGCCGGCCATCGCGGCCACGAGAATCAGGTTCTGATCCACCGCGAATATTATGGGGTCAATAACTAGGGGCTGGGTTCGATCATAACGGTCGAGCGAAAAACGTATCTCGCCATCTGCGCCCAGGCGATAGCCGCCGGCGATGAAAACGCGCCTCCCGTTGCGTTCCTGATAAACCTTCGGCTTCCGCTGGCGCAACTCGCCGGATAGAGTCTCAATTACAAGTTCACCGTTCGCGTCGAGACTCACCCGCTTGGCATCCCTCCACCGCAGACGGATCTTCGCCGGATCAGCGCCGGGCGACACTTCGAAGTCGAACTCGATCCCCCTCTGATCGCCGTAGAACACGCAATCGATGCCCGGATAAAGGCGGGAATAACGAACACGCCGGTAAGTTGGAATGTCCGTCTAGCTCACTGTGCCGTGAAAATAATTGTGCCGTTCGGCCAGCGGATCCAGGGCGAAGGCTTGCGGTTCGGAGTTCGCTCCGGAAAAACCGAGCGTAGCGCCCATTACTGTCACGCCGGAACCGCTCAGCAGATAGTCGCGCGAGTTCCCGCGCGCCACAAATCGAACTGGCGCCGCGGCCTGTCCGCGATTCGGCTCAAAGGCTAGCGGATGGTTCCCGAGACCGGCCGGAATGGAATTGCCGGCGGCATGCGCGCACAAGGCGATTAGAAAAGGAGCGTAACGGGGAAGCATCATCCCTCCTGAGAGGTCGAAGAAGGGCGCGGATAAAAGGAGTCTATCACACCCCCCGTAGCGCAAGCCTCCGGCTTGCCTGGACAAGCCGGAGGCTTGTCCTACATGGTCAGTGGATTTATGTATTCTAACTATGTACTCCATGGGCGCAACTCCACGAACCTTGCTCGTTGTCGACGACGATCCGTCCATTCACGAACTGATCGGCGCGATGCTCGCCGGCAAAGGCTGGGAGCTGGACCGCGCAAATAGCGGCGAGGAAGCTCTTGCGCGCCTGGATGCCCACGCTTACGATCTGGTGCTGTCCGACATCCTGATGCCTGGCATGGATGGGCTCACCTTGCTCGGCCACATGCGGAATCGCGACGCTAATGCCCGCATCGTGGTGATGACCGTGAAAAACACTTCGGCGCACATCCTGGAATCTCTGCGGCACCAGGCCACCGCTTACATCGCCAAGCCGTTTGACCGGGATACGTTGATCGGCACTCTGCAGAACGCGCTATCCACCACCGTCGACCAGGGCGATATCACGGTGATTTCCGACAAGCCCAATTGGATATCGCTCGAAATCCGCTGCAAATTGACCACTGCCGAACGCCTCACCCAGTTCATGCGCGAGCTGCCCAGCGACTTAAAGCCGGAAGAGCGCGAGCAGATCGCAATCGCCTTCCGGGAATTGCTGATGAACGCCATCGAACATGGCGGCCGCTTGGATCCGGAGAAGATCGTCGATCTGAGCTACATCCGGACCGCCCGCTGCATCGTTTACTATATCCGCGACCCCGGCGAAGGCTTCTCGATGGATAACCTGGCCCACGCCGCCGTTGCCAACACTCCCGATGATCCCTTCCACCATGTCGAGCTGCGCGAGCAAACTGGGACGCGGCCGGGCGGATTCGGCTTGCTCCTGACACAGAGCTTCGCTGACGAGCTGATCTACAGCGCGAAGGGAAACGAAGTGATCCTCATAAAGTATCTTTAGCGACAACAGAACAGGCAGGAACCATATGAACCCAAGCTCCTCACATGACGGCGTAGAAGCGAACCAGAATATCCCTCCGGAAATGACACATCCAAGTTATCGCGACCAGCCGCCGGAGTCGCACACGGAGCCGGCTTCGAACGATAGCGGCACCGGTAATATCGATAAGATCCGGGACATCATTTTTGGAACCCACATGCGGGATTACGAGCAGCGCTTTGCGCGGCTCGAAGAAACGCTGAAAAAAGAATCTCTGGATATTCGCGAGACAACCCGGCGCCATCTGGAAGCGCTAGAGGCTTTTGTCCACAAAGAGCTGGCGGCGTTGGAAGGCCGGCTCAACACCGAGCGCGATGAACGGGCGGAGAGCCATGGCCGGCTATCGGCGGACCTCGCGACGCACTCTTCATCGCTCTTCAAAAAGATTGGCGAAGTGGAAAACCAGGAAGCCCAAGCTAAGCGCGAGATCCGCAATGATCTGCTCCAGCAATCCAAGGAACTGACCGAAGCCATCCGGGCCAAGGGTGAGGAACTGGTGGCTCTGCTGGAGCGCCGTTCCCAGGAGCTGCAACACCAGAAGACCGATCGCGCCGCCTTGGCCAGCCTTTTCTCCGAGGTTTCGCTGCGGCTGACCGATCAGTTCAAGGTGACGGGCGCGGACTAGTTCCCTTCCTCGGATCATGCCCACCGACGGTGCAGCCAAGCGCCCAGCCGCGGACGATCAGCCGCTGGCGGAGCTGCGCGCGATCCTGCTGGGCCCGGACCGCGCAGCGTGGGAGACCATGCGCCAGCGCCTGGACAATCCCTCGCGGCGCGCCGAAGACGTTGCCAGCGTATTGGCGGAGGCCGTCCGGTTGCGCTCCGATGCCAAGCTCCGACGCGCGCTGCAGCCACTTCTCGAGGAAGCTCTCCAGCTCTCCGTGCAATCCAATCCGCGCATGTTGGCCGACGCGCTATTTCCGATTTTCGGCAAAGCCATTCGCAAGGCTATCACTGCCGAACTGGATGGCATGCTGCAATCGCTTAGCCAGACGCTGGAGCAACGATTCTCATGGCGCAGCTTGCGATGGCGATGGGAGTCCATCCGGACCGGGAAGCCGTACGCCGAGATTGTTCTCCTGCGAAGCCTGCTGTACCGCGTGGAACAGGTGTTCCTGATTCATCGCAAGACTGGCTTGCTGCTGCAATATGCCGCTGCAAACGCCGCCGAAACAAAGGACCCGGAAATGGTTTCGGGGATGCTGACCGCAATCCAGGATTTCGTTCGGGATTCGGTCAGCGGGGCCGAGGGTGAAAACCTGGAAACGGTTCGCATGGGAGACATCGGAATGGTGCTCACCTACGGCCCGGACGCGATCCTATCCGGTTTTGTGCGCGGCGTTGCGCCCCGCAATTTGAGCCGCGTATTTCAGGACACTCTGGACACCATCGAACGGGAGAAGGCCGAGGCGCTCCATTCGTTCACGGGCGAAACGTCTGAGTTTGACAGTTGCCGTCCGCGATTGGAAGCATGTCTGGCCGGCCAAGGAAAACCCGGCGAGCGGAAGGCCACATCCCGGATGGCCGGCGCGCTTCTCTTCGGAATACCGGCGCTCGTAATCATCGCGCTGGCCGGCTGGTGGATTTATTCGGCGGCGGTGGAACGCCGGTGGTCGAACTTCGCTCATCGCTTGAGTAGCGAGCCAGGCATCGTGCTGACCAGTTTCGAAAAGCGAGGCGGAACGCATTACATTGCCGGACTTCGTGATCCTTGGGCGGCCGATCCCGCGGCGCTGCTCTATGCCGAGGGCCTGCCCTCTGACCAGGCCAGGTTCCATTTTGAGGAATACCATTCGCTGCAGCCCAGCTTCGCAGCCCAACGCCGGCTAGTGGAGCTGAAGGAGGAGCTCCAGAGACGCGCGTTCCGCTTTCCCACCGGCAGCTCGGCGATCCCTCCCGAACAGCGATTCCTGCTGGACGACGTTGCGGCCCAAATCCTTTCGCTCATCAAGGCAGCTTCGGCTCTCGGCCGGTCCATCCAGATAGAAGTGCGCGGCAATCACGACCCCGCCGGAACGGAGCAGCTCAACTCCATGCTGGCGCGTTCGCGCGCGCAGAACGTCGAGGCTGCGCTGGTTTCACTCGGTGTGCCCGCCGCCCGCCTGACCGCGCTTCCAGAGGATAAGGAACGGGAGACGTGCGCGGCCGTCAAGGAAGAAGAGCGCCTGTTTTGCCGCAGTGCGTCGTTTCGAGTCGTCGGTGTCCCGTGACGCGAAACTCTCTTTACAGCGACCGTAAGAGTCCGTGAAAAAATCGGCCAAGGCACCGACTCCCTTACGGTCGCGGTTCGGTAACGCTCTCTAAACATGAGACAATCTTTCCGAACCGTGAGCGTGAGCGACCGGTTGTTGTGCTTTTTTCACGGCCCCTAACGGAGTCGGTGCACGATGTTGAAAAAGAAAATCTGCATGGTCGGTCAGTTCGGCGTCGGAAAAACCAGCCTGGTACGCCGTTTCGTGGACAGCATTTTTGATGAACGCTACCTCACTACGATCGGCGTTAAGATCGACCGCAAAGACGTCAGCGTCGATGGCAAATCTCTCACGCTGATGCTTTGGGATCTGGCGGGCGAGGACGATCTCGCTCAACTCAATCTGTCCCATCTACGCGGAGCGTCCGGTTATATTCTGGTAGCCGACGGCTGCCGCGCCTCCACACTCGAAAAAGCGGCCGAGCTTCAGCAACGTATCACATTAACGCTGGGTGCGTTGCCGTTCGTTCTGGTTGTGAACAAGTGTGACCTGCGTGACCAGTGGGAAGTGCAAAGCTCACAAGTGGCTCAATACGGTTGGCCCATTTTCGAAACCAGCGCCAAAGCTGGAAGCGGTGTGGAAGAAATGTTCCTNNCCAGTGAGCCCCTCAGCCCACTTGGATCTGCTGGCCGCGCTCGGTTATGCCGTGTTTGAGCGATCGACCGATGGATCGTTCCATTTATTGGGAGACTCTCCTCAATGGCTCCCGGCCGGTTCCCTCATGGAAGCCTTCCCATTCCTTGAGGTTTTCCTTCCGGATGCCGAAGCGTTTTGGGCTGATCCTGCTCGGAACCATTCCACACTTCCTTCTGACTTCTGGACACAAACGGGCGCAGGTGGAAATGATTTGCACTTCTGCGGAGTTGCGGTTGGCGGCGAGCGCAAGCTGCTGCTGATAGGAAACATCGAGAATCGTTTTCAGCAAGCGCAAGGCCTTGCGCAATACGCGCACCAGACTAAGCTGGCGCACGACGAAATCGCCCGGCTGAGCCGTGAACTACAGCGTGCCACTGAGGCCAAGAGCGAATTTCTGGCTCGCATGAGCCATGAGATTCGGACACCGATGAACGCTCTGCTGGGGGTTGCGGAGTTGCTCTCGGAAACTCCGTTGAATGCCGAACAGAGCGAGTATGTGCGCATCTTCCGGCGTGCCGGCGATAATCTGCTGAACGTCATCAACGATATTCTCGATTTCTCGAAGATCGAAGCCGGGCACGTGGAACTGGAATGCATCGCATTCGACCTTGCCGATGTCGTCCGGGAAGCGATTGAGATCATCGGAGTCCAGGCGCGCGCCAAGGGCCTTTGTTTGAATTCCGACATTCGGCCGGAAGTTCCGTCGCATTTGATGGGTGACCCAGGCCGCCTGCGGCAGATTCTCTTGAACCTGCTGAGCAACGCCGTCAAATTCACGGATCGCGGCGGAATTACCGTGCGGGTGAAACCTGACCCGGATCAGGCCGCGCCGTGCGCACTTCATTTCACGGTCCGCGATACGGGTGTCGGAATTCCGTCCGACCGCGTCTCCTCCATCTTCGACAGTTTCACGCAGGCAGATGCCTCCACAACGCGGAAATATGGCGGCACAGGCCTGGGATTGGCGATCTCGAAGCGCTTTGTCGAACTGATGGGCGGACGAATCTGGGCCGAAAGCACGCCCGGCGATGGCAGCACTATGCACTTCACCGCGCGCTTCCCGGTCGCCGAGTCCGCGGTTGCTCCAAAGGCCCCCGCCGCGAAAACAGCATTGCCCGCCACGCTCGCAAATCGTATTTTGCGAATTCTCCTGGCGGACGATTCGGAAGACAATCGTTTCCTGGTGCGCGGATATCTGAGGGACACCGGCTGCGTGATCGACGAAGTGACAAATGGTGCGGAAGTGGTGGAGAAGTTCAAGGACAGCGTATACGATATGGTCCTGATGGACGCCGAGATGCCCGTGATGGATGGATATTCGGCCACTCGCGCAATGCGGGCACTTGAAAAAGAGCGCACAGGCCCGCCGACACCGATACTTGCGCTGACGGCGCACGCTCTGAAAGAAGCGAGAGACCGAAGCATCGAGGCGGGCTGTACGGACCATCTGACGAAGCCGATCACGAAAACGGCGTTGCTGGAAGCGATCCACCGGTATGCACCGGAACATCGGAACGCCGGGCGAATCCATGTCGCAGTGGAATCCTGGCTCAAACCGGTGATCCCGGCGTACCTGGAAAAGCGCAGGGCCGACCTCGCAAAGTTGCGATTCGCGCTCGATCAGGGGGACTATGCCACCATCCGCACGTTGGGTCACCAGATGGCCGGTTCCGGCGCGGGCTACGGTTTCGCGGAGATTACTGAGATCGGCGGAATGCTGGAAGAATCCGCGCTGGGCGGTGATGCTGCGCGGGTCCGCGATGCAATCAGCGAACTGGCCCAGTATCTAAACAATCTGGTAATCGCGTAGCGCACGCACTCATGCGTGCCGCATCGGCACTCCTGCCGACGCCTTCAAAACCGAAGTCCTCGCCCCAGTTCGCTATCATACCGGCATGGCCTTCGAGAACAGCCTT
This sequence comes from Bryobacterales bacterium, assembly GCA_003166875.1. Classification (GTDB taxonomy): domain Bacteria; phylum Acidobacteriota; class Terriglobia; order Bryobacterales; family Bryobacteraceae; genus Palsa-89. The sequence continues at coordinate 6,002 of PMUN01000059.1, read as the reverse complement.
GCCCTGCGGGTGGTTCGAAAACATCGCGACGGAGTAACGGTCGACTTTCCGCTGCGCGAAGAATTTCTGAACGGCAATGGTGTGCTGCATGGCGGAGTTATCGCCGCCATCGCGGACGAAGCCGCCTGGCATGGCTTGGTTCATGCCCATCAAGGCCATCGTGAAATGACCACCACCGAGCTAAAGGTGAATTATCTGCGTCCCATGGCCGGCAAAAAAGTAGTAGCGCGAGTTTACGTCCTGCGCGCAGGGAAAAAACTCTCAGTGACGCGGGTTGATCTGCTGGATGCGCAAAAGCGCCTGTCAGCGATTGCCATCGTCACCTACATGCTGCTCCCGGCCAAGTGAGCGCTCTTATTCTATGGTCAGCACCACCGGCTGCTCAATGATCGAGGCCTTGTTCGCCGTCAGAATCGCCAGGTGATAGCGGCCCGGTTTTATTTGCGGCACCTTGAACTTGATCTCGGTCTCCGACTGTTCCGAGATGGCAGCCTTGGTATCTTTGGAACCATCGGTCAGATAAAGATCGGCGGAGTTTTTCTTGTCCAGGTTTTCTCCCTTCACGCTGACGACGTCCCCCACCTTAGCGGTATCCGGATCCACGGAGGTACATCTTGGAAGCGCCTGAAACGCATACAGCGCAACGGCCATGCACAACAGGGTGGCAACAAGCCAAGTTCTCATACGCATCGCTGGCGATTATACACCTTGGGGACACCCGCTGTAGGACAAGCCTCCGGCGTGTCCCGCGCAAGCCGGAGGCTTACGCTACAGCGGTAAACTGAAGGCATGCCTGCCGTTACTGAAGCAAAATCTCTTGCCGTGCTCCCGCTCAGCGTGCTCAACGAAGAAGAAAACATGTTCCAGGCCAGCATTCGCCGCTTCGCCCGCGAACGCATCGGCCCCCACGTGCGCGCGATGGACGAAGCCGGACTCTTCCGAAGAGATCTGCTCCACGAGATGTTCGAATTGGGGCTGATGGGCATCGAAATTCCTGAAGAGCACGGCGGGCAAGGCGGGAACTTCTTCCAGTCCGTTCTCGCCGTGGAGGCGCTAGCCGCGGTGGATCCCTCAGCGGCGGTGATCGTGGATGTGCAGAACACCATCGCTAATAACATTCTGCTGCGCTGGGGGAACGATGAACAAAAGCGGCGCTATTTGCCCAAGCTGGCCCGTGACACGGTAGCTGCATTCGCCCTATCGGAAGCCGGCTCGGGATCAGACGCTTTCGCCCTGGCCACGCGCGCCACGCGGCATGGCGATCATTTTCTGATCACCGGTCGCAAGCTTTGGATTACCAATGCAGCGGAAGCGGGCATTTACTTCCTGTTCGCCAACGCCAACCCCGACGCCGGCCATCGCGGGATCACTTGTTTCATGGTGGAACGCAACTTCCCCGGATTTCAGGTGGGCAAGAAAGAAGACAAGCTCGGGATTCGGGCGTCCTCGACCTGCGAGCTGATTTTGGACGATTGCCGCGTGCCGGCCGAAAATGTTTTGGGCGAAATCGGCCAGGGCTACAAGATCGCCATTCAAACGCTCAATGAAGGACGCATCGCCATCGGCGCGCAAATGACCGGATTGGCTCAGGGCGCGCTCGATCACGCCATTGCCTACGCCAAAGAGCGGCGGCAATTCGGCAAACCTATCGCCGATTTTCAGGCCGTGCAGTTCGAGTTGGCCGAAATGGCAACCGACGTGGAAGCGTCGCGCTTGTTGGTCTATAACGGCGCACGCATGCGGGATGCCGGTCTTCCGTTTGTCACCGAGGCGGCCATGGCGAAATATTTCGCTTCCCAGGTGGCGGAAAATGTGGCATCGCGCGCTGTGGAGATTTTCGGCGGCGTCGGATTCACCAAAGATTATCCGGTGGAGAAGCTTTACCGCGATGCCAAGATCGGGCGCATCTACGAAGGTACCAGCAATATGCAGAAAATGACCATCGCCAAACAGATTTTGGGTACCTGATCCGCGATAGTCTGCTACAATCCTACCAACGCGTCCTGCCGGGCACTGAAATACGGTGCCATTTCTGAATTCCAGGGAATATATGACGACATTTCGTTTTGCAGGCGTGTTACTTCTGGCGGCGTCGTACCTTGCCGGCGCGCAGCTCACCAGCTCCACTTACCTTAGAGCTTCTTTCACTCCAGCGGCAATTGCAACGGACGCTACTGGCAACATCTACGTAGCCGGGAACATCGTGCTCGATTCAGTAACCGGCCGGCAAGGGGTCCTCGTGGTCAAGCTGAACCCGCAGGGCACCGAGTACCTGTATGAAACATATATCAGCGGATCCACAGGCGAATATACCGGCGGCATCGCAGTTGATGGCACAGGTAACGCATACATTGCCGGAACAACCACGTCGTCCGACTTCCCACTGACGCCCGGCGGCGCGCTCACCTCGCCCGCTACGGGACCCAATGATCCGCGCCCATTCCTTGTCAGGCTCGATTCCAACGGCATCATTACGCTGTCCACAATCTTCGGCGGCCAAGGCGGCGCAAGCGCGGTAGCGATAGCCTCGGACGGCAACATTCTTGTGAGTGGTGGAAGCGGCCAGAAAGGGTTTCCATCCACTCCAGGCGCCTACAGCGTCCCCGATACCACGAATCGCCCCTACCTCATCAAGCTCGATCCCACCACACCGAAGATTCTGTTTTCGGCCACCGGCATCGGCGGAACTTCCATAGCCCTGGACGCGGCGGGCGAAATCTTTGTTTCCGGGTTGACTGGATTTCCATCAGACTACCCAACCACTCCCGGCGCTTACCAGACCCAATTNNGTCACCAAAATCGACCCCACTGGATCGAAGTTGATTTATTCCACAGGCCTCAATCCCCCCAATGATGACGGACTGGATTATAACGGCGACGATCCCAACCTTATTTCTATAACGAACGCAGGCCTGGTGGTAGACGCCGCCGGCAACGCTTACGTCACCGGAGTGACGGTATATCCGCATTACCCGTTCACCACGCCTCCTCCGCCCAATCTGGTGACCGTTCCCTTCGTGAGCAAACTGGATCCCACTGGCTCGAAGCTGCTCTTTTCGGTACCAGCCGGCGGATCCAGCCTTCAGTTGGATGAATCGGGAAACCTGGCCGCCGCAGGCATTCTATACGGCCCCGTTCCTCCGTCCTCGGCGGCCACCAGCGCTATGGTCGGGTTGCCGGCCAATTTTCCAAGTCTATGCCTGCCCAATAACGTCACCAGCTTCAGTGAGGGCTACCTGCAGCAACTGGATCTAACTACGGGAACTGTGCGGTCTGTCCAGTTCCTGGATGGTTCTATCGTTAGTTCCGCGGTGATTGCGCTGGGATCGGAGGGCAAGGTTTGGATGAGCGGAGCGACATCGCGTCCCGACATTCCATTCACGCTCAATCCGTTATTTCCGCCCAACCTCGGACCAGCGCCGCAGCCTGGCGCGTATCTCGCTTCGATTGCATTCTCCGAGTCAACAACGCCGACGGGTCCCCAGTTAGGCTGCGTCCTGGACAGCGCGGATATGATGCACGCGGGCCCCATCGCGCCCGGCCAGCTTCTCACCCTTATGGGAACGAACCTCGGCCCGGAAGAAGGCGTGAGTGCGCCCGCCGGAGGATCCACATCGCTCGCGGGTGTGACGGTCACGTTCGACGATACTCCCGCCAAGCTGCTTTATGTCTCCCCGTCGCAGATCAATGTGGCTGTTCCTGGTGTATCACAAGCAAGCGCGTCCATAGAACCGACTTCTGTGATGCAGATCCGAGTGAACGGCGCCCCAGCCGCGGTTAGACTTTTTCCTGTAACATCCAGCACCCCGTCGCTCTTCGCCGATTTATTCGCCAGCACGCCGGCATCGTGTACCCAGGGCTACCCACCACCGGCTCTCGCGCGCAACGCCGATGGATCCATCAACTCCTGCTTACAGCCCTCAAAACCCGGATCGACGATTTCTTTGTACCTGAACGGCGTAGGCATAGGAACATCCCTGGACAACGGTTACTTTGGGATTTTTGATTGGGATGTGGTGATCAACGGAGCGTCGGCTGAAGTGGTGAATGTTACCAACGAAAACGAGTGGGTGACCCGAGTGGATGTGCGGCTTCCAGCAAGCGTGACCTCGACGCCAGGGATGGCCCAGGGCTTCAATGTCACGATGCGGGAGAGCGGTCTGACCGTCGGCCCGTTTTATCTGACTCTCACCGCGGGAACGTCCTTGCCTCTCACTATCTGGGTTGAGCCATAGTGGTTCCGTATGAGAACGCTCGCGAATCTCGAGGACAAACAAACCACACTGGAGCGCCTGGCCAAGGTCCGGCCTGATCACCGCGCCCGGTGGGGACGCATGTCCGCTCATCAGATGCTGTGCCATTTGAACGATTCGTTTCTCGCGGTGATGGGAGAGAAGTACGTCAGCTCAGCAACAGGGCCACTGCAAAGGACCGTCGTGAAATGGGTCGCGCTCTATGCGCCGATCCCGTGGCCTAAGGGAGTTCCGACGCGGCCGGAAATGGATCAATTGATCGGTGGCACTGCGCCCGTCGAGTTTGAGCACGACAAAAGAGCGCTGGTCACCGTGATTGAGCGGTTCTCGAATCCCAAGCGGGATTTCGAATGGAGCGCGCATCCCATCTTTGGACAAATGCCGGATCCGGAGTGGCTACGCTGGGGCTATGTGCACACGGATCATCACCTGCGGCAATTCGGTATGTAGTGGGTCAGTTTTGATTGTGGGGCAGGATGCCATCCTGCTGCGGGTTGTTAACCCGCGCAGTTTGCGCCGATTGCCAATCGGCGCGCAGGTTATCAACCTGCCCTACACCATTCGGTATGTGATTTAAACTAGGAAGAGACGGTTACCAGGAAACCCTGGGGTTGCCGGAATCGTCCACTGGAGAGGTATTATGCGTCTTGCCGCTACGTGTGCTTTACTTGCGGGCACGGCTTTCGCCGGCACCGGACCCGACCCCACCCCCGCGCAGATCGATGAAATCATCGCCAAGTTCTCAGCCAAAGAGGCAGAGTTTGCGGTGGCGCGTGGCAACTATACCTATCGCCAGACTGCGCGTGTTATGTCGCTCGATAGAGATGGCAACCCAACCGGTAAATGGGAAGAGGTAGCAGATATCGTCTTCACGCCGGAAGGCAAACGTACCGAAAAGGTGATTCGCGCTCCCATGAGCACGCTGGAAGCGTTCCAGCTCGATCCCGGCGACATTCAGGATCTCCGCGAAGTTCAGCCGTTCGTCCTGCAGACCAACGAATTGTCGAAATACTTCATCCGCTACGTCGGCCGCGAGCAACTGGATGAGATCAGCACCTATGCGTTCGCTGTGAAGCCCAAGAAACTCGAGAAAGGTAAGCGCTACTTCGAGGGCCAGGTTTGGGTGGACGACAAAGACCTGCAGATCGTGAAGAGCTACGGCCGCGGTGTTGGATTGCTTAAGAAGGGCGACGACAATCAATACCCGAAGTTCGAGACCTATCGCGAACAGATCGACGGTAAGTACTGGTTCCCGACGTACACCATAGCGAACGACACGTTGAATTTCCAATCCGGCCCCATCCGCATGCGGCTGACCGTGAAATACGAAGACTACAAGCAGTTCAAGAGCGATACCGTGATTAAGTACGATACCGACGAGGCTGGGAAGACGCCTCCTCCGCCCAAGAAACCGTAAGCGGGAAATTTGGATCAGCTCCGGCTCCCGATCGACGATCTTCTGCCCGCAATTGTCAGTTCATTGCGGCAGTCGCCCAATCTGGTAATTGAAGCACCTCCCGGCGCCGGCAAGACCACGCGCGTTCCACCTGAGCTGCTTTCGCTGGTTCGAGGCCAGGTATTAGTCCTGGAACCGCGCCGCATTGCCGCACGCATGGCCGCTCGCAGGGTAGCCCAGGAGCGAGGCGAACGGTTGGGCGAAACCATTGGGTATCAGGTTCGCTTCGAAGAAGTCGCGAGCCCTCGCACTCGGCTGCGCTTCCTGACCGAGGGCATCCTCACTCGAAGGCT
>PMUN01000069.1 GCA_003166875.1 Bryobacterales bacterium | reverse complement strand
TCTGCCCGCCGCCCGCGCCGCAGCAGAAGCTTCGCTCATGGGAGCGCGGAGCTTCAACTAACTCCCCGGCCAGCGCGACTACCGTACGCGGCTCCTGATAGACGTTGCGATAGCGGCCCAAATAGCAGGGGTCGTGGTAGACGATTTTTTCCTCGATCTTTTGCCGGGGCAGCTTGTCGGCGTAGCGCGCCAGAAACTCGCTGTGGTGCTCAATTTCTGGTGGCGTGCCGAACTCTTTCCAGTCTTCCTGAATGGTGCGCACGCAATGCGGGCAGATGGAGACGATCTTCTTCACCTTGTTCTGCGCCAGGATTTCAAGATTCGCCTCGGCGAGTTGCTGGAAGAGCAGATCGTTGCCCAGCCTTCGCACCGGATCGCCCGTGCATTTCTCCTTGCGCAGCACGCCATAGCTTGTTCCCAGGTAGTCCATCACGCGGGCAAAGTCGGCAACGATCTGGCGGCCCTTGGGGTCATAGCCTCCCATGCAACCCAGCCACAGGCAATATTCTTGTGAGCCATCGAAGATGGGCAACTGCTGCTTTTGGATGAACTTGTCGCGCTCCGTGGCGCTCATGCCCAGAGAATTCGAGCCGCGCTCCAGGGCCAGGAAGAGCTTGGCGCCGTAATCGTCCTCCCAGGCGCCGGTATTCACCGCGCCGCGCCGTAGACCCACCAGGATGGGCACGTGCTCGATGCCCACCGGGCACTGGAACTCGCAGGCGCCGCAGGTGGTGCACTCGTACGCCGCTTCCATGGAAAAGTAATTGGCCGCGGGATTGTCGGGCGAGGCGTTGATGGGGGCTTCTCGGAGTTCGTTCAGCAGCGGCGTGTCGGAGGAGTTTCCGAAGGTGTTGAGGTATGTTCGCGTGCCAAGGATGATCTCTTTGGGGTTGAGCACCTTGCCAGTGTTAGAGGCGGGGCAGTGCTCGGTGCAGCGACCACACTCGACGCAGCTATACGCCTGCAGCGCGACGATCTGGGTGAGGTCACGGCCGGTGTGCAGGCCGAAGTCTTCCACGTTATCGTCGGTGGAGAGCGGAGGGATGGCGGAGAAGCCGTCGCGCTTGAGGAAGATGGTGAAGGGCGACAGCACCAGGTGGAGGTGCTTGGTGTGTGGGATCAGCGGCAAGAATACCAGCAAGGTCAGGGTATGGGCCCACCATAACCATCGGCTTTCCTCACCACCCTGAAGAAAAGTCCCGAGGTAAGTGACCATCAGCAAGAAAATGAGCAGTGCGATGAAGCCCGATTCATAAGACAGCGGACCCAGCCACTTGGGCCGGATAACCAGACGGCGAAAAGCGAGTCCGGCGATGGAAACGGCCACCAGGACACCGAAAATCGCCGCTACGGTGAAATAGAACCTTCCGAAAAAGCCATCGCGCGAGATTAAATGCAACCCCACACCCTCGGCAAAGTGGTTGATGGTAACTAGAGCGAATGCGCAGAATCCCCAAAAGACAAAGGCGTGCGCCAGACCGGGCAGCGGACGTTGGCGGATGACTTTCCCTTGCAGCAGGACTTCCCAAACGAAGTCGCGGACACGGCGTCCCACCGGCTGTATGCTGAACTCGGGATCTTTTTTCGAGTGCAGCACGGTTCGCCAGACTTTGTGGAATCGCAGCCAGAAGCCGCTTAGGGACGCCATTAGCAGGACCAGAAACAGGACAGTCTCCGGCCAGGAGAAATGGACCATAAACAGCGAGTGTAGCGCAGGCGTCACATAGAGGCACCGACTCCCTTACGGTCGCGGTTCGGTAACGCGGGGGGTAAAGCTTGGCGCGATTCGCTACGATAGATGATTTGGAGCAACCATTGCGATTTATCATTTCAGGCGCGGCCGGCTTTATCGGCTCGCATTTCTGCGACCGGCTGATCGGGGAAGGCCATTCCGTGCTGGCGCTGGACAATTTCGCCACTGGCGCGGCGCGAAATCTTGAGCATCTGAAAGGCAACCTCGCATTTGTATTTCGGGAGTGGGATATCTGCCGCCCTTTGGAAGTGGAAGGTCCGGTGGATGTCGTCCTGAACCTGGCCTCACTGGCGAGCCCGAAGGATTATTTGGAGCATCCCATTGAAACTCTCGAGGTAGGATCGGTGGGGACCCGCAACATGTTGGAAATCGCGCGCCAACACCACGCACGGTTTCTATTGACATCCACCTCGGAATGCTATGGCGACCCGTTGGTGCATCCGCAAGTGGAGACGTATTGGGGCAATGTGAATCCGGTAGGNNAACATCGCGCGCATCTTCAATACCTACGGGCCTCGGATGCAGTTGAACGACGGCCGGGTGGTGCCCGCCTTTATCGATCAGTCCTTGCGGGGTGAGCCGATGACGGTGTTCGGAGACGGTTCACAGACTCGCAGCTTCTGTTACGTGGACGATCTGGTGGACGGGCTGTACCGATTGGCGTTTTCAGACGAACGATATCCAGTGAATCTCGGCAATCCGCTGGAGATGACGATTCTTGAATTCGCCGAACGGATCCGCCGGATCACGGGAACCACGGCGCCGATCAAGTTCGAGCCGCTTCCCGAAGACGATCCCAAGCAGCGCCAGCCGCAGATTGACAAGGCCAAGCGCATCCTGGGTTGGCAGCCGAAAGTCGAACTAGAAGCCGGGCTCCGCGCGACCATCGAGTATTTCCAGAAGCTGGATGCGCCGGTAGTGGCGCGGTAAGCACCGGTCGCTTACGCTCGCGGTTCAGTTTCGGTTACCGAACCGCGACCGTCAGGGAGTCGGTGCTTAACTCAGCGGGCCGACCCACACCTTCGCTGCTGCGCCCCGGCCTAGCTGGACCGGTTTTCCATCGATACCCAGGGTCAGGGTGTCATCGTAATTTGTGGCCAGCATTTTGACCGTGGCGCCCGGTCGAATCCCGATTCCGTTGAGATACTCAAGCAGCCGGCGGTCACGCTCGAACACGCTTACCACTACCGCGCCGGATGCCGACGGCACTTCGTCAAGAGGCCTCCAGCCGCGATTGCGGCGATCCTGCGGGGTGTCGCGCTCCACACGATTTCCATGGGGGCAGGCTTCGCCGGTGCCGAGGCGTTCCAGCAACCGGCGTTCGAAATCGGCCGACACGGCGTGCTCCAACTGCTCGGCCTCTTCGTGGACCTTGTACCATTCCATGCCGAAGATCTCGGTCAGCATGCGCTCAATCAAATGATGACGGTTGAGCAGACGGTTGGCGATATCGCGGCCGCCGGGCGTGAGCGAAAGCTGACCGTCGCGGCCCACGCGAATCAGGGAATCGCGTTTGAGCCGCTTGATGGCCATGGTCACAGCTGGCGCCGATACGTTCAGCCAGCGCGCTAGCGTGGCGGCGATGACGGGCTCGCCTTCGCTCTCCGCTTCGGCAATCGTCTTTAGATAGTTCTCCTTGGAGATGGTGATCTTCACGCTAAATCAAATTGTAGCGTGGCAGGGTAACTTCCCGGTGGCCCGTTTACGCCATGACACTTTGGTAAATTATGCCCAAACCTAAGACCATCCGCACGATTCTTTGCCTGGCGGCCGCGAGCATTCCTCTATTAGTGCTGGCCGGCGAAAAGGTAGATCTTCTGGTGATCAATCGGATCAAAACCGAAGCCTTCGAAAACTCGAAGGTGATGGATCACATGTTCTACCTGACCGATGTCAATGGCCCACGCCTCACTGGTTCGCCCGCTTACAAGGGCGCGGCGGATTGGGTGGTGAAGCGCATGACCGAGTATGGTCTGAGCGCGAAAGAGGAAAAGTGGGGGCCGTTCGGACGCGGCTGGGCCACGAAGCACTTCGAAGCGCACCTGATTGAGCCTCAATACCAGCCGCTGATCGGCATGCCGCTGGCGTGGACTGCGGGAACAGATGGAACGGTGACGGGCGAGCCGATCATGGTGAAGATAAGCGTGGAAGCTGATTTCGAGAAATACAAAGGCAAGTTGAAGGGCAAAGTAGTGATGGCGGCGCCAGCGAAACAACTGGCCATGCAGACCACTGCGTCGGGACATCGGCTCACCGATGCCGAGCTGGCGGATGAAACTATGGCGCCCGAACCTGGCCGATCGCCATTTGGGTTCCGTCCTCCGGGCAGCACGGAGCAGCCGCCCGCGACTCCCGAAGAAGCGCGCCAGCGTCGCGAAGAGCGGCGCAAATTTCAGGAGAAGCTGGCTCAGTTCTGGAAGGATGAAGGCGTGCTGGTGTTGCTGTCGTTCGGATACAACGGTGACGGCGGCACGGTGTTCGCGTCGTCGGGTGGGCCTTACGATGTCAAGAAACCGATCGCGGTGACTTCGGTCGCGCTCACACCTGAGCACTACAACCGCATCGCACGGCTGATGGATCACAACATCCCGGTGAAGCTTCAATTCAACATTCAGAATCAGTTCTTCGAAGACCAGACGGACTCGGTGAACGTGATTGCGGAGATTCCCGGCAACGCCAAGAAGGATGAAATTGTCATGTTGGGCGCTCACCTGGATTCCTGGCACGGAGGCACCGGCGCTACTGATAACGCTGCTGGCAGCGCGGTGGTGATGGAGGCGGTCCGCATCCTGAAAGCGCTCAACTTAAACATGGACCGGACCGTCCGCATGGCGCTGTGGGGCGGGGAAGAAGAAGGCCTGCTGGGATCGAAGGCGTATGTGAAGGAGCATTTCGCCGATCGGGAAACGATGAAGCTGGCGGCTGAGCACGCGAAACTGGCCGGCTACTTCAACTACGATAACGGCACCGGAAAGATCCGCGGGATTTATCTGCAAGGCAATGATATGGCGCGCCCGATTTTCGAATCCTGGATGGAGCCGTTCAAAGATCTGGGTGCGACTGCGGTGACCATTCGCAACACGGGCGGAACGGACCACCAGTCGTTCGACGCGGTCGGGCTGCCGGGCTTCCAGTTTATTCAGGACCCCATGGATTACACCACGCGCACGCACCACTCCAACATGGATGTGTACGATCATGTGCAAGGCGGCGACCTGATGCAGGCGTCCGCGATCATGGCGGCGTTCGTGTACAACACGGCGATGCGGGAGGAGATGTTGCCGCGCAAGCCGTTGCCGAAGCCGCAGCCGGAGCGGAGGCCGGGCGGGCCGACGGAGTAAGATTTTAGGCCGCGAATGAACGCAAATAAACGCGAATCTGATTTGCGTCCATTCGCGTTCATTCGCGGCCTAATTGATTTGAGGGCATAATAGACCTCATGCGCACCATTGTTATCGCCCTCGCTGTCACAATCACCGCCTGCGCGGCTGATTCTGTCGACCTCGCTGTTGTCAATCGAATCAAGGCCGAGGAGTTTCAGAATTCCAAGGTCATGGAGATTCTCCAGAACCTGTCCGACCATTATGGTCCTCGCCTGACTGGGTCGCCGGAATTCAAAGAGGCCGCGGATTGGGCTTTGAAGCGATTGCAAGAGTACGGCCTCGAGAATGCTCATTTGGAGAAATGGGGTCCGTTTGGGCGGAGCTGGACGCTCGAGAAATTTGCGTTGGAGATGACCCAGCCGCGCTATTCACTGCTGGACGCCTGGCCACTGGCCTGGTCTCAGAGCACGAAAGGCGCCGTCAGCGGGGAACCAGTTTTAGCGCCGCTGGCCGCTACGTTCAGCCCCAAGAAGGGCGAAGCGGATCTGGAGAAATACATCGAGAAGTGGAAAGGTAAGCTGAAGGGCAAGATCGTACTGATTTCCGAACCGATTAACAATATCGTGGAGTCGGAGTCAAAGCCAGCCTTCCACCGCTATACCGATGCTGAACTTCAAGACCTGGCTGTTGCGCCGGCCCTGGTGGAGAAGATGAAGATCGATGCGGCAAACCTGGACATACCGGACGATGCCGAGCAGCGCATGCGGTTTTTCACCAGTATGTCGCCCGCAATGATCGATGCGTTCTTCGAGAAGAGAAAAGAGCTGTCCATCAAACGAGCGCAATTTTTCCTGGAGGAAGGTGCGCTGGCGCTGATCCAGAACGACCAACGGGCTCGCGATGGAGAGGTGTTCGCCGAGGCTGCCGGTTCGTACGATCCCAAGACCCAACTCGCGCCGCCGACGTTCATCGTCACCTCTGAGCACTACAATCGCATTGCGCGTTTGATCGGCGACAAAACCAAGGTCGAGCTGGCGGTGAACTTGAAGACGCGTGCATCGGACGCCGCGGTGGATGCATACAACGTGATTGCCGAAATCCCCGGCGGCTCGAAGAAAGACGAAATCGTGATGGTTGGCGCGCATTTCGATTCCTGGCACAGCGGAACGGGCGCCACCGACAATGGCGCCGGCAGCGCCGTGATGATGGAAGTGGCGCGGATTTTGAAGGCGCTGGATCTGAAAATGGATCGAACCGTTCGCATCGGTCTGTGGAGCGGGGAAGAGGAGGGATTGCTCGGATCGAAAGCTTACGTCAAGGAGCATTTCGGTGACCCCAAGACCATGAAGCTGACTTCGGCGCACGCCACGCTTTCGGGTTATTTCAATCTGGATAACGGCAGCGGCAAGATTCGCGGAGTTTATCTGCAGAATCATGACGCAATGCGGCCGCTGTTCGCAGACTGGCTGGCGCCGTTCCGGGATCTGGGAGTGAACACCATCACGATCCGCAATACGGGAGGAACGGATCATCTTTCGTTCGATGCGGTCGGGTTGCCGGGATTCCAGTTCATCCAGGATCCACTGGATTATTCCACCGTCACGCATCATTCGAGCATGGACGTCTACGACCACGCCATCGCAGGTGACTTGATGCAATGTTCGGCAGTGATTGCGGCTATAGTGTACGATGCTGCTACGCGGAAAGAGATGCTGCCGCGGAAGCCGTTGCCGAAGGCGGAAGAAGCGAGTCCAGCGGCGACGAAGTAGCGAGACGGCGAGCGTTACTGTCTTCGCTCCCCGTAACTGGTAACATCAATCCCTGCTGGCCTCATGTGGATGGTCAGAGATGCGTTATGAAGAAAGCCTCCTGACGGCCATGCGACAAGTGCCAGGGGCACGTTCGCTACGCCGAACCCTTGGATTTTCACCACAAGGCGATATCTCCCGCGAGCGATATTTCTGAAGCTGAAGTGTCCGTCTTCACTCGAAGTCGTGGTCGCAACAATGGAATGTTCTTTGTCGTCAAACAGACCCAAGCAAACATGTGGAACTGGCACCGAAGCGAAGTCCAGCACAACTCCCCCTGAAGGACGCGCAGTCGCAATGGGCCATAATCGATCTGATTGTGATTCTCGTAGCTAACAGTGCATTCGGGCGTATCGGTCGCTTGCGCAAAAGTCGTAACCGCAAGCAGAGCAGAAAGAGACGCTAGCATCTGAGCCATGCTAACAGAGCTGGAATCGGCGAGTTTATTGGCCTGTTCTCACGTGCACTCGTGCCGTGAACGGCAAGCCGGACACCTGCATTACTCGTTTACTAAGAAAGTGCCGACGAACGAGCCGCGATTGCCGCTGTATTTCCAGACTGTGCCGAGTCCGCTTCCGCCGAAATTGTTGGAGACTGTGTAGGCGGCCATGGCGTGCTCTACCGGAGTGAGCGGCTGGTACCAGACTGACTCGTTGTGGCAGACCTGATCGGCGTCTGTCATCGCGCGCGTTTCCAGCTTCACCATGTTTCCAGCGGTCATCACAGCTTTGCGAGTGTGGACGTTGTTGTCTGCGACGGCGAACTCGATGGGCTGATATTCGATATGCACTACGTCCGCCAGTAACTGGCCGCCCATCTTCTGAGCGAACGCTTTCAATGCCAGGCGCTGTTCGGCGTTGGCGCGCTCGTCGATGATCAGCACAGCCTTCACAGGATAAACCGTATCGATAACGTTGCCGAGCGTGTTCGAGGCATGAATGGCGCCCATTACCGAAAGGCCGTCCAGGTTGACGCCTTCGAAAGTGCCCTGATCGATCTTCCAGCCCATCACGGCCAGATCGCCGGTGAGTCCGACTTCGGCGTTGGCGAAACAGGGACCTGTATAGACGTCGGCGGTCCTGGCTTCAATGTATTCGCCGCGGACGTGGGTGGATGGAAGGTTCGCGCTAAGCGCAAGCGAAGCAGAGATACCGAGCGTAGCTGCTGCACAGAGGATAGTTCTCATGTTGCAATCTCCTGGTTCAAGTTCTTCTTACAGTGTAGCACCGGGAACCGCACCGGCTCCTTACGGTCGCGGTTCGGTACCGCACGAGCTATTTCTTCTTCTTAGGCTTCAGGGCGTCGAATGCGACTTTGCGGAGCTGCTCCTTCAGTTTTCGAATCGCCTCCGTGTGTGTGCCCAGCCGGTCGAAGAGTTCTTTTTGGCTCTCAATGCCCGCGCCAACGAGATATGCCGTGGCCTCCGAGCGGCTGCTGAATAGAGTCGCCTCCACTAACTGATCGACTTTTGCTAAAGCATCGTCGCTTAAGCGAACCATCACGACATTGCCGCGGCCTTCGCCCTTGCTGGCGAATCGATCGAGTAAATTTTGAAGATCGGGAACATCGGACAAATTGCCGATATATGCGCCGAGTATTTTTTTTGACATAGCTTCAAGCTCCTTAAAGCGGCTTTCTGAGCCGGAGGGCTCCTCCAAGCGAAATTAGCAACAGCATCGCGGCGCTTCCGTAGAATACGTACACGATTCCGAATCGGGAAGCCAAATCGCCGGCAAAAAGCAGCGCGATACCTTGGGAAATTGAGATCAGCGACATGGAGCTGCTGCTCACGCGGCCACGCATTTCCTGTGGCACCTGGCCCTGCATGAGTGCTGTCGCGGCAATGACCATAAGCGATGCGCCCACGCCAATTCCCAGGCATCCGATCAACGCCACCAGGTCGTTCGGGAAGCGCGCGATCGCGCCTATGGAAATGCCACACAGCAGAATTCCGGCGTTCACCAGATGCGCTTTTTGTTGGACACGGCGCGCCAGTGGCGTGACGATGAAGCCGCCGGATAGCATCCCGACGCCGATCAGTGATCCGAGTGTGCCGAATAAATACGAGTTCGAATGCAGCACATCGCGCACGAATACAGCGGTCAGGGAACCGAAGGCGCTCATCGCGAATGTGCCGGCCGCGATGGAGAGAATTACAAAACTGATCACCGGATGTCCCAGAATGAAGCGGGTACCCGAGAACAGATCTTTCAGCACCGAGTCGACATGCCGGTTCGCATGGGCCGGCCGTGCCGGAATAGTCATGGCGGCGATCATCAATCCGGAGAACACGAAGCTGGCGCTGTCGAGATAGTAGCAGACGCTCGGTCCAGCCCAGCCGGCCAGAGCGCCGGCAATGGCGGGGCTCGCGATTTGCAGCATTTGCATGGTTTGTTGTAGCACCGCGTTGGCGCTCATCAATCCTTCCATGGGTACGATCTGTGGCAGCACTACCGAACGCGCCGGCAGGAAGAAACTGGAAAATGTGCTGAGCGCGAAGAAGACCATGTAGATATGCCACGGCGCCCCTGCTACTACCAGTCCCAGCGCCAAAACTGCTCGCGCGAGATCGCTTGTTACCAAGGTGCGCTTGGGGCTCCAGCGATCCACGAATACGCCGGCGACGGGACCGACCAGCGCCATGGGAAGCAGGAAGAAGACCGTGACCAGCGTGATGGCGCGCGCCGAAGCATGCATGCGGAACGACATTGCGCTCAGCACCGCGTAGAGCGCCAGAAAATCGCCGAAGACGCTGACCATCTGGGCCAGCCAAAGTTTCCGGAAGGCTGGGATGGCTAGCGCCTGGCGCATGCCCAATTGCGGATTACCTGTAGGTGCCATTTATGTATTTTAGTTACGTGTAAGTGGTAAGTCAAGATGTGAGGGGCTGGGGACTGGGGGCTGGGGACTGGTGTAATGGACGGGTGCGTGTGATTCTGTTTGGGGCTACTGGGATGGTGGGGCAGGGCGTACTGCGAGAATGCCTGCTCGATCCGGAGGTGCGGGAGGTGCTGGCGATTGGACGGAGTGCGGCTGGGCGGCAACATCCGAAGCTCCGGGAATTGGTGCACGCCGATTTCCTGGATTATTCGGCTATTGAACCTGAACTTTCAGGTTTCGATGCGTGCTTTTTCTGCCTAGGCGTTTCCTCGGCGGGGATGACGGAGGAGCGCTACACGCGCGTTACGTACGACATTACACTGGCGGCTGCACGCACGTTGGTGCGAGTCAATCCCAACATGACGTTTATCTATGTATCTGGCATGGGCACGGACAGCTCCGAGCGCGGCCGGAGCATGTGGGCGCGAGTGAAGGGCAAGACCGAGAACGATTTGCTGCGACTCCCTTTCAAGACTGCTTACATGTTCCGTCCCGCTGTAATTGTTCCCCTCCACGGAGTCAAATCCAAGACGAAAGTCTACCGGGTGTTCTACGCGGTGCTTGGGCCACTTCTCCCATTGGTGAAAGGACGGTTCCCGAAGTATGTGACGACCACCGAGCAGATCGGGCGGGCGATGATAAAGGTCGCGGAAGATGGATGGCTGAAGCCGGTGCTTGAGAACTCGGATATCAACGCAGTGCCGGTTGGTTATAGGTGATCTGGCGGCGCTCGATGTTCGATCGTTTCAGATCCCCGCTTGGTTCGAAGTTCGTCCACACTTCGCGCTCCGTCCAGTTTGTTTCTGCATCGTACTTGTACACGTACCGGCTGTTTTGTTTGTCGGAGCGTTCATTGCTGCGCCGCGGGTTGCCCTGTTCATCCATACCCACGTCGCGGCTGCTGTGTTCAGAGATCTCTTCGATTGGATTGTCGTGATTGTCGAAACGGTAGGTGGTGCGGACCCCGCCTAGAGTGCCCATACGATTGACGCGCTCCACGCGGCGACCCTTCTGATCATAAATGTAAGTGGTGGTCACGAAGGCATTGTTTGGGCCAAACGCGGCAGCCAAAGCTGCCTTGAGCGATTCGCGAGCTTCCGGAGGCGCATCCTTCAGAGTTTTTTCAAATTCAGGGAACATGGGCTCGGTCCCGAGTAGCACCTCCTCTTTCACCAGCCGGCCAGCGATATCACGGGTGAAGATCATCCTGCGGATGAGAAGATGGGCTGCATTGTGCACCAGTACCTCGGCGGGCTGGTGATGATCGTCGTACGTGGTGGTCATGGTTGTGGGGTCGGGGCCGCCGCCAGAGACGAATAATGCAGTCCGCGCCAATTTGCCTCGCTCCCGGGATGAAAGCGGATTCCCGTTTTCCGGCCACCTGCGTCGTAATTGAAGACTTCGGATCCACTCTCGTTTCCGTTTTCGTCGATGATGATCGTGCGAACCAGCCGTCCAGAGCCAGCATAAGTGTAGATGGTTTTGAATGGTCCATCTTCCGACTCGGAGCGCGTTTCCAGAATTTGGCCAGCTTGGTTGTAGGCATACGTGGTCCGGGAATTGGAACCGTCGTTGATCTCAGCGATCTGCCCGTCAGGGCGGAATCGGACCGATCCCTGTCTTGTTGGTGGCTCCCACTTTTCTTTGGCGGCATCCCACGTCGCAAGCTCGGTCCGCATCGTTTCAACCGGACCGTGGACATTCCATTGTGCAAGGTCACTCATGGTAGTCAACTGAAATCAAGAATAACCCCCGCGCGGGAGCGGTGGGGCCAGGCGGAACTAAACATCCGGGTTCCAGACGCGCTAGAACGCGGGCGTGGTCCACATTTCCTTTACCAACCTCGAGCAGCACTCCAACAATGTTGCGGACCATGTGTTTCAAAAAACCGCTCCCGGTTACGCGATAGATCAGCCGGTCGTGTTCTTGCGTTAGGCGGGAACAGAAGATGGTACGGACCTTGGACACGCCTAGTTCGTCGCGCTCGTCGGAGGCGGCGAATGCGGTGAAGTCGTGCTCGCCTTCGAGCAGCGGGGCGGCCGCGATCATTTCCTCGACGCGCAACGGATAAGGGTGATGGTAGACATACCGGCGCTCGAAGGGCGGGCAGATCTCGGCGCGAAAGATGCGGTACTCGTAAGTTTTTGCTTTCGCTTCGAACCTTGGATGAAAATCGAGGTGCGCCTCTTCGGCTCGCGTGACGCGGATATCGCGTGGAAGCAAGCGGTTCATGGCTCGCGCCAGATTATCCACCGGGATCGGATTGTCAATGGTGAATGCGGCCACTTGCGCTAACGCGTGAACGCCGGCGTCGGTGCGCCCGGAGCCAGCCACTGGCACTGGCTTGCCTTCGATTCCCGAGATCACTTCCTCCAAAGTGCCTTGGATGGTGGCGAGGCCGGGTTGTACCTGCCAGCCGTGATAATCGGTGCCGTCGTAGGAAAGCTGGATCCTAATTCGCCGCATGGACGGGCCGCGATCCCGGCTTGATCACCGGATTGCCGGCGCGGCACAGCGGGCAATCTTCGGGCGAGTAGGCGATCACTTCCAACGTCTTCAGCGCGACCCGCGGAACGCCCAGATCTACCGCGCCGCCGCTGCGATCGATGATGGAACCTGCGGCGAGCACGCGGGCGCCCGAGTCTTTCAGAATCTCGATTACTTCGCGCGAGCTTCCACCAGTGGTAACAACGTCTTCCACCACCACGGCCGTTTCGCCTGGTTCCACACTGAAGCCACGGCGCAGAACCATTTTGCCGGATGCATCGCGTTCAGTAAAGATGAAGCGCGCGCCCAATGCTCGAGCTACCTCGTGACCGATAATCAGGCCGCCGATGGCGGGCGATACCACGACGGCAGTGTCGAGCGTGGGTTCCAGGCGGCGGAATTCGGTGGCCAACAGCCGTCCGAAATGCTCTGCGTACCGCGGATGTTGCAGCACCAGCGCGCACTGCAGGTATTCCGGACTGTGCAGTCCGCTAGTGAGCCGGAAATGACCGCGCAGATACGCGCCGGTGTCGTAGAACGCGCTGAGAATGGGATCGGCTTCGGGCGGCACAAGGCCAATATAGCAATAACATTTCGATCCGGAGGTGACAAAAACGGGGATGGCAGCGCACGGCGCTGCCCCACGGTAATTCCGTTTTGCATGGGAGGCGTTCCGTTCTGGTAATTTTTGCTGGCAAGTTGTTCTCTGCAGCTTGGAAATGAAAGAGAAATGGGACCTTTCGCGCTTTGGAACGGGGCTTGCATTGTGTCAAGCCGATGAAATCAAGCAAAGCTCAGGGAGCCAGGGTCGATCCTGCTGACTATCCGCGTTTCAATCTCCAACCCATTACTTCTATTGACTCTCCCCAACCCCCAGCCCACCCGACCGGCTCCTTGGGCTTAAAGCTCGAATCATCTACCTCCTGTCACTCGTGACAACTATTTGACATGCGACCAAATCCGGTCGCGAACCAGACTACAGTAAAGACATGGCCCGCATCGTCTCGCTGATCGCGAGCGCCACGGAAATCGTGCATGCACTCGGGCTAGGCCCAGCGCTAGTGGGACGTAGCCATGAATGTGATTTCCCTGATGACGTTCGAGCGCTTCCGGTCTGCACCACGCCTAGTTTTCCGGTGACGGGGAACAGCGCCGACATCGACGCACGAGTGAAGGAACGGCTGGCCAGCGCGCTTTCGGTCTACGAAGTTTTTGAAGACGTGCTGGAACGATTGCAGCCGACGCATATCGTGACGCAGACGCAATGCCGGGTCTGCGCCGTCAGTTTGGAGGATGTCGAGCGAGCGCTGGCGGGTTCCATCTCGAGCCGGCCCAAGCTGATAGCGCTGGAGCCTAATGCACTGGATGATATCTGGAGCGATATACAACGTGTCGCCTCCGCTTGCGGCGTAGCATCCAAAGGTCAAGAAGTTGTCACAACGCTGCGCGACGAGATGGCGAAGATTTCGACACGAGCCTACAGCGCTGCCCGCCGTCCGTGCGTCGCTTGTATCGAATGGCACGAACCACTGATGGCTGCGGGGAATTGGGTTCCGGAGCTGGTGGAGTTGGCGAATGCAGAAAATCTGTTCGGCAAGGCGGGTCTCCATTCACCCTGGATGAACTGGGATGAATTGGTGGCCTCCGACCCGGACATGATCATCAGCATGCCGTGTGGCTTCGATCTGGAGCGGACGCGTCAGGAGATGTATTGGCTCACCGACCGTCCGGGATGGTCCGAATTGCGTGCCGTAAAGAGCGGGGAAGTGTACCTGGCCGATGGCAATCAATATTTGAATCGACCGGGGCCAAGGATCGTGGAATCGCTCGAGATCCTGGCGGAGATTTTGCATCCGGAGGCGTTTGCGCCGAGGCTGGAGGGAGCGGGTTGGGAGTGGTGGACGCAGGGATGAGATACTTGATGAGTCATGGCGATTGAAAAAAAGCTGATCGAGGAAGCGCGCAAGATCGGCGGCTACAGGACCAAGGAGGAAGCCACTCCTCTTGCGGAAGAGGACGCCGCTCACCGCAACAGGCTCAGGATTCTCTCAGCCTTTGGCACGATTGATTTCGATCCGGGCTATGACTACAAGGTCGAGCGCAAGAAAGAAGCGTAATCCGGTTTGACAGTCATGAGTGAGAACTCCGGCGAACGGTGGGGCGGACCCCCTGGTCCGCGAGGGACGCCCTCGTCCCGCTGCCCCTGACGCGGGTTCAACATCTTGCGGCGACCAGGTCGACCGCGGACCAGGGGGTCCGCCNNGGACCCGGGGGTCCGCCCCACTTTGCATTTGTCCATCCGAGACTGTCCCAGAACCAAACCGATCCGCCGCTCGTGGTAATCTGCAACCGGCTGATGCCGATCAATGCTCCTATTTAGCGCGCTTGTGTTTGCGGCGGCGACGGCTGCCGGATTTGTCGGATCGTTGACCGGTCTGGGCGGCGGCGTGGTTATTACACCGGTCCTGGCGCTGCTTTTTCACGTCGACCTACGATACGCCATGGGAGCCTCGCTGGTGTCGGTGATCGCCACCTCGTCGGGAGCGGCTTCGGCATACGTGCGCGAGGGTTTTTCGAACGTGCGCATTGGATTGTTGCTGGAGATTGCAACCACCTCCGGCGCCATCCTCGGGGCCATTATTGCTGCCCATACTCCGACCGCGGCGCTCTCGATCATCATGGGCATCGTGCTCCTGTTTTCGGCCTATACCTCTACGCGGCCACATCCGGACCATTTGGCGACCACCCCGGACCCGCTTGCGCGCCGGTTTCGTTTGAACGGCCAGTACCCTACTGAGAGCGGCGCAAAGCAGTACGTTGTTCAGCGAGTGAAAGCAGGTTTTTCGATGATGTTCGGAGCCGGCGTCACATCGGGCCTGCTCGGCATTGGTTCGGGAGCGTTGAAGGTGGTCGCGATGGACCGGCTGATGCGAATCCCGTTCAAGGTATCTACCGCAACCAGCAATTTCATGATCGGCGTGACGGCGGCGGCCAGCGCCGGCGTTTATCTCCGCAGGGGCTGGATCATTCCCGACGTGACCATGCCGGTGGTGCTCGGCGTCCTTTTAGGTTCGCTACTGGGCGCGCGGTTGTTGTCCGCGGCGCCGGTTAGGACGCTTCGGCTCTTGTTCGCGGTGGTGGTTGGCGTTCTTGCGATCGAGATGATTTACGGAGGAGTTACGGGACGGCTATGAATGATGATCGGCTGGACAGAATTGTCGGTATTGTACTGCGAGCCGGTGTCATGCTTGCCGCCGCACTGGTTCTGATCGGCGGCATCGCCTTCGTGGCGAGTCATCATGAAGCGGCGCCCGATCATCGGAAATTCCATGCCGGACCTACGCCGCTCGCCAGCATTCACGGCATTCTCGATGGCGCGGCCACTTTAAACCCGCTTTACATCATTCAGCTTGGTCTTCTAATCCTGATAGCCACGCCGGTGGTGCGGGTGATTACATGCGCGGCCGGCTTCGCGCTGGAGCGGGATTGGACGTACGCGATTGTTTCGCTGATTGTGTTGGCGTTCCTAATAGGTAGTATCGTAGGATCGGGTCTGTAACCAAACCACAGGCTGAGCGAGTCTTTTGCTAAGATCGATTAGATTCCTCCCAAAGGAAGGTGACCGGTGAGTCTGAAGCAAGAACCCGAAAAACGCAAACGTAAATCTAACTTTTCCCGCCGTGGTTTTCTGCAGGGCGTCGGCATCACCAGCGGCGTTCTCACAACCGGCGTTCTTGAAACCGAAGCCGAGGCACAATCCAGCGCCAAGGTAGCTGGACCCGGCGAAGTACCCATAACATTACAGATTAACGGCAGACCCTACAAAACTAGCGTTGAGCCGCGCACCACGCTGCTGGACGCCTTGCGGCACCGGCTGGATCTTACCGCCGCCAAGCGCGTATGCGACCGCGGAACCTGCGGCGCATGCACTATCATCGTGGACGGCAAGGTGATGTATAGCTGCTCCGTGCTCGCCATCGACGCGCAGGGCCGGCAGATTCAAACACTCGAAGGCCTCGCTCAGAACGGTAAACCCCATGCCGTATCGAGAGCTTTCGTGGCCAACGACGCGCAACAGTGCGGGTATTGCACGCCCGGCTTCGTGATGGCGGCCAAAGGGTTTTTGGACCGGAATCCGAATCCGACCTACGAAGAAGTGAAATCAGGATTGGGTGGGAACCTCTGCCGCTGCGGCACCTACATGGGCGTCCGCAAGGCTGTGCTGGACGCCGCCAAAGAAATGAAGGGAGCCAAAAATGCCTAACACCCCCGATTATCATTGGCCGCCGATGGACAAGCGGCGCGTGATGGGAAAGCGCCTGGACCGGTTGGACGGCATCGTGAAATCTACCGGCGCCGCGAAATACAACTCGGATTTAAAGCCGGAGGGAATGCTGTTTGGCGCGTTGCTCACTTCTCCGCACGCACATGCCAAGGTGAAGAGCATCGATATCAGCGCCGCCGAGAAACTGCCGGGTGTTACCGCGGTGCGCGCCATTGTAAAGGCGGGCGACGAACTACAGTGGGCCGGTCAGGAGATGGTTTTTTTGGCTGCGACTACGGAAGAAATCGCCAACGACGCAGTTCGCCTCATCAAAGTAGATTACGAGGTGATGCCGCACCTGGTGCTGGAAGAAGATTTGTCCAAGGTCGGCAACCGGGCCAGACCCTCCGGCGAGCAAGCCACGGGCGATACCGAAAAAGCATTCCAGGAAGCTGACGCAACTTCGGAAGGTTCCTATGGCATTCCGGTTTTGACGCATTGCTGTCTTGAGCCGCATGGCCAGACCATCGCGATAAAGGGCGATCGGGCGGAATACTTTCCGTCCACGCAGAACGTATATGGCATCGCCAGCGACATCGGCCGCGCGCTGAACATTCCCATCGCCAACGTTCACGTCCACATGGACTACATGGGCGGCGGATTCGGCAGCAAGTTTCCGGCCGATCGCTGGGGCTTGGAATCCGCTGAGCTTTCGAAGGCTAGCGGAGGCAGGCCCGTAAAACTGTTCCTGGATCGCGCTACGGAACTAACCATCGCCGGAAATCGTCCCTCGGTTTTCGCGAAGGTGAAGACGGCTGCGAAGAAAGACGGAACCATCACGGCCTGGCAATCAGAGACTTGGTCGACAGGCGGGATAGGCGGCGGGAATTTGAACGCGGCATTATTCCCGTACGTTTTCACTCAGGTTCCCAACCGGCGCATCAACCATACGGCGGTTTCCGTGAACGCGGGCGCCGCTCGAGCCTGGCGTGCGCCCAGCCATCCGCAGGTCTGCTTCATCACCTGCTCGGCTTTCGAGGATCTGGCGGCCAAGATCAACATGGATCCGCTGGACATGTTCCTTAAGAATCTGAACTACACTTCTCGCGCCGACTTGTATAAGTTCCAATTTGCGAAAGCCGCCGAGCTGATGGAGTGGAAAAAGAACTGGCATCCGCGCGGCGATTCGGGCAATGGTCCGGTGAAGCGCGGTCTCGGCCTCGCACTCGGTACCTGGGGCGGGGCGGGGCACGCCAGCACCTGCAAAACCACCATCCATCCGGATGCTTCGGTGGAGGTGGAGCTGGCCACGCAGGATCTCGGAACTGGTACTCGAACCATGGTGGCGATGATAGCGGCCGAGACTTTTGGGCTGCCGGTTAGCGCGATCAAAGTAAAGCTGGGCGACAACGCTTATCCGAACTCAGGCGGGTCCGGAGGATCCACCACTATCGGTGGCGTCACGTCTTCCACGCGCAAGGCGAGCGTGAACGCGCTGGCCAAGCTCTTTGAAGTGGTGGCGAAGTCGCTGAACGTCAGCGCGGATGATTTGGAAGCCGTGGACCAGCGAATTAGCGTGAAAGGCAATCCCGACAAAAGCATGAGCTTCGCGCAGGCATGCCAAAAGCTGGGAGTGAACAGCATTTCTGAAATGGGCGCTAACGAGCCTGCCAAAGCACCGCAGGAGGGTCTGAACACGGGCGGCGTTGGCGGCGTGCAAATGGCCGACGTTTCGGTGGATACCGAAACCGGCATCGTGAAGATGAATCGCCTGGTGGCCGTGCAGGATTGTGGCTTGGTGGTGAATCCGAAGACGGCCGAAAGCCAGGTGTATGGCGCCTGCATCATGAGCATCTGCGGTGCGCTGTATGAAGAGCGAATCATGGATGAACAGACCGGCCGGGTGCTTAATCCCGACATGGAGTTTTACAAGCTGGCCGGGATTGGCGACATCGGAGAGATCATCGTCCACATGGATATCCGCGAGGAAATGGACAAGCGCGGCGTAGTGGGGTTGGGTGAGCCGTGCGCCATCGGCGGTATCGCGGCCATCGCCAACGCCGTTGCGAATGCCATAGGAGTAAGAGCGCCCAGAGTGCCGCTCACACCGGCGCGAGTGCTGGCCGCGCTCGATAGGAGGACCGCGTAATGCAAGCCTTCGAATATGCAAGCCCTTCCACTTTGCATGAAGCGCTGGCTCTGCTGGGATCCCAGTGGGGCGAAGCGGATGTTCTCGCCGGCGGTACGGATCAGATCAGCCTGATGAAGGATTTCATCCACACTCCCAAACGCGTGGTGAATATCAAAGGCATTAAGGAGCTGGGCGGCATCCATCATTCGGCGCAAGGATTGCGAATCGGCGCGACGGTAACGTTCGATGAACTCGCCGGGAACCCCGCCGTCCGCACTGAATATCCGGCGCTGCATAGTGCCGTGATGGGCGTGGCGAGCCCGCAGATCCGCAACATGGGTACGGCCGGCGGCGACCTGTGCCAGCGGCCCCGCTGCTGGTATTACCGCCGAGGGTTCGGGCTGCTGGCCATGCAGGACGGCAAGAGCCTGGTGCCCAATGGCGACAATCGGTATCACGCAATTTTCGGCGGTGGGCCGGCGTATTTCGTCAGTCCATCCAGCCTGGGTCCGGCTCTGATTGCGTTGGGCGCCAAGGTGAAGCTGGTGTCGGCTTCCGGACAGCGTGTGATCTCCGCGGAGAAGTTTTTCGTGAGCCCGCAGAATGAATCATCGCGGGAGACTGCATTGTTGCCGAACGAAATCCTAACGGAGATTCAGGTGCCTCCGGCGCGCGGAGTGAAGAACGCCACTTATGAGATTCGTCAAAAAGAAGCGCTGGATTGGCCGCTGGTGACTGCGTCCGTGGCGCTCCAGATGCAAGGCTCCACGGTCAGCAAATCGTTTATCCTGCTGGGGCACGTGGCGCCAACGCCGTGGGCCGCTGCCAAAGCCAGCCAGGCGTTGGACGGCAAAGCGCTCACTCCGGAGACCATCCAGCAGGCTGCCGACGCAGCCGGCGATGGAGCGACGCCGCTCAGCGGAAACGAGTACAAAGTGAAATTAGCGCGCGTGGCGGTGAAGCGCGCACTGCTCGAAGCTTCCGGAAAGGCGTAATATGGGCGGCGAACGTTCTTCGTTGACACAACTCGACGACGACCGTTGTGATCTGCTGCGCTGGAAAGGCATGTACATTGAGGCGGAATGGGACCCCACCGTTCCGCACTCAGGCGACCGCCTGTTCTGGTGCCACAAGACGCAACAGTGTCTCGGCCCGGACGGCAAGTTGGTGGACGATTACGAGTGCAATCCGGCGCGGGGGTGTTACAAGCCGTTTTGAAGAGCACCGGCTCCCTTACGGTCGCGGTTCGGTTACACGCTCCGTCTTTCCGAGCCGCGAGCGTAAGCGACCGGTTACACCTTGTCAAGGATCAGCTTCTTGATCCGTCTGATCTCCGCCTCTTCGCGCTTGTAAAACGTCCACTGCTTGATTCGTTTGCCGCGGATTAATCCGGCCGCACTCAGGATCTTGAGGTGTTCACTGGCGGTGGGCTGGCTGACGCGCAGCTTCCGTGCGATGAGCACCCCGCACACACCGTCCTTCACCAGGTCGCCATCCACTTGAGGCGGGAAATGTTTGCGCGGGTGCTGCAGCCACGCCAGAATCTGGAGCCTGCGTTCATTGGCTAAGGCTCGCAAGGCGATGTCAAGTTTCATATAGACAATTAGCTAACTGACGAATTATACTATGCAACATGAGCGATGCTACGCAACACTCTTACGTCACGCGCCTCAATGTGCAGTATAAGCCGCTGGAGGTGATTGAGGAGCAAGAGTTGGCCGATGCGTGCCAGCACCCCTGGTACAACCAAACCCTGTGCGAGGTAAATGATTCGGTGGTCCGCCTGGGCGTGGTCGAAGGCGAGTATCACTGGCACAAGCACGACGCTGACGACGAGTTCTTCTACGTCGTAGAGGGACAATTGCTGATTGACCTGGAGGATCGGACCATCAGCCTGGCTCCGCGGCAAGGAGTGGTGATTCCAAAAGGCGTGATGCATCGCCCGCGAGCGCCGCAGCGTACGGTGATGCTGATGGTGGAAACGAGCGCGATCGTTCCCACGGGAGACTAGCATGGCTCTTTACCGCTATCGCGTTGTGGATGTTTTCACCGAAACCGCTTTGGAAGGGAATCCGCTGGCGGTATTTCCCGATGCGTCGGGAATTGACGATCGCACGATGCAGAAAATCGCGCGGGAGCTGAACCTGTCGGAGACGGTGTTCGTGGTTCCGGTCACGCGCGCTGATTGCGCGGCTCGCATTCGAATATTCACGTCCACCATGGAGATCCTTTTTGCCGGACACCCAACCGTCGGGGCCAGCTTCGTGTTGCTCGAGGATGCGCTAGTTCCCAAGGAGCCGGGACATTTCCTGTTGGAAGAAAAGGTGGGGCCAGTCGCGGTTCGTGTTGAGCCGGGCGACCGGCCTTTGATCTGGCTGAAGACACCTCCCATACAGTTTGGAAGAACGTACGATAGGGCGATCTGCGGGAGGGCTCTCGGACTTGATCAGGCCGATCTGTTGGACATAGCGCCACAATTGGTGAGCGCTGGGAATCCGAACATCTTTATTCCGGCGAGAGACAAGGGCGCAGTGGATCGCGCCTGGCTCGACCTGAGCGGCCTGCGCAGCATCCAACCGGCTGGCGAGGGGCCAGTGTGCGTGTTCGTTTTTGCTCCCACGGCGGATGGCGCTTATTCGCGGATGTTCGCGCCGGAGCATGGTGTGATTGAAGATCCAGCCACGGGAAGCGCCACGGGACCGCTGGCGGCGTACATGTTGCGAAACGGCCTGACGCCGCGCGATAAAGGCTCACGCTTTATCAGCGAGCAAGGAACCAAGATGGGTCGCCGAAGCCTCTTGCACGTTTTGATCCACGGTGAAAACGGTGCGGACGGTATCGAAGTAGGCGGTTACGTGACGCCCCTCGTTGAGGCGACGATGACGCTAGCTGACGGGTGAGGAGCCGGTGCCGTCATCCGCGATGGGGTTCAGCACGCTCAGCACCTTGGAGAACACCACGAGCACCGAGGAGCCGATGTCGGGTAACGCGGCCCCGCACGCACAGGCGAGGAACCCGGCGATCAACGCGTACTCTAGAAGCTCTTGTCCACGCGTGTCCTGGCAGATTCTCAATTTCCAGATCGCTTTCGTTAGGGCTGTCATGATGTCGTGCTCCTTTTCCTGGCTGGCCCAATTCTGGCAGCCCTGTCGAAAGGCACAAAGAGCCGGACGTACCGATTTTGAGCGCTTGAAGGACTAGGAGATTGGCCACGGTTAGCGATGGTCGGCCCGGTACGGCGGTACTAGAATCATTGGATAATCCGCCGGTAAAAGGGCGCAGAATAGTAGGTTGAATGAAGGTCCGAGATATAATTATGACGATCGAGTCGGATGGCTGGAAACTGACGCGTACACGCGGCAGTCACCGGCAGTATAGGCACCCGACCAAGCCTGGCACCGCTACGATTGCAGGGCATCCCTCGGCCGACTTGGCCCCCAAGACCTTAGCATCTATACTGAAGCAGGCAGGCCTAAAATGACTAAGTACACTGTTTTTATTGAACCGACGGCCACGGGGTACAGCGCGTTTGTTCCCGATCTGCCTGGCTGCGTGGCCGCTGCTACAACTTTGGAAGAGACGCGTCAGCTAATCAAAGAGGCAATCGAGTTTCACATTGAGGGCATGCGGATCAACGGGGAGATGGTTCCCGAGCCGACGCCGCATGTTGAGCAGGTCGAGGTTACGGCATTCTAAATTCAGCTCCCTCCACGCGCGGCCAGCTTCGTGCTAAAATTTTCAATGGATTTATAATTTCGAATCTCTCCGGCCGGCTCCAGTTTTGTCCTCTTTCACAAGCGGGTTGTCGTTTGACGGGATCGTAGGAGGGATTCGAGTATTGGACAGGTGGGTGAGTGGTTAAAGCCAACAGACTGTAAATCTGTCCCTCCTTGCGAGGTACGAAGGTTCGAATCCTTCCCTGTCCACCAGAAAAGAATTTCAGCCGTTGTAGCTCAGTTGGTAGAGCGCGTCCTTGGTAAGGACGAGGTCACCAGTTCAATCCTGGTCAACGGCTCCATAAAAATCGGTTTCTGGTTTCTCGTTTCTGGTTGGCGCCAGGGACCGAACGAGAAACCAGGAACTAGAAACTAGAAACCAGCAACGAGAGTATATGGCAAAAGAAAAATTTGATCGCAGCAAACCGCACGTGAACATCGGGACCATCGGACACATCGATCACGGCAAGACGACGTTGACGGCGGCTATCACGAAGGTGCTGGGCAAGCACAATCCGAAGGTGAAGTTCCGGTCGTTCGATTCCATTGACAACGCGCCGGAAGAAAA
>PMUN01000019.1 GCA_003166875.1 Bryobacterales bacterium | reverse complement strand
GGAGGTAGAAATTCACGAGTCCATCGGTGGCGCGAATCTGGACTTCGGCGTCGTTGTCGTTGGTGGCTTTGATCAACGGATCGAGGCTGCGCTGCGTGCCGATGTAAGCAATGGCCTTCACGGCCTCCAAGCGGACGTCCAAGACGGGATCGGACAGATAGGGCTCGATCTTCGGAATTGAATCCGAGCCGCCCTTGCTCAATTCACGAACGATTTTGGCGCGCTGTTTGGGATCGTCCTGCGCATGCAGGAAAACGCCGGCTGCCAGCAGCCAACTGGCCAGCATCCAACAGCATTTGTTTCGGGACATAAAGCGGGTGCTCAACGGACAAACTCGACCGTAACTTTTTTGGAAATCAATCCTGCTTCGTAGCCCAGGTCGAGCAGTTTCTGGGCTGCGCGGGGGACCAACTCGCCGCAATCGACCGTGAAATGGTTCACGTACATTCCTACGAATTTTTCGGCCAGGCGGGGCTCCAGATCGCGCGCAAATTGCAGGGCGTAATTCAACGATTCTTCGTTGTGATCGAGCGCGTATTGAATGCTCTCGCGCATCAGCCGGCAGCACTCGCTTTTGACGTCTTCGGGCAGCGATCGTAACAATACATTGCCTCCCAGCGGCAACGGGAGATCGTAGGTATTCTTCCACCAGCGGCCGAGATCCAGAACACTTTGAAAACCGCTGCGGCCATAGGTCAATTGGCCTTCGTGAATGATGAGGCCAGCATCGACGGAGTGGTCGCCTACGGCGTCAAGAATTTTGTCGAAGGGAATCGGAACTTCTTCGAAGTCCGGCTCGAATAATTTCAGGGCCAGGTACGCGCTGGTCATGCGGCCGGGAATAGCGATCTTTTTCCCTTTGATTTCCTCGGGAGCCATGGGGCGGGTGCTTACCAGAATGGGACCATAACCATCGCCGATGCTGGATCCGCTGGCCATCAAAACGTACTTGTCAGCTACATATGGATAGGCGTGATAGGAAATGGCGGTCAGCTCGTAAGCTCCCTCAGCAGCCTTGCGGTTGAGGGTTTCGATGTCCTCGAGGACGTGCCGGAAGGTGACCAACCGGGAGCGGATTTTCTTGGTGGCCAAGCCATAAAACATGTAGGCGTCGTCGGAATCGGGGCTGTGCGCACAAACGATTTCCGTCACGGAAGTGGAGGTCATAGGAGCAGACTTAAAATATAGCAGACGCGGTGGAGCGCGGAGATGGTTGTAGCGCTTGCCTTGTTTTGATAATGCGGCTGAGACAAGCCGGAGGCTTGTCCTACCGGGATTGGTTCGGATCGAGCTCGAAGCGGGCCCAGGCGATGGGGCGCGCCTCGTTCTGACGCATCATGCGTTCGGAGCAGCGTTCGTGTTGGCGGCGCTCATGTTGGATATCGCGGAGCTGATCGAGCGTTTTTTGGAACTGGCGGGAGAGGCGGGAGCTGTGGAGGCCCAACGCTGCGAACTGGGGACTAGGGGCTGGGGACTGGGGGCTGGCGGTGCGGGCCGTCAGGCCATGGCGGAGGGCATTTTGCGACGAACGCTTTTTGCCGGACTCGGTGCGAGGGCCGGTGGAGGTGGGTCCCGAGTTAGGGAGGTTATTGATGTGGAACGGAAAATTGTGTGGGGAGATGGGTGATTCGTGGTTGCTGATTTCAACCAGGGTGGTGGTTTTCAGCCGCCGGGCGTGCGGCGATCTCGCCTGTGGACAATTACTTGGGAATGGCATGAGCCTTGCTGGACTAGATGTGTTATGGCACTCCCGAAACTAGCACTTTTTGTCGGTCTTCTCTCTCCGCTACTGCTTTCTCCCGCTTACGCCCAACGTGGCGGTGGGCATGGCGGCGGAGGTGGGGGAGGGCACGCTGTAGGCGGATTCTCCGGACGCGGCGTCGGAGGTGGTGGCTTCCGTGGCGGGTATGGAGGCGGCGGATATTATGGAGGCCGCGGTTTCTATGGCGGCGGTTATTGGGGTTTTGGACTGGGCGGCTGGGGTTATCCGTATTATTGGGGCTATCCATATTATTCGGCTTATCCGTATTCTTACGGGTACAGTCCGTATAACTACGGCTACGATCCTTACGCGTACGGAGGTTCTTATTCAGAGCCGCCAGCCCCGCAAGGCTACGGCTACGGGTACCCGGATCCGCCACAGGGTCAGGGTCAAGCTGCACCGCCGCGACAGCCTCAGGCGCAGCGACAATCGTCTAACGGCAACAACCAAGGCTACTATCTGGTCGCGTTCAAAGATCACACGATCCAGGCAGCAACGGCATACAAGGTGGACGGCGACCAGTTCCACTGGATCACGCGTGATGGTCAGGAGCTACAAGTTCCGCTCGCGAACCTTGACGTGCAGTTCAGCCGGCAGCTTAATCACGAGCGGCAGGTGGAGTTCCCGATTCCGTAGAAGCGACGGCGCGGGAACAGAGTTGTTGCGCGCGGTGGGACAGGCGGGCTCGGTTGACGCGCTTTTCCTTTAGATATGCGTCGTCTACGACTGCGTGTAGGCCGCTGAAGAGGAAGACGGCCGTGAAATGCGGGTCCTCGAGCGACCACGCTTTCGCGTCAATGCCGGCTTCGAGCAGCGCGGCGAGATGATCGATGACGATGTTGTCGACTAGTCCGTCGCGCTTGGCAGGGCGGGAACCGTAAAACAGAATGTCGTGTAGCCGGATGGAATCGAGATAGCCGGTGACACAGGCTGCGGCCCAGGTTTCGAGCTTGCCCTTCCAATTCTCGGGTGGTTCTTTGGCCACTGCTGTTTTTATCTTCTTAAGGAGCTGTTGGGCGAAGCGGTCGGCCAGGGCGCCAAGCACGTCGTCCTTGGATGAGAAGTAGAGATAGAACGTGCCCTTCGCGACGTCGGAGGCGGAGGTGATCTGCTCGATGGTTGTCGGCGGAACGCCCTGCGAGAGGAACAGGCGTTCGGCAGCGTTCATAAGCTCATCGCGGCGGGTTTCGGGTGGTTTGGTTCGGGGGCGACGTTTGGTTGGAGTGGGCATGAATGCAATTCCGGGAAGATCCAGGTCCATAATGCCACGATTGCCAACGTACCCACGCCTCCCAGAAGCGCGGCGGGGACGGCGCCGAACAGCGCGGCTGTGGCGCCGGATTCGAATTGTCCCAGTTCACTGGATGCGCTGATGAACGCGCCATTCACAGCGCTGACCCGGCCGCGCATCGCGTCTGGCGTCGAGATCTGCACCAGCGTCCCCCGGATCACCATGCTGACCATGTCAAATCCGCCGAGTGAAACTAGCGCGATGAGAGAGATCCAGAAATTGGTGGAGATGGCGAAGATTATGGTGGCAAGACCGAAGCCCGCTACCGAGGCGAGCATGAGTTTGCCTGCGCCGTTCTCAATGCCGCGCTTCGCGAGGACAAGGCCGATGATGGCGGCGCCGACGCCCGGGGCACATCGAAGGCAACCGAGGCCGGCAGGCCCGATGGCGAGAATGTCCTTGGCATAAATGGGAAGCAGAGCCGTGACGCCGCCCAGCAGAACAGCGAAGAGGTCGAGCGAAGTGAGCGCCAGGAGCAAGCGATTTCGGCGAATATGGCTGACGCCCGCGAGGACGCTTCCGTCGGAGGGGTGGCTGGTCTGAGTGCCGGCGTGAAGGCGGCGGACCGCGAGCGCGGCGAAAAAATAGAGCGCTGCGACAAAGGCGAAGAGTCCTGGGGCGCTGAGGGTGTAGAGGAGACCGCCGAGCGCTGGGCCAGCGATGCTGCATATTTGGTGTGCCGATGAAGTAGCGGCGACGGCACGGGGAAATTCGCGGGTGCTCACTTGGTGCGGCAACATGGACGGCAGGGCGGGTGCGGAGAATGCGCGGGCCAAACCGATGACGAGCAGCAGGAGATAGACGGGTCCGACGGACTGGGCGCTGGTGACGGATACTCCGGCGAGTGCGGCGGCGCAAAGCGCCTGCACGAAGAGTGAGAGCCCGGTGATTTT
Source organism: Bryobacterales bacterium (assembly GCA_003166875.1). Lineage (GTDB taxonomy): Bacteria > Acidobacteriota > Terriglobia > Bryobacterales > Bryobacteraceae > Palsa-89. The sequence continues at coordinate 1,793 of PMUN01000019.1, read as the reverse complement.
CCGGCGATCGAAACGGTCGGCGGCTTGTCCGGCAAACAGAGCCATCGCGATATTGGGAAAGAACTGCGTCAGGCCGACGTAGGCGAGGCTCACGGGATTGTGGGTGGTGGAGTAGACTTGCCAGGCAATGGCGACGCTCAGGATTTGTGAGCAGAGTTCGTCGGCGGCGCAGATGGTGACATAGCGGCGGAAGGGGGTCATATGTGGCCAGGATACAGTACTGACTGGTGGTCAGTCAATACCTAAAAAGGCGTTCACACGAGTGTGAACGCGGCACGCTGAGAGCGTGCGCCACATTATTACTTGGTTTGGAGGGCTTCTAGTTCGGGGCGGAGGGCGGTTAAGGCATCTTCCAGGCGGCGAAGCCCCTCGGGAGCCTCGGTCAGGTCGCCGGTGCGGCCTTGCTTTTCTAGCGCCAGGGCCGCATCAAAGGCTTCCTGAGCGCCGAAGGTGGAGACGGATCCCTTGAGGCTGTGGGCATGCCGTTCCAGGCCGGATTGATCGCCGCGGGCTACGGCGTCGCGGATCATTTCGAGTGACTGCGGATAGTCGTCCAAAAACAGTCCCACTACTTCGCGCAGCAGTTCGACGTCGCCACCGACGCGGCTGAGCGCGACGGATTCATCCAATTTGTGGAGTTGCTCTTCCACCGAGAATGGTTTGGAATCGGTATTCATTGAAACGCCTCCTGTCCTAATCCCGGTAGGCGAACCGGGTGATCTCGCGCGATTTCCAGCGCAACGGTAAAGTGAAATGCACTGCCTTGGCCGAGTTCGCTCTCGAGCCAGATTCGTCCGCCCATTAATTCCACCAGGGCCGAGGCGATGGATAACCCTAGCCCGGTGCCCCCATATTTGCGGGTGCTGGACCCATCCACTTGTGTAAACGGCTCGAAGATTTGTGCGTGGCGGGCGCTCGAGATTCCGATGCCGGTGTCAGAGACGGTGAAATGGAGCTTGATTCCGGACCCCGCGATGGACTCGCTCTGTACTCGAATTTCCACTTTGCCCGCAGGCGTGAACTTTACGGCGTTCGAGGCTAGATTCATCAAAACCTGGCGCAGCCGTTGGTCGTCGCCAATCAAACGGTCGGGCAGATCCGGTTGGACGGAATATCGGAAATTGAGACCCTTCCCCGACGCGCGCACTGCCACAGGGCTGAGCACTTCCGCGAGGGCCTGACGCAGGGAGAACTCACTGAGACAAAGCACCATTTTGCCGGCTTCATATTTTGAGTAGTCCAGAACATCGTTGACCATTTCGAGAAGTGACTCCGCCGAGCACTTGACCAGCTCCAGGTATTCGCGGGTGTCGGAGCCGAGTTCGGTCTGGAGGGCCAAACCGGTCATGCCGAGGATGCCGTTTAAGGGCGTGCGGATTTCATGGCTCATGTTGGCCAGGAATTCGTTCTTGGCGGAACTCAGCATCTGGGCCCGCTCAACGATCCGTTTCCGCTCCGTCACGTCGTGGCAGACGGCCAGCATCTGAGCGGGCTGGCCGGGGATCCGAATGACGGTTAGGGAGATTTCGAACGTGCCGGAGCGTCCATCGACAAACTGGAACTCGCGCTCGAGGCAAGGCTCGGCGCCGGCAGCAGCAAAATGTCCGGTGTACCAGCGGCGCACGGCGGGCTGGTCATCGGGAAGAAAGAGGGCCGCGATATCCTGGCCGGCGAGGGTGGAAGCAGGAGCGCCCACCATTCGACCGAAAGCGTGGTTGACTCTCAAACTTGTTCCGTGCTCGTCGCACAAACGCATTGGCTCGCGGGACGCTTCCCAAATGGACCGGAACTGG
>PMUN01000303.1 GCA_003166875.1 Bryobacterales bacterium | reverse complement strand
CCGCGACCGTCAGGGAGTCGGTACCCTTCATGGCCGCGGTTCACCGGTTGGGCTTGGCGTTGCCGCAGCGGGCGCGGGCGGTGGCGTGGCCGTGAGCGGATTAATGCCGGTCCCGGAAAGCGAGCTGTTATACGCCGGCACATCTTTCTCCATCAGATTCTTAAATTCCGCCTGCACTGCTTTCAACTGACTTTCCAGGCCAAGTACCAAACCGATGGATGTCTCGGTTGGACCATAATCGCCGCTGCCGGCTACGTCGCCCGCTCCAGTCCCGATCTCGCCGTTCAACCAGATGAAATTCATATACAGCTTGTATGCGGTCTGAAAATATTTGTCGTCGCTCAGCGCGTCCGCCCGTGTGATCAACTTGTATTCCACTTCTTGCATCTTCTGGTCAATCGCGTTCATGGCCTTCAATAGCGCTTCTTTGGCGCCTGGTCCCGCCACCGGCTTGCGGGTATCCTCCAACTGTTTGCGCATCCATTCGATCTGGTTCACGATATCGGCCACAGTGCTGATATCATCGCGAACCTTCACCTGCAGTCTTACCGACGCTTCCAGATCCGCATCCGTTCCGTGGCTCGAGGGCGGCCGCAGAATTTCAAGCGGCTGCGTGTAGGATTGCCCGTCCACTGTCAGGCGCGCCGTGTATTTGCCCGGCGCCGCGATGGGCCCCACCTCGGCCGGCTGCAAGCCCCAATGCGTGATCGCGCGCGTCTGAGCTTTCTCGAAGCGTGGTTCGTCCCAAATGTGCGGATTCTGCGGGGGCGTAGTGCGCAGTTCCACCAAGTGCGGCTTTTCATAGCGCAGATCCCAAGCCACTCGATTGAGCCCGGCCTGGCCCTTACCCACCTTCATCTCGCGAATCACCTTATCGCGTGAATCCAAAATCGCAAGCTTGATCTCATCTTTGGCCGGTTCCTTGAGCGAATAATTCAGCAAGGCGCGACCACGGGACAATACACGGTAAGTGGCGCGCGGCGCGTACAATCGCACGGACGCCTCCGTGCCGGTCTCCGGCTGTTCGAGCGGTGTGAGATCCTCCAAAATGTAAAATCCACGCCCGTATGTCGAAACCACCAGGTCGTGATAATTCTTTTGCACCACGATCCACGAAACCGGTGACGGCGGCAATCCGTCTTTAAGCTGCTTCCAATTTCCACCGTCGTCCATGGAATAATACAGCGCGTTGCCCGTTCCCGCGAACAACATGCCCTTGCGATTCGGATTCTCGGTGATCACTCGCGCATACGCGAGCGGCCCCTTGGGCAGGCTGTCGCTGATTTTAGTCCAGGTCTGGCCGAAATCGGTCGTCTTGAAAATGAATGGGTCGCGGTTGTCCATCAGATGCAAGTCCACCGCAATGTATGCAGTCCCGGCGTCAAAGTGCGATGGCTGGATCTTGGTGATGACACCCCAGGCCGGCATTCCGCTGATGTTTTTTGTGACATCGTTCCACTTCGTTCCGCCATCCTTGGTGTACCAGACCTTGCCGTCGTTGGTGCCCGCCCAGATCAGCCCCTTCTGAACATCGGAGGGAGCAATGGAAAAAACAACTTCACCATAGAACTGACCCAGATTGTCGCCGACAATTCCTCCCGACGACACAATGCGGCTGGGATCTTGTGTGGACAGATCCGGACTGATTACGTTCCAACTGGTGCCCCCGTTGGAAGTTCGGAAGATAACCTGGCATCCGTAATATACGACGTTGTGTTCGAAAGGATCGATGGCCATCGGCGGCGTCCAGTGGCAGCGATACTTGGCCACGTTTGGCTCTGAATCTAGAGTGTGCAGCCACGGGCTCACGGAGCGCGCCATCTTGGTCGAGTAGTCGTAGCGGGTCACCTCATCGCCATAGCAAGTGGCCCACACGATGTTGGGATCAGTGGGGTCAGGAAGCGTAAACCCGGATTCGCATCCGCCCAGCCCGTGATCCCAGGTGCTAAACAAGCCACGGCCGAATCCGCCGCCCCCCCCGAACCCACCGCCCGGTCCAGCACTCGGCACAAAAGCGCTTACCTCGGGCGAGTTACTCGGACCACGCATGGTGCCATCGTCCTGCATGTTTCCGTAAATACGATACGGCACATCGTTGTCCACTTCCACGTGATACATCTGCCCGATCGGAAGCGTGACGCGAGTCGATGTTTGCCCGTGATCCTTGGTCATGTAGAGTCCGGCATCATGGCTCACAAGAATGCGATTGCCGTCCGTCGGATCGATCCAGATATCATGTGTGTCGCCGCCCCAGGGGACCGTCTTAAATGTCTTTCCGCCGTTGCTGGACAGGTGAAAACTGCTGTTCGCCACTAGCACTTCGTCTTCGTTCGAAGGAGATACTGCGATGCGGATGTAATAGCCGGCGCGCCCAATCAAGGCCCGCGCCCAACTGGCTACGCTCCAATTTTCGCCACCGTCATCCGATCGCCATAACGAGCCTTGATCGGCAGTTTGAATCAGCGCGTAAACGCGGCCGGAATCCGTAGGGGCAACCGCAACATCTATTTTGCCCACGGGCGATTTTGGCAGCCCGTGACCTTCCAGGCGTGTCCACTTGGTACCGCCGTCGCGCGAAACGTAGACCGCGCTGGAGGGTCCGCCGCTGAACATGCCGTAGGTGTGCATCTCCACTTGCCACATTCCGGCAAACAACACGCGCGGATTGTGCGGATCCATAGCGAGGCCTGAGCAGCCCGTGTTTGCGTCGGCGAACAAAACGCGTTCCCAATTCTTTCCGCCATCATTAGTGCGATAGACTCCGCGCTCCTGCTGGGGTCCGGTGAGACGACCCAGGGCACACACAAAAACAACATTTGGATTCGTGGGATGAATCACGATGCGTCCGATGCGCCCGGTTGCGTCGAGCCCCATGTGCGTCCAGGTCTTGCCCTCGTCGATGGACTTGTAGACTCCGTCGCCCGTCATGTCGACGTCGCGGATGGCCCACGCTTCACCCGTTCCCGCCCAGACCACTTTGTGATCGGACGAAGCCACGGCCAGCGCTCCGATGGCGGCCACGGGCTGGTTGTCGAAGATCGGATTCCATGTCGTGCCGCCGTTGGTAGATTTCCAAACGCCGCCCGACGCGGCTCCCACGTAGTAGGTGGATGGATCGCCCGGAATGCCGGCTGCGGCTGAGATCCGGTTCCCCACTGCAGGTCCCATGGCGCGGAAGCGGAAGCTCTCCTGCACAGGCGCGCGGCGTTCTTGCGCCAAGACCAGACAGCACATCAATCCCACAAGGACGCTCAATCGCACAAATTCGTCTCCCTTGATGAAACAAATTGTAGCGCACGCACTCGTGCGTGCACTCGTGTGCGCGGAAGATTCACTTGCAGCCCATCCAATGGAATGACAACTTCGGCTAATGGTGGCGGACCCCCTGGTCCGCNNAGGGGGTCCGCCCCACTTTTGCATTCGTCCATCCAAGACCAAGTGTTCACGACCGTGTGAACGCGGCACGCAGAGTGCGTGCGCTACTGTCCGATGCGGGCGAGCAAGGTCTTGATTTCGCTCTCTTCATCCTTCGCGGGATTGTGCAGAAGGGCTGCCTCTAGTTGCGTTCTGGCGCCGTCCTTGTCTCCCTGTGCGAGCATTGCATTGGCGAGATGCAGGCGATAGGTAGGGTTATCGGGAACTTTCTTGACTACCGTTTGAAATGTTTGTAAGGCGCTGTCGTTGAGATGCTGCTTCCAATAAATGAAGCCCACCGTGTCGGTGAGGTGAGCATCGCCCGGCGCTTTCTGCAATCCCTTGCGCGCCAGCTCCAGCGCTTCCTTGTAATCCCCGTTAAGATCGGCGATCAGGTAGGCGACATTATTCAAAATGGCCGGCTGATCCGGGCTCAGCGCCAAGCACTTCCGGAAAATATCCAGCGCCTCTTGCTTCTTGCCGTTCGACAACAACAGAGATCCTAGTTCAACCAGGCTGCGCAGGTCTTTCGGATCGGTTTCGGCCGCTTTCCGAAAGCTGCGGATGGCCGTATCGCTATCGCCCATCCGGGTCGAGATTTCACCGATTTTTTGATTCAGGTGCGGTGAATTCGGATCTTTCGCCAGCAGCTGCCGATAGCTGTCCCGGGCCGCCGCATACTTGCCGGTGATGTAGTTTAACTCCGCCTGCCGGACAATTAGCACGGGCTTGTCGGGAGCGCCTGCCAGCTCCTTCTGCATGAGTGCCGACGCCTTGGCCGGTTGGTTCTCGGCCAGATAGGTGGCCAGCAGTCCATCCAACGGCCGGTAGTCGGTTTGGCCCACCTTGTACAACTCGCCGAATTCTTTTTCTGCTTCGGGCAGATGTTTCTGGATAAGCTCTAACCGGGCCATGGCCAGCTTCGCGATTACGGAGTTCGGAGCTTCTCTGAGCAACTCATTCAATAGCGTTCGCGCTTCCTCGGCTCTGGAGGTGCTGATTAGCGCGATGGCCTTTAAAAAGCGCGCTCCCTGGTTATTCTTGTCATGGCTCAATATCTCGTCGCAGTAAGCCAGCGCGGCGGGGAATCGTCCGGTCTGCAGGCTTAATTCCGCCAAGGCCATGCGGGGAGGCAAAAGTTTAGGATCATTCTGAACCGCCGCCTTCCATTCGGCTTCCGCATCTTGATACCTCCCTTTTAACTGGTAGGCTTGCCCGAGCCGAAAGTGACGGTTAGCATCGGCTGGCTTCTTTTCCACCAGCGGCTTGAGAACGTTGATGGCGGCATCCACGTCAGCCGGGTTTCCGCCTTCGATCCACATGGTGGCCTGCGCCAGTTGCACATTATCATCCTTCGGCTGAGACTTGGCAAGCTCCCCGAGCGCGGCTTTGGCTTCGTCCTTCTTTCCCTCCCGGATCAGCGCATTTACCATAAGCTTCTGATAGAGCGCCTTGTTTTGCGGATCGGACTTCACGCCCTGGTTATATTCGTCCATGGCCGCGGGCGCATCGCGCTGGGCCAGATAGAAATCTCCCACCAGAGCGTGAGGGTGCTCATAATCCTTGGGGTTGTCGATCAGCCGCTGTAAGGTTTTCTTTTCGTCGTCGGGCCGTTTCAAAAGCCCGTAATACTCCGCGAGGTTGAGAACAAAAGCGGCCTGTTTTGGATTATTGTCCACCTTGGCCTTCAGGATGTTCTCGGCTTCTGCCTGCCTACCACTGTTGTTGTAGAAGTGAAACAGAACATCGTACATTGGGCCGAACGTCTTGTTCTTTTGTAGAAAATCAAGCGCCACCTTTTCGGCCACCTGTTCCTGGTGATCCTGCATCAGTGCCTGGACCAGTGGATAGACGACTGGCGCCTGCATGGGACGCACTTGATCGGCTTGGCGGAGCACATAAATGGCATCTGCCGGCTTGCGGTCCGTCAAGTCCAGATAACCTTTCAAGCGCAGGCCGTCGTAGGAATGCTTGTCCTTAGCCAGCAGATCCGCGGAAACCTTGGAAACCTTGTCGTAGAGACCTTTCGGATGATCCGGTTGCAGCAAATAGATCTCATAACAAAAGTCAGCGAACACACTTTGTATCTCGACGTTATCCGCGGAAAAGGTGGATGCCGCAGAGAGCGCCTGGTAGGCATCGGGGACTTTGCGCAGCTTCAGTTCCGCGAGCGCCAGGCGATAGTATGCTTCTCCTGATTTCGGTTCCTTCTGGATGGCCTTCTTGTACAGGATTATGGCATCGTCGTACTTTCCAGCATCGAAGTATTTCTTGCCGGATTGCAGGTAGCTTTTTGCGCTGCGGGAACACCCGCCGGCAAACAGCAGAAACAGAACCAGCCAACAATATCGAAGAGGTATTCTAGGTTGCATCACGGCCAGAAATATATCCTGCTTGACCAGTATAGCTCGGGGTGTTCGGCGAACGCTTGAGACAACGGTACTGGTACTTTCAACGCGGCTCAAATTATCGATTCCATGCAACCCGCTTGTGGCGCACGCACTCTTCGGTGCCGTGTTCGCACCGTCGAAAACACTTGATCTCGGATGGACGAATGCAAANNCCGCGCGGACCAGGGGGTCCGCCCCACCCGCTGGTCGAAGATTTTCATTCCATTGGATGGGCTGCAAGTCCACGAGATACACTCTTGCGAGCACCCGTGGCGACCGAACCCAAGCGTTCAGGAGTGTGAGCGCGGCACGCAGGATGCGTGCGCCACGGCGCGTCGTCATCACCTTTGGTGGGCCAGCAGCTATCTCGCGGCCAGCCAGACGTTGAGGTCAGGAAAAAACCAGGTCATGCGGGTTCTCGTCGACCGGGTAAAGCGGACCACGCTTCCCATGACCCTTAATCATCGGGCCCGTAACGCGTTTCCCTTTCCCTTTCTTGGGCTCAGGAAAGGACTGCTCAACGGCTGGTGGTGCGGACGGGCATGAGATTATTATCCCACCGCGTCACTTATCCAACCACCAGTGCAGCGGCGCGGTGGTGAGCCACGGGACGTAGGTGATCAGCAAGACGGTTCCCATCAGAATGAACAAGAACGGCAGCGTGGCCCAGATGATGGTGCCCATGGGCTTTTTGAATCGATACGCGGAGAGGAACAGATTGATGCCCACCGGCGGATGCAGATAGCCCAGTTCGAGGTTGGCGATGAAGATGACGCCCATTTGCACTGGGTCGATGCCGTAGACGGCGGCGAGTGGTTGGATCAGCGGCACCACCACCAGAATCGCCGCGAATATGTCCATGATCGCGCCCACCAGCAGTAGCGCGCCGTTCAGCAGCAGCAGGAACAGGTATTTGGATTCGACGTGCGTCTGTACCCACGAGATGAGTTTCGCAGGCACCTCGGCATAAACCAGATAATTGGTGAAACCGAGTGCGACGCCCATGATCAGTAGGATGCCGCCCACGATGGTGGCGCACTCGATAAATACTTCCCGGTAGTCGCGCGTTAGTTTGAGGTTGCGATAGATGAAGACTTCCACGACGAAGGCGCAAAAAGCGGTGAGCGCGGCAGCCTCGGTCAGCGTTCCAAATCCGCCGAATAGACCCACTACCATGATCACCGGCAGCGCCAACTCCCACTTGGCTTTCCAGATTGCGGCCGCAGCTTCGCGAGGCACGAACCGTTCGCGAACCGCTCCATGCTTTAAACCCATGTAAATTCCGACTGCCGCTACACAGCTCACCATCAGAAGTTCGGGTAGGATCGCGCCGGTGAATAAACGGGGCATGGGCGTCCGCGAATACACGCAGTAGAGAATCGCGGGAATGCTGGTGGGAAACAAGAGGCCGAGCGATCCGGATGAGGTCAGCAATCCAATGGAGAAATTCTCCGGGTAGCGCGTTTTAACCAGCATGGGCACCAGCAATCCACCCAGCGATAGAATGGTGAGCCCCGAGCCGGCAAAAGTGAAAACAGTGCAGATGGCGACGGTGGCAATAGCAAGGCCGCCGGGTATCCAGCTAAACAGCGCGGTGAACACGCGCAACAAGCGAACGGTGGCGCCGCCTTGCACCATGAAATAACCGGCCAAAGTAAACAACGGGATGGATGGCAGCAGCGGCGACGCCACTAGGCGATACATTTCGACGGGTACCGATGCCGCAGGCGTTCCGGCGTTCCAGAAAAGCAGGAGAGCGAGTCCACCGAACACCGCAAAAATGGGAAGGCCGAGCACGCTAACGATCAGGAGAGCGGTCAGCGACAGCGGGAGTACGCCGACCGTGCCGACGGGAATGACGAATCCGATCAGAGCCGGGATGAAGAGTCCGAGAGCGGCCACGGCGCGGCCCTTCCAGCTTTTGCTCGCGTGCGAGACGGCGCGCAGAGCGATCACGGCGAAACCGATGAGCATGATGGACAGGGCGGTCCACTTTGGCACGCCGGGCAGCAGATACGCTCCGGCGTCGCGTTCCGATGTCACGAATACGTAACTGGCCCAGGCCAGGCAAGTGGAAACGGCGGCCAGGGCCGTGCCGGAAAGCACCTTCGCGGGTCCGCGCCACGATTCCGGCAGGAATGAGCTGGAAGATAATCCGAGCAGCCGGTCCGAGCGCGAGGCTAGCATGCCGCCCAGCATCCCGATCCACAGCGTGAGCTGCTGCACCACCACCGCAGAACCGGGAATGCCGGGCCAGCGAAACTGCCGCGCGGCCATCTCGATCACCGGGAGCACCGTCATTAACGAGAGCGCTACAACGGAGAAGAAGTTCTCAAAAGTTTGAAATGGTGTGCTGGGTCCGGTTGTTTCGGGCGGCGGCGGCGCCTGGCTCACGGCTTACCCGCCACAGTGGCCACCGGATGCGTTTTGCGGTATTCGTTGCGAAGGCGTTTCACTTCGTCGAACAGGTCAGCAGGAACCACGGGTCCGCGGAACTTCGGCCAGATACTTTCGGTGAGTTTGCGCCATTCGGCGACCGTTTTGGCGTCGGGGTGAACCACATTGAGGCCGAATTGCTGCATGATCGGGACGGCGCCAGCTTCGGCTGTGCGGATCTCAGCGCGCAGGGCCACGCCGGCGGTACGTGCGGACGCGAGCATCTGCTTTTGCACCGGCGCCGGGATTTTATCCCAGACGCCTTTGTCGATCAGAGTCGCGCCCACCAGTTGCGCGAACGATATATCCAGCATGTTCTTCGCACCGCCGAACCATTGGTTGCTCAGTGCAATTAACGGCGGTGATTGGAACGCTTCGATGAGTCCCGTTTGCAGGCCGGTGAGAATGTCGGTGGCCGCCAGAGCCACTGGATGAAAGCCGTTCGCCTTGTATAGTTCGAAAGTAACGCTGTCGCCCTGCAAGACGCACAATCTCAACCCACGGATTTCGTCGGGACGGGAAACCGGCCGCTTGGTGAAGAAATGTACCGAGCCGGCGTCGCCCCAATTGAGAACAATAAAGCCGCGCTGCGCCATTCCTTTTTCGAGGCGCGCCGAGATGTGATCGCGGACATAATCCAGTTCTTCCCAAGAATCGAGCATCATGGGGATCTGGAGAGCGGAAACAGCGGCATCGATTCCGCTTAAGCCCGCTCCCGAAATCGCGACCGCCTGCAACCCCTTGATGCGGACTTTCTGGACCATCTCCGGCTCGTCGCCCTGCTCGCCACCGGGATAGATTTTCAGTTCGATCTTGCCGCCGGAAGCCTTTTTCCATTCGTCGCCCATGTTGAGCAGGATGTCGTGCCAGCGGGATCCTTTAGGTACCAGCGTCCCCAGCCGAATAACGGTTTGGGCGGGGAGGGTCGCCGAAGCGATCAGGAACGCGAAGACGAGGCGGGCCATGACAAGCATGGTAGCGCAAGCNNCCGACGGGGGCGTCGGCCGCGGACCAGGGGGTCCGCCCCACCAAGGAAACCAAGCACCGGAGAACGAAATGATGTTTCAAGCTACTGATGCGCGGCCAGGTCTTGCTCAAAGCTCACTGGCGGATTATAGTGCAGGAAGCGGCCGCAGCTTTCACAGAACATCAACTCTGCGCTGTGCCGCAGATCCTGGAAAAACTGCGGACGCAGTACGATCTGGCAAGCCCCGCAGCGTCCGTTCTCGATCTCGGCCACCACTGCTCCGTGCCATTTCTTGCGAATGCGTTCGTAGTCCCTGTAGGTTTGCGGTTTTAGGCCCGCAACCAAGGTCTTGCGTTCGGCCCGCAGTTGCTCGAGCTGCTTTTGATCCACGGCGGTACGCTCGCGGGCACGCGTTTTCTCCGCCTCCACCGTTTGCTTCTCTTCTTTCAGCGCGGCTTCCGCTTTCTTCACGTTTATATCCAGCGGCTCGGCCTCGGACATCAAATCCAGGGTGCGATCTTCGGCTTTGCGGATGGAATCTTCACAGAAAGTGATCTCGTGCTGGAAGGCGCGATACTGCTCATTGGTTTTGGCTCCCAGCATCTGGTCTCTCAGCTTCGAGATTTTCTGCGACTCTACTTTGACGTCGTCTTCCAGGCGCTTCCGTTCCTTTTGGTTCGCCACCAGCGCGGCCCGGTCGGCCTCCAATCTGCGAAGGTGGGAATCCAGAGCCTTCTCGATCTGCGCGATGTGTTTCGGAAGGGTGGCAACTTCCCGCTCTAGCTCCGCAATCTTCAAATCCAGCGATTGTAGGCGGGCGACCTGCTCAATATCTGCAGCCATCTACGTGCATCTTAACATTTCCTTCGAAGCCCCAAGTAATTCGAGGGTGGAACGTAACGTGAAAGGCACTGTCAAACATCATATGTACGATGCCGCAAGAGGGAATTCCCAGCAGTGGGTTAGTTTGGCTGTGGGGCAGGATGGCATCCTGCGCGCGGGTTGGTAACCCGCGCAGTTTGCGCCGATTGCCAATCGGCGCGCAGGTTGGCAACCTGCCCCACAACCTCTTCGTTGTGATGCTCGCGTGCGGCTGGGCCGTTGGTGGGCTCCAAGCGCAAATTAAAGTGGACGGCGCGGTGATCGACGTGACGTTCGCTCCAGGAAAGATCGACCTGCCGCAAGAACGTATCCTGGCCTGGATCACGACCGCGGCGGAAGCGGTTACGGAATACTTCGGCCGCTTTCCGCTTCCGCATCCTCGAATCCTTGTGCACCCCGCCGAAGGACGGAGTGGAATCTTTCACGGAACCACCTACGGCTCAGACGGCGGATTCACGCGAATCTCGGTAGGACAACACACCAGCCAGAAAGAGCTCGATACCGACTGGATGATGACTCACGAACTAACCCATATGGCATTCCCCGACATCGCGGGCGATGGACGCGAGCATCATTGGATCGAAGAAGGAATGGCCACGTATATCGAACCGATCGCACGCTGCCAGATCGGCAATCTGACAGCGGAACAAGTTTGGGGCGAAATGTCGAAATATATGGCGCAGGGACTGCCCCAGGCCGGCGACCAAGGCCTGGACAATACGCACACCTGGGGACGAACCTACTGGGGCGGTGCGTTGTACTGGCTGATGGCCGACATCCAGATCCGGCAACGCACGCGAAATCAAAAAGGACTGCAAGACGCGATGCGGGCGATTGTGGCGGCAGGCGGGACTATCGTTCACGAATGGCCCATCGAGAAGGTGCTGAAAGTTGGAGATCGCTCCACCGGCACGACGGTGCTGGCCGATCTCTACAATCGAATGAAGGCCACTCCGGTTGAAACTGACCTGGACGATTTGTGGCGCAAGTTGGGCGTCCAGGTGAAGAACGGTGTGGTGACGTTCAATGACAACGCGCCGCTGGCGGAGATCCGGAAGGCGATTACGGCGCCGAGGAAGCCGTGAAAAAATCACCGACTCCCTCACGGTCGCGGTTCGGTAACACTCTCTATCCGAACCGCGAGCGTTTTCACTTCCAGACTCTCCGGAGTATCGGCCCAGCGAGTGATCGCGTGGCCAGGTCCAGCTCGGTTACGCGCATGATCCGGCAGGCGGCGTAGAAGATTACTAGCCCGAAGGGAATCGATGTTGCGAGGTCGGCCAAGCGGGCCCAGCGCGTGGTGCCGAGCCAGGCTTGCATGCCGTGGCTCGAGAGCCATACGGCTGCGCCCATCACTGCTGACGCTAGCGTGATTCTCCAGATGCTGCTCGCTAAATTTCTGCCGTAGATCCCGCCGATCCGGCCGCGCAGGATGGCAAACAGGGCCACTGCTCCGAAGATCGCCACTGTGGATGTGGAAAGCGCCAGGCCGGCGTGGCTCAGGTTGGTGGTCCGGAGCAGTAATACCGCCGTGATGTAATTAACGGCGATCGAAGCCAAGCTGATCAGCATCGGCGTCCGTGCGTCATGCAGTGCGTAGAACGCCGGATTCAACACCTTGAGCGCTGCATATCCAGCCAGGCCAACAGCGTAGCAGGAGAGAGCCAGCGCGGTCTGATGTGTGTCGTACGCTCGAAATTTCCCGCCCTGGTAGATGGCGCCGATCATGCTATCACCTAACACAATCAGCCCGATTGATGAGGGCAGCGTCAAAAGAAATACCATGCCCAGCGATTTCGATAGCGTGCGCCGGAATTCCTCGAAGTTTCCCGCGCCGGCGCTTCGCGAAATCGAAGGGAGGGTCGCGGAGGCGATAGCCACTCCAAACAATCCCAAGGGCAATTGCATAAAACGGAAGGCGTAACCCAGCCAGCTTACCGGACCGTTGCCCGGAATGCGGGATGCGAAGTTCGTGTTCACCATCACGTTGATCTGAACCGCTGCGTTGCCCAGAATCGCGGGACCCATGAGCGTGAAAATCTTGCGCAGTCCTGGATGATTCCAATCGAAGCTGGGATGAAAACTGAATCCTTCCCGCCGCAGCGATGGCAGTTGCCAGATGAGTTGCAACGCTCCGCCGAGCACCACTCCGACTGCCATTCCGGTGATCGGCTCGATTCCGATTAATGGCCCAAGCCAGTAACCAAAGGCCAGTCCGAACGCAACCGAGCCGATGTTGAAGAAAGTGGACGCGAGCGCAGGCACGGCAAAGCGGTTGCAGGCGTTGAGCACTCCCATAGCCTGCGCGGCCAGCGCCACCAGCAGCAAAAACGGGAACATGACGCGGGTCATCTTCACGGCGAGTTCGAATTTGCCGGGTACCTGGCGGAATCCTTCGGCCAGCAACAGGACCAACGTGGGGCTGAAGATGACGCCTAACACGCAGAACGCGCCGACGATCAGAATTAGCGCCGTCGCCACTAGATTGGAAAGGACCGCTGCTTCTTTTCTGCCCTTCTGCGAGAGCGTCTGTGTGAAGATGGGGACGAAGGCCGAGGACAGGGCGCCTTCGGCGAACAGATCGCGAGTGAGATTGGGAATGCGGAACCCCAGCAGGAAGGCGTCGTAAACGAACCCGGCGCCGAACAGCCGGGCCATCACCATTTCGCGAACCAGTCCGGTGAGGCGTGACATGGCCACTGCCACCGAGACGATGCCCGCTGACCGGACCACGCTCTCGGCCGGTATCGGATTCTGAATCTTAGTTTCCAAAAGCCGCCTTACTTCGCGCCCGTTACGAACGTGCTGGGGTGGCCCTAATATGTGGCTGGAACATGGACGCTGGTACCCACCATTATAATTAGGGACGGCAAATGAAGTGCAGCCGCTGTGCAACAGACAATCCGGAGACTAGCCGGTTTTGCGCCGCATGTGCCAATCCGCTCTCGTCCAGCTCGCCGGCTTCGATGATCGCGACGCAAGTGGCTTTTGTGCGACCGCTCTCATCGGATCCCTCGTCCGATGACGGCCGGTACGTGCCGGGAACACTATTGGCAGATCGGTATCGCATCATCAGCAAACTGGGCGCGGGGGGAATGGGCGAGGTTTATCGCGCCACCGATCTGCGCCTCGGCCAGCAGGTGGCCCTTAAGTTTCTGCCGCAGGAGATGGCGGAGGATCCGAAAGCGCTGGCCCGTTTCCATAATGAAGTCCGCATTGCACGCCAAGTAGCGCATCCCAACGTGTGCCGCGTTTATGACATCGGCGAGGTGGAAGGGATTCCGTACCTTTCGATGGAGTACGTGGATGGAGAAGATCTGAATTCGTTGCTCAGAAGGATCGGGAGATTGCCGCGAGATAAAGCGCTCGAAATCGCTCGCAAGCTTTGCGCTGGTCTCGCCGCCGCGCACAACAAAGGTGTGCTGCATCGGGATCTGAAGCCCGGCAACATCATGATCGACGGGCGCGGCCAGGTGTTGATCACGGACTTTGGCCTGGCGGGAATCATGGGCCAAATCGATGGCGCGGAGGCCCGCAACGGAACGCCCGGCTACATGGCGCCGGAGCAGCTTTCCGGAAAAGAAGTGTCCGTGAAGAGCGACGTGTACGCGTTGGGCGTGGTGCTGTACGAGATGTTCACCGGGAAGCGGCCGTTCAATGCTTCCACTCGCGCGGAGCTGATCAAGCTGACCGAAGAAGGGATGCCGGTGGCTCCCCGAAACATCGTCAAGGAGATCGATCCGGCGGTTGAGAACGTCATCCTGCAATGCCTCGCGCCGGATCCGCGTAATCGGCCGGATTCCGCGCTGGCTGTTTCAGCCGGGCTGCCGGGCGGCGATGCATTAGCGGCAGCGCTGGCCGCGGGAGAAACGCCGTCGCCCGAGATGGTGGCGGCTTCCGGCCAGAATGCTAAATGCAACCGCGTGATGACGGTGGGCTGCCTGGTAGCCGTCCTGGCTGGAATGGCAATCTACGCTGCCGTCAATCAAAGAATCAATTTGTTGACCAAGATTCCGATGGACAATCCGCCCGAAGTGCTGCTGGCGAAGGCTCGCGAGATCAGCCAGAAACTCGGCTATACAGGCACGCCGGTTTCGAGCGCTTATGTTTTCGATTACCGTTTCGGCAGCATCAATATTGTAATGCGCCGGTGGAACGAAACAAAGGGCACGCAGCTGGCGCCAAGCCGTCCGCCAGCAGTGGCGTTCGTGTATCGCGCAAGCCCAGTGCCGCTGGCGCCGCGCCACGCATCGGACATTCCGCGCGTTACTCGGAACGATCCACCCGAAACCGTTCCGGGAATGCTGGAGATTTCCACCGATATGCAGGGCCGGATGCGTGGCTTCCTCGCGGTGCCGCCCGAGGTTGATAGTGGGAAAGGCCCGTGGCCAGAGCCCGACTGGCAGGTGTTCTTCGCAGCCGCCGGTCTCGATCTCGCAAGCTTCAAGCCGGTGGAACCTGAATGGGCGCCCGCAGTGATGGCGGATGCACGCATGGCGTGGCGTGGCAATTATCCGGAGATGCGCGAGATTCCAATTCGCGTGGAGGCAGCAACGTATCATGGCCGTCCGGTGAGCTACGCGGAGCTCCTGAATCCGGATCAGACTCCGCGCTCCGCGGCAGCAATCAGCGATAGATCGCCCGGCAGCTTGGTTTATCTGGCATTGGAACTGATCGTGATGATTGGTTCGGTTCCGTTCGCGCGCTACAATCTGCGTCTGGGGCGAGGCGATACGCGCGGCGCTGTCCGCCTGGGCTTGTTCGCACTTTGTCTTGGCCTGGGAAGTTGGCTGATCGGCGGGACGCACGCGGCGGGCGCCGGAGAAGCTGACCTGTTCGTGATGGCGGCAATGCGCTCGGTATTTGGCGCGGTGGTGCTGGCCCTGACCTATATTTCATTCGAGCCGTTTGTCCGCAGGCGCTGGCCGCAAACCATGATTAGTTGGAGCCGTGTGCTGGCCGGTGGGTTTCGAGATCCGCTGGTTGGCCGCGATTTACTGATCGGATGTCTCAGCGGCGTAGTCCTGGCGCTGGTCCAAGGCTTTGGCAACCTGCTGTACGGGATCCACGGAACAGCGGCCACGAGAGTATCGACAGACCTGGCTACTCTGTCAGGGGGGCGGTACCTGGCCGGGGACTTTTTGTTCTTGTTCGTGGATACGCTCAGTAAATCGCTTGGCATTCTGTTCCTGATTTTTCTGTTTCGCGTGCTGTTGCGGAAACAGTGGTTGGCCGCGGGCGTGGTGATTATTTTGCTGGCTGCTATGTACGCTCCGAACGACCCGAGTCCATTCATCGCGTGGCCGATCAACATTGTGTTCTTCGGCTTGATGGTGTTCACTCTGATGCAATTCGGACTTCTGGCCGTGGCCGCCGCGCTTTTCGTCGCGGTCTTCGTGAATCAGTTTCCGGTAAATACGGATTGGTCGGTTTGGTACGCGGGCGACACCGCTTTTACGATCTTGTTTACCGCGGCTCTCGCGGTGTTCGGGTTCCGGACGGCGTTGGCGGGGCAGCCGTTCTTCAAGACGGACTAGTTTCTGGTTTCTAGTTTCTGGTTACTGCCCCCTACTTTCCCGCCTTTTTGAGAGCCGGTTTCAGGTCCATGGTGCGGATTAGCTTGTGCAGATAGTTCGGATGGAGGCCCAGGATTTTGGCGGCGATCTCGTGTTCGTAGTTGGCTTGTTCGAACGCTTTCAGGACCACTTTCCGCTTGGCGTCTTCCAGGGCTTCCTCGTATAAAGTGGTGGAGACTTCGGCCGGACGTGACTCACGTATGTGCTCGGGCAGATCCTCGGGGAGAATTGTATCGGCTGAGCCGAGCACGACGGCGCGCTCGATGGCGTTCTCCAATTCCCGAACATTGCCGGGCCAGGAATAGCCGCGGAGGTACGCTCGCGCGGCCGGTGCGAGACCCGTGATTTTGCGGCCGCACTCGCGCGCGAATTTTTTGGCGAAGTGTTCGGCCAGGGGCAAAATGTCTTCAGGACGATCGCGCAAAGCAGGCGCTTTCAGCACCACCACGTTGAGCCGGTAATAAAGATCCTGCCGGAAGACGCCCTGCTTGACGGCTTCGTCTAGATCGCGATTGGTGGCGGCCAGGATGCGCAGGTTGAGCTTGATGGTCTTGGTGCCGCCCACGCGTTCCATTTCGCGCTCCTGGAGGACGCGCAGCAATTTTGCTTGCAGGATCGGGGAAAGCTCGCCGATCTCGTCCAGCAAAACGGTACCGCCTTCGGCCATCTCGAGCTTGCCTTTTTTTTGCGCAACGGCTCCCGTGAATGCGCCTTTTTCGTGACCGAACAGCTCGCTTTCGAGCAAGTTGTCGGCCAGCGCGGCGCAATTGATGGCGACGAAAGGTCCGCTAGCGCGCAGGCTATTACGGTGAATGGCGCGGGCAATCAGCTCCTTTCCGGTTCCGCTCTCGCCCAGGATCAACACATTGGAATTGGACGGCGCCACTTTCGCGATTTGGCGTTGCAAGTCGCGCATCTTCGCGCTCGCTCCCAACATGTCGTGTTCCAGCTTGAGTTCGGTCTGAAGCCGCTCGTTTTCCTGCTGCAGCCAACCCAGGATGGTGGCGTTCTCCCAAGCGCCCGACGCCATTTCGGCCACGGCAGTGACTAACTGTAAATGCCCTTCATCGAGCCGGCGTGTAGGATCGGCGGATTCCAGATAGATCACGGCGGCCAATTCACCGCGCATCATTACAGGCGCGCCCAATTGGGCCAGACCCGCGCCATCGGCGTCCTCCACCCACACTGCTACCTGTTCGCGGCAAATCCGTTGAAACACTTCAGCGTCAGGCGCCCAGCCGTCAGGTTCCTGTCCGGGAATAAAAACGCCGGCGCGTTCAGCGGGGATCAATTCCAGCAGCAACGAAGAGAGATGGCTTCTCAGGACTTCCGCGGCGGGCAACCCTTGCATGTCGTGCAATCCGCGGAAGGAATGCAGCATGGTGCTCACGCGCAGGAGGAGACGCAGGTCATGCACGGCGCGATAGGAGGGGGAGATGTCCTTTTCGCTCGATGCCATGTAAAGCGAATCTTCGGCGCGGAGCTGGCGGGTTTTGGTATCAGCGCCGCTTGAAACCTGCTGGCTTCCGGTGAGGTAGACGAGCAATGAGCCGCCGATGCGAATCTCGTCGCCGGAATTGAGTTTCTGCAGCGTGATTGGTGCGCCATTCACGAAAGTGCCGTTGCGGCTGTCGAGATCCTTCAGTTCGCAGTCGTCGCCGACCCTCGTGAAGACGCAGTGCTGGCGGGATACTCCGTGGTCCTCGAGTTGAAGGCTATTGACGCCTTGGCGGCCGACCGCATAGGCGCCCTCGGGCAGAGCGATGGTGGACCCTTTGATTGGTCCGCGCACAGCCACAAGTCTTGGATTGACACCCTGCACCCTGCCCATAATCTAGCGCATATGTTGGGCGGTGAGCAGTAATCTTCCGGTTACTGGATTAACCGTTCGCTTCTCGGCGGCTGGTGGGTTCGTCTGGAACTGATTGATAAATCGATCGGTGGCTAGTGGCCTAGGGATTGCACATTAGAAATGCATGACAACAGCCAAGATTGAGACCGTGACCACTAAAGAGCCCAACTTGGCATCGGAGGACAGGAGCCGGGGCGTTGGGCGCAGCCACCGGCTCCTGACGATGTTGGCGGCCGGGTTTGTGTTTTTGGCGCTGTGTTTGATGTTGGTGGATTTTCGGAGGCTGGATCATGTAGCGCCGAGGCATGAGAGCCCGTATCGGCATGTGGTGCGGCCGGTGAAGATGGTGGGGAGGATGTCCCCTCGCTGACGGGGCCGTGAAGAATCGGCGCAGGCACCGACTCCCTTACGGTCGCGGTTCGGTAACACCGCGCGCCAGCAAGGGGACAAATCAAGCGGTCAGAGAGTATCGTGTCTATTAGCCGTGACGGCGAAAACTGGCGGTTGGTTGTCCGGAACCGTTGG
>PMUN01000267.1 GCA_003166875.1 Bryobacterales bacterium | reverse complement strand
AAGGTGGGATCGGAAACCGCACCGCGTAAGGCGACGAACGCTCGATCCAGAAAGAAGGATTAGTCGCTCAGTACTCCTAAAGGGGGCCTGTCAATTAGAGCGTGGCTGACCCCCAAAGTGAAAATGGCTGCGATACACTCCTGCGCAGGCAAGAGGCGGTCGCACCGTTATTGCTTATCGAAGGCTATCGTCGCGTGATACTTCTTACCCGCAGCATCGGTGCCGGTCCGCGAAATTGTATACGTCTTTCCGTCCTGCGAAACGGTGCGCTTGTCCGTATAGACCACCTTGCCATTCTTCTTACCGGTGGCGTTAACCGTATGGTCATTGACCCGCTTGAGCGAAAGCTCATCTACCGCCGCAGAGCCGGTCACTTTGCTCGGTTTGCCATCGAGCGACGCTTCGTAGTCGTACTTTACTGGTTGCCCTTTCTCATCTGTGGTATCGACGGATGCTTTGTAGGTCGTACCGTCGGATTCAACGCGAACCCCACCGCTTGGCCCGATTCCGCTGCCAGCCAGTTTCGACTTGGCGGCGTTCAGTTTCCAGGTTCCGGCAAATGGATTCTCAGCGGCGAACAACCCCACCGCGAGCAAACAGAGGGCGAATGCTGCTTTGCGCAACAACTGAATGGACATTGATGTCCTCCTTAAGGTATCACCGCATTATATCTCGCTCCGCCGAGTAAGCCGCTTTGACCCTAGCGGTAGGCTGGCCGCATTTTCTTCGATTCATCTCCGCAACCGTTCCTTCAATCTCGTCTTCTGCACCTGCTCGTTCGGACTTTTTGCGCCGCCGTCCAGCCACGAGTTCACCTTCGCCACGGTCACGGTGCGCTGCTCCTCCAGTGCTTTCGCACGGATGGCTAAATGCGTTTGTGGGGCCGCGCTAGAGCTTCCAGTTAGGCTTTCGCAACAGTAGTATCTGTTCTTCAGCTTTGCTCTGCTTTTGCGAAAGCTGGTCAAAGATCTTTTGACCGTCGGTCAAGTCGTAGTAACGGGTTTCGGACTCTGTGATACAAGCTTTGGTTGCCTTCGAGTGTTCGAGATCGAACCAATAGTGGATTGTCAAGATGGCGTAAGGGATTTCGATACTCGGCCTCCACATGAATTCCATCCCATTCCGTCAGATTGCTTTCAAGAACATCAGCCCGGGGGTGGAAAGAATTTGTTGATTTCTTCGTGCATGTATATCACGACATTGGACACGTCTAAGCACCGTTTTGCTCCGCCGACGTAGTTCTCACACTCAACATGCGCGATTTGAATTGAGTCCCACGTCGGCTGTTCAACATTGTCCCCTCTCTTTACCCATAAGCCCTCGGCGAGTAGAAACCCGTTTTCGGCAGTGAGTACGTAGGTTCCGCCCGCTCGAATGGGCTCCCCGGATTGCATCCAAGATCAGACCAAATCTGTTTTCGCGTACGTTCGTCGAGATCACCGGTGACAGGAATTCCACGATGCTTTTGGTATTCGATCAGCGCCGTGGTGGTCCCTTCATCCATCTCGCCTGAGAATTTTGTTCCGTATCCGAATCGGGCGAGCGCCGCTGAGCTGTCACGATCTGGCCCCAAACGAAACCTTTGAAGTCCTTGGCGTTTTTTTCACCATACTTCCGCTCTTCGTCGGAGGGGACGAAGCGTCCAATGTGGCTGGCGTGGTCATCCAACGGCGATGTGAACTTATGGCACGAGACCGTGACCAAAGAGACACAAATCGTGCTGAAGAACAGAATTCGGTTTTCGACCGTCCGCATTGCTAATACGGCCACCGGCTTGTGTTCAAACGAACCCGTAATCTCATTCGGTGGTACCCGTAACGATACTACGGCATGTTTGGGATGGAACTTTAGCGTCCCCCTGAATGCCCTCCCTCCGAAAGGACTTTGGAAACCGGCTCCGTACCATCCGGCTTGAGCGAAAGCTAAGTCAAGAGAGGTTCGCGGAGTTCGTTGGGATCTCTGTGGATTTCCTAAGCCTTATCGAGCGTGGCATCAACGCTCCGTCTTTTGAGACCATCGAGCACATGGCCAAACGGCTGAAGGTGCCGGTGGTGGCGTTGTTTGATTTCGCGGGGTTGGAACGATATCGCGTACAGCGCCAGAAGTAGCGGCTTCATTCATGCCGACCGGAAAGGATGGCGCTTCGACCCGTTGCTAACCGTGCTTCCGCGCTAACAACATTGCGCCCAGGCCCAAACCAACGAACACCAATGAGAATGGCTCAGGGACGGCGTTCTCCGCGACCAGTTGCTCAGAGTTCGTGATGCCGAACGACATGGTACTGAATACCTCCGCCAGTTCCATGAATTGAAAGCCCGGTGCTTCAGCGCTCGGATTCACAAAGATATTTTCGACCGTGAAAACAACAGTCCCGGCTCCCGGAGGATTGAACGGCACACCCACGAACTCAACATCGTTGCTGGCTCCGAGTATGCCCGGAGTCATGTTCACGCCGTCGGACAAAACCCAACCGTCTGTGTTGAGTATCGACACGTTCATAAAGGCGGTGACGTTTATCTCAGGGATGGGATTGGGCGGCAACACCGGCGTCCCGCCGGTACAATCCAGGGTGTAGTCGCCAACTGCCTCGGAGACGCTGGACGGGTTGAAAACTGGGACGGAAGCCGCGCCTGCGTTGCACGTGATTGTATCCGCGCTTATCGCGGGGATGAAGACCCATAGTATCCACAGAACTTTCAGTTTCATAAGGACAGATTCTTATCAGCCGGATTTCCATTTTGGCCTCCCGGCATCAGGTAGTATACACCCGTCTCCTTATTTTGGACCGTTGAAAGTTTTCTTACCCCTGAGAGACGATTCACGTATGTCTTTATATCGGCCTATTCTTACTCCCCGCGACGGAAACCTACGCCATCAGCCCGGCGTGATTGGTGGGGTTGTACTATTTCGCTCAACTGCCCGTCTGATCCCGGCGACGTTGTCATTGATCTTAGCTCGGAATGGGTATTTAAGCGGGAAAAGTATCTGACCAAAGCGGCGTTGACGGACAGGTCACGAACGCGCTCCATAGCTGTCGCGCCTCAGGGCGTTGACGCGCCACAATCGAGCCGCGAAGCCCGCTACGGCGAATGCTCCGAGAAGGATGGTCGAGACGGTGCCGGGTTCGGGGACTGCGGAAACGGCGGAACCGGATACTTCGAAGTTTGCGCTTGCGGGGCTGGTTACGAAGTCCGTCGTCGAGGAGGGGGAGAAGAGGAAGGTGGCCCCCGAGGGGGCGCTGGCGCCCGTGATCGAACCCGCCGAGAAAAGGGCGTCGCTGTAAACGTAGTAAGCGGAACTCGGCTGGAGGGTCACAGAGGGACTCAACACCCAGGCGCCGCCCGAAATACTCGAGGAAAGGGCTTCGGCGATGAAGCCGGGTATCGACGTGCTCAACCCGGCCGGCGTTCCCACATACTCGGTGCTTGTTAGAAACAAATCGCCTTGCGCGTTGGGGGTGGTCGCCGGTCCCTCATTGGAGAAGAAGTTGAAGGTGATGTCGTCCCATGGTCCGCCGGACGGGGTCGTGAACTCCTGACCGACATATCCGGCTGAGCCCGTGTAGTTGGTGCCGCTTGTGAACTCGGTGATGACGCCGGCTTTCAGCGACGCGCAGGTGAGAGAGATGGCCAGCAAGGCGACCGTCGTGGTTAGCTTTATCATAGATCTCCTAATCTGGGATTTCCATTTTGGCTTTCCAGCTCCTGTAGTGTTCAGCAATCGCCTTGAGCGCGACGAACTTTTCTGCCAACGGATTGGCGGAAAGTCCCACCAGTACCATGAAAAGAGGGCGGTGCCCCTCCCAGCAGGAGTCAACAGGAAACTTGGGCGCGTTTCTGCGCAATTCTCGGACACTCCACCGTCCCTTCTTCTTTTCTTCGCTACCCTTTCGCCTCGGAAAGCCGCCAGTTCTTACCCCACCGGCAATGGCAGAGCCCAGATACGCCGCAGAATCGCAATAAAGTCGCGCCGCGTCAGATGGCCCTTGGCCAACCGAAGCCGTTTATGGATTGGCTGGCAGGAACTCAAGCCCTAGTTTCAGGAGGAAATTCATTGGCCTTCATGTGCTGGGTGCATCTTTCGGCGGCTTCCCTCGCCGCCCCCAGTTTGCAGTCCCGCGTGGCGTGGATCTCCTGCTGATGCCCGACCAGCATGTCCCAATTCTGCCACCACGCCACGAACTTTCCCCCGGCGATGCGTAGCACGGTGATGCCGGTAGTGTGGAGGGTTTTGTTGGTGGGCGGAATGCCGACGGACCTGACAAAGCAATCAGGGGCCGAGTTGATTAAATTGCGGATGGGGTGTCACATTATGCCTACCCGAATCACCTACAATCAAGCGAGGGCGCTCGATTTGAGTGCTTACATATAATAGTACCCGATGACCATCCGTGGGGCCGCGAAGCTTGCTTTGCGGAGGGTTTCGGCTCCCGTGTTGGCGCGAATGGATGTGCGCAAATGGCCCCGGATCGCCGCTCGCGTTCATGACTTATCGCTCCCAGCCGCTGTTATCCCGAACCCTCATCCCGCCCCCTGTGGCGCGGCGAACATTAATATTATTCTTGACCTGCTCGACCAGACGGCGGCGATTCCGGGCAGCGTTGCCGAATGCGGAGTGCATCGCGGCAGGACGCTGATTCCCTTGTCTGTCCATCTCCGGTCCAGCGGCAGCCGGAAACGCGTTCTTGGTTTTGATTCATTTGAAGGATTTCCCGTTGAAAAATTGAAACAAGAGCTCGGCTTTTTAAGGAGTACAGAGGGAGATCCCAATAAAAGCGAAGGCGGGTTTAAAGATACCTCATTCGCGTTGGTCAAACAGAAGCTAGTATTGTTTGGTTTGGAGCATGTCGAATTGCACCAGGGTTATTTCAGCGACACCCTGGCCGGGTGCGCCAATGAAGTATTTTCGTTCGTACATCTGGATTGCGATCTCTATGGTTCCTATAAGGACTGTCTCGAATTCTTCTATCCACGCCTCAGCAGCGGCGGGATTGTGTTGCTCGACGAATACAACGATCCTCCCTGGCCAGGCTGCAACAAGGCCGTGGATGAATTCCTCGCGGCAAAGCCGGAGCAGTTGCAGGCGATCGAACGTCAAAATTACCAGAAGTATTTCTTCCGCAAAGGGTGAGTTCTCGGCAGCGTCGCCACCGGTGCGTTACGCGGCATAGTGTGCTGCGGACTTCTGCGGATGCTCCATCGTGCGGGAGAGATCGAACTGCCGCCCGGTTACATGAAAGGAGGAACACCATGAGCGAAGATACCAAGAAGCTTGAGAAGACCGAACCGGAGGCATTAGCGACCGAGTTGTCGGAGCAGGACCTGAACAAAGTTACCGGTGGCGCGTCCAGCAATGCACCAATTCAAGAGAGGACCGTCCCAACAGTCTCAGAGGTTGTTGTAGAAAGGTAACAGATAACGCAAGCCCCAACTTATTTCAGGAAGTTCCAGGACCTGCCCTCCTGGATCACGGCCTCGGCAGCGAGGAGTTCCCGGATGGTTTCGCTCCGGCCCTCGTTCCAGACTTCCTCGAACCATCGTTTTGCGAGTGCTTTGTTGGCTTCGGACATGGGTACCTCCAATCCCAGTTTTCTATTTTCTAATTTTTTTTCTGCTACTGACAATGTGAGCTAGCGCCCGTACCCACGTGGCTCCATTCCTGCACTGATTCGACCCGCCCCCCGGTCGCGTGGGGTCCCCCGGCATGACTCATCGGTAGATTTATTTTTGCCGCGAACCTTTGGCCAGACGTTCCCTCGCAAGACGATCGGCAGTCCGTTTCTTCGCTGCTGCCATCGCGGCCTTTTTAGCGCGTGCAGTGCGTTCCGCCGGAGTCATGGTCTCCAGACTCCGTTTCCCACCCTTCGAACCCATTGCCGCCATCGCCTGCCGGAGTAGATCGCGGGATAACTTGGCCATGCAATCATGATACCTCACCGCTTAGGTGTGGGCCTAAAATAAACACGCTTCGGTCTATTGGCTCGCTAACCGCTTAGGTGTAATCTGTGTGAGTTCTGGTGTTCGATTAGTAAACCGAATCGTACGCTAGAACGAATCGGGACCGCGACAAGTTCCACCTTGCCACGATCCCTAAACAACGCGAAAGGGTGAGTTTCACGATGTCTACCTCTGACATTACCGCAACCAATCAACGGGACGTTTACGCAACTGTGACGGACCACATTATCAACGCAATCGAACAAGGTGTAGCCAATTGGAAAATGCCGTGGCACACGTCGGGCCGGTTCGCCTTCAGTCCCATCAACGTAGCCAGCAAGAAGCCATACCGGGGTATCAATACCGTGTGCTTGTGGGCTGCTGCTGAGTCCAAAGGCTATGAATCAGGCGAGTGGGGCACTTACAAACAGTGGCTCGAACGTGGCGGACAGGTTCGGAAGGGGGAGAAATCCACCACGCTAGTTTTCTGGAAGTTCGCTAATGATTCCACCGAATCCCAAGATGACGGGGCCGAACATTCCGGCGGTAGTTCCCGCCTGATATTCACGCGTGGCTATGCCGTGTTCAACTCCGCTCAGGTAGACGGCTACACGCCTAAATCGGAACCGGACATGCCCATGCCGGAACGCATCGAACGTGCCGAAGCGTTCTTCCAGGGTATCGGCGCAACCGTACGGCATGGCGGTAACCGAGCGTACTACGCGGCTGATTCGGATCATATTCAGATGCCTCCCTTCCAAGCATTCGGCGAGAATGTTTCCTACTATTCCACGCTTGCCCATGAACACACCCGTTGGACGGCTAACCCTCACAGATGCGACAGGCAGCTAGGCAAGCGATTCGGAGACAATGCCTATGCCGCCGAAGAACTGATAGCAGAACTCGGAGCGGCGTTTACGTGTGCTCACCTAGGACTCAGCACCGAACCCCGTGCCGATCATGCCCAGTACATCAACTCGTGGTTGAAGGTTCTCAAGGCTGATAAGCGTGCCCTCTTTACCGCTGCCAGCAAAGCTCAGGCAGCAGCAGACTACATGATCCAACGTGCTGGAGTTCCGACACCAGCACAGGAGGTAGCGGCATGAACGGACGTACCGTTATTCTCAACCCGACACGACCCGATAGCGTCAAACGTGTCAATACAGTCACGTGCAGTACCGCTCTTGCCGCAATCGCCATTGCCCTAAGTGCCAGGGATTGGCGCGCGCTCATTGGCTGGAACGGCGGCAAGCTGAGTTGCTGCCGGCGGAATACTTCCACGTCGTCTTCACGGTCCCGGAACCTCTCGCCGCCATCGCCTTCTACAACCAAGCCGTGGTCTACGATATTCTGTTTCGCGCCACCTCTAAAACCCTGCTCAGCATCGCCGGCGACCCCCAGCGGCTGGGTGTGGAACTCGGCTTCTTCGCTGTTCTGCATAGCTGGGGACAGAACCTGCATTTTCATCCGCACCTGCACTGCGTCGTCCCCGGCGGCGGTCTGTCGCCTGAGACCGATCAATGGATAAACGGCCGTCGCCGCTTTTTGCTGCCGGTTAAGGTGCTGAGCGCCCTGTTCCGCCGCCTCTTTCTGGAAGACTTAGAGCAAGCTCACTCCGCCGGTAAGTTGGAGTTCTTCGGAGACCTGGCGGAATTAGCCGATCCTTCCCGGTTTGCTCGCTTCCTGGCTCCGCTCGGAAAAAGTAAATGGGTGGTTTACGCCAAGCCGCCGTTTGGCGGTCCCCAGAAGGTACTGGAATACCTCGGCCGCTATACTCATCGCGTGGCCATTTCTAATTCGCGCTTGCTGGCGATCGAAGACCAGCAGGTAACCTTCGCATGGAAGGATTATCGCGATGGGCAAAAAAAGCACATGACGGTTACTGCCGATGAGTTCATCCGCCGCTTCCTGCTCCACTCGCTGCCGCCTGGTTTTCAGCGCATCCGCTACTACGGGTTCCTGGCCAATTGCCACCGCGCCGCCAAACTGGATCTATGCCGCCGCTTGCTGTCCTCTCCGGCCAGCCAACTGCTGCCACCTCCTGCCGACTATCGCGACTATTACCAGGCGCTCACCGGAAAGGATCTCAGGCGTTGTCCGCAATGCGGGACTGGAATGCTGATCCGGCTCGCATGGATGGGACCAACGCTGGTTGCGTTGCTCAACCGTAATACGCTTTGCGCTCCTGCGCCAGTAGTGTCCGGCGTCAACTACTTTT
>PMUN01000013.1 GCA_003166875.1 Bryobacterales bacterium | reverse complement strand
CCCGGTAGTAGCTGATAACGCCAAACATGATGTGCGCCGCGTTAGGATTTTCAGGCCTCGCCGTCTATATGCTGCTTCGGCAACGCTCGCTTCCAACCGCAATCCTTCTCAGTCACACGTTGGTTGCTGCGGCTTGCCTGACACATCCATGCGGTGTTCTAGCCCTTGGTGGACTGGCTTGTTAATGTTTCGTTTCGACCGCCAGCTCTGGCGCTGGCAATTCCTGCCGCTGGCCGCTCTGCCCTACATGATCGGATTGGCCGGCTATGCCGCATATGCACTCGAAGATTGGCCCTCATTCGTGCGCCAGTTATCTGGCAACGTGTCCGGCCTGGCCGGCGAAGCGGCAGGCACCACGCGGTTCGGCGGATTGCTCCATCCTTGGACATCCTTCAGCCGCGAGGTTCAGCTCCGCTACATTAGCGCATTCATCGGCAAGTCCTGGAGAAGTCCCTACCGTGCTGAGATCGTCGTGCTGCTGCTCTACTGGGGCGGGGCGACGGTCGCGCTGCTGGACCGCCGTGTGCGCTGTCATCCTCTGGCTCGACTGTTTCTTCCGCTCACTGCTCTCTACTTCGTCGCGCTATGGCTATTTGAGGGTTTGAAGCTGCGGGTATACCTGGTTCACACTCTGCCCCTATTCGCAGCCTTGGGAGCCCTGTGGATCTGGAATTGGACGGAGGGCCGGAAGTTCGCGCGGGTAACAGCCGTTGCCGTCATCCTATGCATCCAGGGCATGGCGATTGCCGACGGTTACTGGGAGAACCAGTATCACACCGAACATCTTCCTGCGTCGGATCTGGTTCCGTTGCTCGAAGACAAGAAGGAAGCGGTACGCGTCCGCGCAGCCGCGGGATATCTGCGGCTCGAAGCGATCAAGTCCGCGCCAGTCAGGTCCGTACGGAAGCCGGAAACGAAGAAACGATTGCCCGTGCCGCCTTCCACTGCCGGTAAGAACTAAATTCCACCGGTGGAATCTCGTACGGTTCTTTGGCGCTGGTTCGCGGGCTCGAGCAGCAATTTGACCATGGCCGCATTGCGGTCGCCATTGCCGGCAGCAGACATCAGCGCGGTGCAGCGCCCAGGTCCGCGGTATTCACGTCGGCGCCTTTTGCCAACAAAAGGCGGACGAGTTCGATGTGGTTGGAAGAGGCCGCCTGTTCTAGTACACTCATGCCGCTCTCATCGCGAGCGTTCACGTCGGCGCCTTTTTCGATGAGGAGGCGTGCGGCTTCGGTGGCTCCGTCATAAGCAGCGGCGACCAGGAGCGGTGTGCGGCCAAGCTTCGAACGAACATTGACCCTCGCACCTTTCGAAAGCAGCAACCGAACTTTGACAGCATCGCCGGTGCACCACATGAGGGGCGTCGCAGCAAAGTCGTTGGCGGCGTTGGGGTCTGCTCCGGCGTCGAGCAGAAGACGCATGCTTTCCAGGGGGCATGATGGCGATTCTTGAAGTACAGGTCCTCCTGGGAACGAGTCCGCCGGATGATTTTCCGACTCGAATTCGCTTCCCACGAGTGCGGTAGCATTTATGGAAGCATGGGCGACATCGATCGGAGACACTTTCTCGCCGCGGGCATTACCGCTGCGTCCAGCCTAAACCACCTACTCGCGGCCTCCGGCAGTATCGCGGTTGATGAGGCGCTCCGTGCGGGCATCGTGCGGCGGAAGATTCCCGCAGTGGTGGGGATGGTGGCCAGCGGGAACAAAATGCTTTACGCCGGTGCGTTCGGTCAGCGAGATTCCTCCGGACTGCCGGTGCAGGTCGACAGCATATTCGAAATAATGTCCATGACCAAAGCGGTCACGACAGTGGCCGCCCTCCAGTTGGTCGAGCAGGGAAAAGTGGATCTGGATGAGCCGGTGGCCCGGCACCTTCCGCAATTTGAAAAGGTACAAGTCTTGGAGGGATTCGACTCCAACGGCAAGCCGTCTCTGCGCCCCGCAACCACCTCGCCCACCTTACGCCATTTGCTGACCCACACGTCCGGACTTTGTTACGACATTTGGGACGAAGACATGTTCCGCTACACGTCCAAAAATCCGGAATCGCAGACCGTCCCCGGCCCACTGATGTTCGAGCCGGGAAAGCGTTGGCAGTACGGGCGCGGCTTGGATTGGGCTGGCCGCCTGGTGGAAGCCATCAGCGAAATGACGCTGGAGGAATACTTCCAGCAGAAGATTTTCCGGCCTTTGGGTGTGGAAGACACAAGCTACATCATTCCAGCCGCGAAGTTCGAGCGGCTGGTGAGCAACCATCGGCGGGCGAAGAACGGTGATTTGCAACAGGAAGACCGCAAGCCTCCCGCTCCTCCGAAGTCCTTCAACGGTGGCGGCGGTCTCTACTCCTCTGGGGCCGATTATATCCGGTTCATGCAGATGATTCTCAACCACGGCATGGGACCCAACAACGCCCGGATTCTCCAGGCCAAAACAGTGGACAGCATGAAAGTGAACCAAATTGGCGCCTTGACGGCGGGTAAGATGAAAACCTGCAGGCCCAACCTGTCGAGCGACGTCGATATCCAGCCTGGCCATACCGAGAAATGGGGATTGGGATTCTTGATCAACACCACGCGTTACGCAGGCGGGCGGTCAGCGGGAAGCTTGGCGTGGGCAGGGCTCTACAACACGTTCTATTGGATCGACCCGAAGCGTGATCTTTGCGCAGTGATCCTGATGCAGTTCCTGCCGTTCGTTGATAGAGAGGCCATCGGACTGTTGAGCGAGTTCGAGCGCGTTGTGTACAATGCCAGGCTGGGGTGAGGGGTGCAGCGCAGAGTGGTGCGATACAGCCACCCTGGTGTGGGTGAAACTGGTCACCCTCCGAGATCCCTCCTGCTATCTAGTTGAAAAACATGAGCAGTATTGGAGGGTACTGCGGGCGTTGACTTGCAAACGCTTTTAGGGAAATCGTGTCCCCGGAAGGGGACGTGATCTCAAGAAGGAGGACCTCACCGATGAAAGTACAAGATGTAATGGTGAAGGATGTCAAGGTCTACAGCCCGACCACGAACCTCGCCGCCGTCGCCGAAACTCTCTGGAAAGAAGGCTGTCGGCCCATGCCGGCACCCGCATGCGCAAAGGAAGCCCCGATCGAAACCCTCTCGCTCAAAGAGCGCATCCGCCGCCGGGCGCATGAGCTCTACATCCGGCGAGGCCGTCAATCCGGCTCGGAACTGGATGACTGGCTCCAAGCCGAGCAGGAAATCCGAAGGGCCGAACAAGAAGCGTGCGATCAGTTCACTGTCCGCTTTGCCCTCAGTCTATTGCATTAATAACGGCAGCATCGGGGAACAGCCATTGCTCGCGACAAATTCTTGTTGGTGATCTGCGCCATTGGTGGCCTGTTAACGACAGGGTGGGCCTGTTCGTTCGGGTCCCCG